>JBGSTS010000150.1:0-83233 GCA_041736435.1 Desulfobacterales bacterium | reverse complement strand
GGCCGGCCTCATGGCGGGGCGGGTGCTCCGGGAACTGCGCCGACCAGCCGACCGGCGGGTGGGTGCCGGATGGCGTTTTCGTCTGATTCCGGCCATGGCCGCAGCGAGCGCGATGCTCGTTCTCGCCGCGGCTGGCTATTTTTTCCAGGACCACTTTTTCGGTTCCGAAAAAGTGGCCGATCTTCGGCTCGAAGAGCAGCTGCCGGTGCAGGACGTGGAAGTGGTCAAGCAGCTCGATTTTTTGAAAAGCCTGGATACGATCGAAAAACTGGTGCATCTCGTCGACTCCGACCCAACTCCCGGCGACACGCCGAGTGGAGAAGAAAACCCTCAGGCTCACGAGGTACGGCGCCATGCGGCCGAAATCGCATAAAACCATTCGTCGCTTTCTATGTCGCGCACTTCCCTGCCCGGCGTTGATAGCGGCCGTTTCATTGGCGCTCAGCATACCGGTGCTGGCCGGACCGCCCGTGCCCCGTCACGATTCGCCGTCGCCGCCCCTCGTCATTGCCGCTTCCTTCGGTCTTAGGGCGTCGTCCGCTTTCGGCGGCCGTCCCTATTGGGCCCAGACCCCTTCCCGCGAAGACCAGCGGCGAATGCAGCGCCACTACCAGGAGTGGCAGTCCCTGCCGCCCGAGCAAAAGGATGCCATGCGCCGTCGCATGCAGGACTTGAATCGCATGCCGCCGCAGGACCGGGATCGCTACCAGCAGCGCTACCAGCAGTGGCAGCAACTTTCGCCTGAAGAGCGGCGGCGAATCGAAAACGACCTTCAGCGCTGGGACCGATTGTCCCCCCAGGAAAGAGACTCCATCCAAAAGCGTTTCAAGCGTTAGTGCCGCCGAAAAAAATTCATGAAATAGTCAGGGGTGTCGGCCGGTCCGGGTTTGCCCCCCCCCCCCCCCCCGCACGCCGCCCGGTATTCGCGCGCATTGCGGCAGCCTGCAACCCAGTGACGGGAGAAAATATGGAAGAAGATTTTGGACGTGAAGAGAAGATAAAAAGCATTGGAATGTCACTTCGGTGCTGCTATCCGAAGAGAACCGAAAGGAAGACATTAAACGCAGATGGAGATGCTTTCAATCCAGTTGGGCCGGCATGACTAGTAAGTCGTTTTAGAGACACCTCGCCTGTTGCCCCTCGTCCGTTGACACCACCCATTTGCCGAGATTTCCGCCTTTCCATTACTTCCGGATTATCATCAAACTGAATCACTAATCATTAAATTATCATACTTCATTTTGTTCCCTGGAAGCCAGCGTGGAACATTGCGGTTTACTCCCATTTGATCAACCCCCGTGTTTTTAGGAAGAGAATTTCACATTGTTTGGTTTCCTTTCACCAGAACACGTTAATCCTATTGAAATAAGTAGAAATACTCTGATATTTAACCTGTTCTCTGCATTTTATTTAAGAAAGATGAGGTCGAATTTGGACTACCAAATGTTGTGTAATATTAAATCTTGACACACTATTGCTGCTTGGATATAATCTATCAATGGGTAAGAATATATCATAACCACAAGATGTTAATTGGAAATATGGGTTTTTTGGGTTGGGTGCAGCGTCTGCTGCGGTTTCGAACCTCCAGGGGGCGTAATTACAGTTACACGGCTGCGGATTCCAAGGTACGTCTCGGCGTAAAAAAAATCAATAAAGTTAGCCATCGATAGCTAACTTAATTATAAACATTAATTGCCGGAACAGCTTTGCTGCAGGCAGATGCGCCTCGACCGGATACCCCCTGGATCTGCCCGGTTCATGGGCCGATGCGGAGAGGAGGTTTGAATGCCCGTCAACTTGACTCCCGCTGAAATGAACGTCCTGCTGCTTTATGATTTCGACCCGCAGTGGACCATCCAAGAAAGAGAGGACGTCTCCGAAGCCCACGCTCGGCTCACCAAACACCTGAGTTCGGCCGGCTTTGGAGTAGATCTGCTGCCGGTTGTCGACCATCATTTTCCAGAAAAATTAAATTCTTTCGACTCCGAAGCCTGTGTTCTCTTCAATTGGTGTGACGGCATTCCCGGTCACAAGCACAGCGAGTGGATCGTTGCCCGCCATTTGGAGCGGATGCGGTTTGTCTTCACCGGGTCGAGCTCCGCAACTCTGGCGCTCAGCTACGAAAAACACCGGGTGAAGGAAATTCTCGACCACCACGGGGTGCCCACCCCGCGCTGGCGGTTGTATACCTCATCCAAATCCAACGGCTGGCACGACTTCCCGGCCATCGTCAAGCCTGCCATCGGTCACTGCAGCGAGTGGGTCACCTCCGAATCGGTGGCGGTGAACGAAACGGAGCTGCAGGATCGAATCTCGTATCTGGTCGACGACGTCGGGTTGCCCGCTCTTGTGGAGGATTTCATCGACGGGCGGGAATTCCATGTGTCCCTGTGGGGCAACGGCCGCGTCGAGATGCTGCCGCCGGCCGAGATGGACTTTTCAGCCCTCAACGATGTGCACGACCGGCTATGCTCGTTCGATGCCAAGTTCATGCCGGGGTCGGTTCACTACGAAAATATCCACACGGTCATTCCCGGCGCTCTCGATGATGCCGAACGAGCGGAACTGGAACGCGTGAGCATGGCCGCCTACAAGGCCATCGGCTGCCGCGACTACGGTCGCATCGATCTGCGGCTGCAGGACGGCGTTTTCTACGCGCTCGACATCAACCCCAACCCCGACATCAGCGAAGATGCCAGCATGGCCAGCGCGGCCGAATTCGCAGGGTATTCGCACGGCGACATGGCAGGCTACCTCATCAAGTTGGCTGCCAAGCGCCATCCCGTGTTCGGCCGGAAAACGACGCAGACACCCGCTGAATCCCGCTCCATGAACTGATCCGGTCAATCGGCCGCCCACGGAAACGGGGGGCCGTGTTTCGACCGTCTGTCCGTGTCGAAAAGCCCCCAGTGCGGGCCGACGCTCTCCGCTGCCGATTTCCACGGCTCGTCGAACATCTCGAAGAGAAACTGGCTAAGGCGGTTGGCCCGGCCATAACGGCTCACGGCTCGAAGGTAGTTGGCCTGGTGCTCGAGGCTGGGAACGGCAGCGCCATTGGCCGGGCCGGCGCTCGGCCATCCCGTCTCCCCGACGATCAGCGGTTTTCCGCTGGGCGCATAAAGGTGGCTCACATGGCGCAGGGCTCCCGCGAAGGCCTGGGGAGCATCGGCTGCCGCGACCCGCTCAAAAAACGGGTAAATGTTTACCATCACGGCATCCCCATGTGCGGCCAACCGCCGGCCTTGGGTCTCATGATGTTTCACGGCGGCCAGCATCGATATGGCGGTGGTCACCTTGACCCGGGTGCGCGCCGGGCCGGCAAGGCCTTGACGGACGGTTTCGATGTCTCCGATCAACTGGGCTATCGACACCGGCTGGCGGCATGCCTCGGGCTCGCCGGCCAGGCATTCATTGCCGACGACGATGGCCTCGACGGAGTCGTAGGTATTGGCTAGGCGGATGGCCTCATCGATTTGGGACCGTGTGCTGTGGGGATTGGTCCGATCGTCGTGGTTTATCCCGCAAACATAGACTCCCACGAAAAACCTGAGCTTCGGGAACCGGCGGTGGGCGATGGGCACGATCTGGTTCAGGCCGTTGTCGAGTCCGAAACTCCGAATGAACCGGAAGCCTGCCGCGGATATGGCATCGAGGTCCGCGGCGATGTGTTCCGCTGGAAGCCGGGTGGTGAGTTCCGGGTTTTGCCCCGGGCGATGAAATGGACCGTAATTCACGCCGGTGAAACCGGAATCTTGCCCTCGGGCGATCGTGCCGATGAGCAGGCAGAGCGCTGCACCGGCCAGCGTGATTCCTCTGAAAATTCGTGAAAGGAGCCTCATGGCTTCAGCGCTGGAACCGCTTCCAGCGCAGCATGAGGCCCTCACGGATACCGAACCGATCGGCAAACCCGGCCTTGGTTTCAACAACAATAGCCGCTGCGCCGGCGGATGCGTAGTGCCGATCCGACATCGGTGTGGTGTGGGCGGCGATGTTGAGGACCCGGTTGGCGGCATCGATGAAAATGATATCCAGTGGAGTCGGGGTGTTGCGCATCCAAAACACCTGGGGCTCGGCCTTCTCGAAAAGGAAGATCATCCCACCCGTGAAGTCTGCAAGACTGCGGCCCATCAATCCCCTGGCACGATCCTCGGGGGTCTCGGCAATTTCAACCACCACGTGCGCCGCGACGGATCCATCGGGTCGCACGAACTCCACCAGGCCGTCTGGCCGGATGACGGGCGCAGCCAGGAGCGAGCGGGCTGGAACGCCCCATTCGCCCCCAGCTAAAAGGATGACGGCGCCGAAGATCGCGCAAAGAAACCTCGCAACCATGCCTGCCGTTATACACCATGACCCACAGCCGATGCAACCGTGGCATAGCCCCTGACGGAACGCCCGCGGTGATGACTGCTGCTTTTTGCTCGTTGACTTGAGCAACCCGTTGGCCTATAGATGGTCACTTTTTACGGCGCTGGGATTGCCCCGCAACGCAGCAGGGATGCAGCGTCGCAGATATGCCATGCCGGAAGGAGACCCGTTGTTCATGCAGGGAACCCAACTTGCCGAAATTGAAGAACTGGTCCGCCGCCAGGAGGACTGGAGAAGCCGCTGCATCAACCTGATCGCCAGCGAAAATGTGATGAGTCGCCGGGCGCGGGCGTTGGCCGGATCGGACTTCGCCCATCGCTATGCTGAAGGCCATCCCGGAGAACGTTACTACCGGGGCACCACCTACATCGACCGGATCGAAGACGAGCTCACGGCCGACCTCAAACGTCTGTTCGACTGCGACCGATGCGAGGTGCGGCCGATCAGCGGAACCAACGCCAACGAGGCCGTGTTCAGCCGGTTCGTCAGCCCCGGTGACGTGGTCATGGTCAACTCGACCCCCGGGGGGGGCCACATCAGCCATCATCGCATGGGATCTCTCGGCAAATTCACCCGCAACATCATCGACTTCCCTCTGAGCCCAGACGGCTACCACATCGACATCGAAAATTCAGCCTACATGATCGAAAAAACCCGGCCGAAGCTGGCGGTGCTCGGCAAAAGCCTTTTCCTGTTCCCTGAGCCGGTCCGCGAGCTGGCCGAGGTCTGCCGGCAGACGCGCACGACGATCATATACGACGGGGCTCACGTTCTCGGTCTCATCGCCGGCAGGCGGTTTCAGCAACCGCTCAAAGAAGGTGCGTTTCTCGTGACCGGCAGCACGCACAAGACTTTTTTCGGCAGTCAGCGGGGCGTTATTTTAAGCAGCATGGACGAGGACTCCTGGCGCCGGATCGACCGGGGGGCCTTCCCCGGATCCTCCAGCAACCATCACCTGCACACTCTGGCCCAGATGGCTATCTGCACCCGGGAAATGCTGGCATTCGCCGGGCCCTATGCCGATGACGTCATCCGCAACGCCAGGGCGCTGGCGGTTGCCCTGGACCGGTTGGGTTTCGATGTTCAGGGCAGGGAGCATGGGTTTACCGAGAGCCATCAGGTCGCGGTGAACGTGAGGGACCACGGAGGCGGGGAAAAGGTATCGCGTCGCCTCGAAGCCAACGATATCATCCTGAACATGAATATGCTGCCCCATGAGCCGCTGAGCAGCCATGACCACCCCGACGGCATCCGCATCGGCGTGCAGGAGATGACGCGTTTCGGAATGGGCGAGCCGGAAATGGTGCGAATTGCCGAGCTCATGCGGGAATGCCTCCGCGGTGCGAACGGCGTGCAGGAGGAAGTTCACCGCTTCCGCGACGCATACCGGCAAATCCGCTACTGCTTCGATCCGGCCCTGTGACGGCGCACACGCGCGGCCCAATCTGCGGCTGACAGGAAACTTAGATGGCGCCCCTGCCGTCCGACCCCAAGCTCCCGTTTTTATCCGCCGCGCTGGCGGCATTTCTCTGCGTGCTGTGGGGAGCCAATACGGTGGCCATCAAGTTCAGCTTGTCAGGCCTTGGGCCCTTGACGGCGGCCGCCGTGCGGTTCGGTATTTCCACGCTGATCCTGTGGGGGTGGGCACGTATCGCCGGGCATCCGCTGCGCCCTGCGACCGGGCACTTGCGGCCGCTGGTGGTCAATTCGCTGCTGTTCACCCTGCAACTGGCCCTCGTGTATGTCGGGTTTACCATGACCCAAGCCTCCCGTGGCGCCCTGCTCACCAACCTGCAACCGTTCTTTCTGCTCTTCCTGGCGCATTTTTTTTTGGCCGGCGACCGCATCACGCCGCTCAAGTTGATCGGCCTCGTGTTGGGGTTTTCCGGTGCCGCCTGTGTCTTTCTGGACCAGCCGGGGCTCCACGAGAATTTTATGGCCGGCGATCTCCTGCTACTGGTCTCCACTCTGGTCTGGGCCTGCAGCGCCGCATACACGAAACACCTGCTCCAAAGCATCTCCTCGGTTCAAATTGTCTTCTATCAACTGCTGTTCGCCGTCCCGCTGTTTGCCGCGGGGGCGCCGGTGTGGGACGCGCCGATGGTGTCGGGGTTCAGTTTCGAGATCGCCGCCGCTATCGTTTTCCAGGGGGTCTTGACGACGGCGTTTGCGTTTGTCGCCTGGACCCGCCTGATGCACGCCTACGGCGCCGTTGCGCTGCATTCCTTTGTTTTTCTGATTCCGGTGTCCGGGGTGTTGTTGGCAGGGGTCTTTCTGGATGAGCGGATCAGTGCAATGATTCTTTTAGCGCTGGTTCTCATCGTGGGAGGGATTGTCACCGTGCAGTTCGGCCAGCACCGCGAGATGACCGCACTACTTCCCCGGCAAAACAGGTGAGCCGATGCGATCCTCCCCCCTCGCTTCCGATTTTCTTCTGTTGCTGACGGCTGCCATTTGGGGCTTTGCTTTCGTGGCCCAGCGGTTGGGGATGGACTATGTCGGGCCCTTCACCTACAACGGACTGCGCTTTGCCCTGGGTTGTCTTTCGCTGCTGCCGCTGCTGCCGGCCGGCCGGCGGATTCCCCGGCCGGTTACCGCCCCAGTGCGCTCGCGCCTGTTTCTCCTCGGCGGGGGCGTGCTCGGCCTGGTGTTGTTCGTGGCGGTCTCCCTGCAGCAGGTGGCGCTGCTTTACACGACCGCCGGCAAGGCCGGATTCATCACAGGACTCTATGTGGTCTTCGTCCCGATTTTGGGGCTGCTCTGGAACCAACGGCCGCAGCTGGGAACCTGGATCGGTGCCGCATCGGCCGCTGCGGGGCTTTATTTGTTGTCCGTTACCGAGGATTTTACCATCGCGACCGGCGATGCCCTGGTGCTGATCAGTGCCGTTTTTTGGAGCGTTCAGGTGCTTCTGGTGGCCTACTTGTCCCCGCGGGCCCGGCCAGTGGATTTGGCCTTTTACCAGTTTTTCATCTGTGCGCTGCTAAGTCTGGGCACCGCATGGGTGTTTGAGAGCTTCGAATGGGCCGCTATCTCTGCGGCCGCCGGACCGATTCTGTACGGCGGAGTTCTCTCCGTGGGAGTTGCCTATACGCTGCAGGTCGTGGCTCAACGCCGGGCCCGTCCGGCACATGCATCGATTTTGATGAGTCTCGAGGCGGTATTTGCCGCATGGGGCGGCTGGTGGATCCTGGATGAAGGTCTCACCCTGCGCGGGATCGTCGGTTGCGGGTTCATGCTGTCTGGAATGCTGTTGTCGCAGCTGTGGGCACTGAAAAAATGACCACACCGCTTTATTACTCCGGCAACTCAACAGGTCCAACACCGCACCATTGGGATGGGCCGGTTGCGGCCGTGCCCCCCCAGGGGGCGTGGCCGGTCTTGGCTGCCCCCGATTTGTAAATAGTCACCAACCGGGGTAATACCCTGCTCTGCAGCCCGATGTTTTTTAAGGCCGCGTCCCGATAGTGGCATATGGTTAAACCGTTCAGACAGAACGTCGATCCGGATGAACTCGCCAAGTTCGCATCGCTGGCTCCCATCTGGTGGGATCGCCAGGGTGTGTTCAAGGCCCTGCACGACATCAACGGGCTGAGGGTCGGCTATGTCCATGCGCGCGTCGGGTTGACGGCCAAATCGGTGCTCGACATCGGCTGCGGCGGCGGTATCCTCGCCGAAGCCATGGCCGCGTTGGGTGCTGAAGTCACAGGGATCGACGCCGGGGAGGAACCCCTGGCGGTCGCGAAGCATCACGCACAGGCATCCGGGCTTGCGGTGGACTACCGCCACGCGACGGCGGAACAGCTCGCCGAGGAAGCCCCCGAGGCCTTCGATATCGTGATTTGCATGGAACTATTGGAACACGTGCCGAACCCATCCTCGATCGTGGCGGCCTGCGCCCGCCTGGTCAAACCCGGCGGGGACGTTTTTTTCGCTACCCTCAACCGCAACCTCAAATCCTGGTTGTTCGCCATTATCGGCGCCGAGTATATCCTTGGCCTGGTGCGGCGTGGCACCCATTCCTACCGTCGCTTGATCAAGCCCTCCGAACTTCAGGCCTGGTGTGCCGCCTGCGGGCTTGGGATGCAGAATCTCTGCGGATTGAATTACAATCCGTTTCTGAAAAGGTATTCCTTGGGCGGGAATACGCACGTCAATTACCTGATGCATGTCCGACGGTTGGGGCCGGTCTTAACCTCCTCCGGCTGAACACATCAAACCTCGCACCATTAGATTGGCCCGGTTGCAGCCGCGTCCTCCCCCACCGGGTGTGGTCGCGGCGGCTGTTTTCGCTTTGTGCAGGGTGGCCGGAGTCATCCGCCAGCCGTGAAACCTTGACCGGAAGCGGAGGATTCAGTAGTATAACCTCATCAGGGTCGCTGCTGACGACCGTCCGCCGGCCCGGAGGCCCTCCATCCACATTTCGTTCGGCACGATTCAAAACGGGTTTGCTGCAGCCATCCGTACGTCACCCATGTGATCGTAGAGGCGCTATCTCCATGAGTCACGAAAACTTCAACAAGGCATGCGTGCTTTTGTTGCTGCTGTTCATCACGGCGGTATTCATGGCCATGATCCTCCCGTTCGTGATGACGATTCTTATGGCGGCTATTTTCTCAGGCCTGGCGTGGCCGCTCTACCGGCGGCTGCGACGAGGCTTCGGCCGTCGCAGCAGCCCGGCCGCATTGGTGACGCTGCTGGTGATCTTCTTTGCGGTGATTTTACCGCTCGCTGCTTTGTTGGGTGCAGTGACCGGTGAGGCCATCAAGGTCAGCCAGGCGGTCAAGCCCTGGATTCAGCAGCAGATTGCCGAACCAGCGGCATTCTCCGAATGGCTGGAAGCCATTCCATTTTACGACCGTATTCTCCCTTACAAGGAAACGATTCTCCAGAAGGCGGGCGAGCTGGTGGGCCGTTTGAGCAGCTACCTGATCAACAGTCTCTCATCGGTGACGGTGATGACGGCCCAATTCATTTTTCTGCTCTTTATCTTTTTCTACACGATGTTTTTTCTTCTGGTGGACGGCGAGCGTATTTTGAACAAAATTTTGTATTACCTGCCGCTGAACCCGGGCGATCAGCAGCGCATGCTCGAAAAGTTCACCTCGGTGACCCGGGCCACTATAAAAGGTGTCGCAGTGATCGGCATCCTCCAAGGGTTGCTTACAGGGGGTGCTTTTGCCGTCCTGGGGATACCGAGCGCTGTTTTCTGGGGGACGGTGGCCGGGGTGTCCTCGCTGATCCCCGGCATCGGCACGGCCATCGTGTGGCTGCCGGCCAGCATCATCCTGCTCATGGGCGCCCACTACGGCAAAGGAGTCGGTCTCCTGCTCTTCGGCGTGCTGGTGGTCGGCAACATCGACACGCTTCTGCGGCCTCGGCTGGTAGGCAAGGACACCCGCATGCACGAACTGCTGATCCTGTTCGGAACGCTGGGGGGTATTCTGATGTTCGGGCCGGCCGGGATCATCATCGGCCCGATCCTGGCCGCCCTCCTGGTTACGGTGTGGGAAATCTACGGGGTGGCATTTCAGGATGTCCTGTCGGAAAGGCAGGATCCTGCCTCCGGGGGCCCGCCGCCGACGGAGGCTTCTCGGGTGCTGTTGGCCGGAAAAGATTCGAAATTACCGGGCGCATGAGACGCAATGCGTGGGCGCCCAGCCGCACATGCGAAATGCCATGACGGGTCTTTTCCGATATGGCCCCATACACGTGCCGGAGCAGCAACCAGGGCGACGAACTGAATCAGACGCGCCCGCTGCGTGGACGATGGTCGTGCAGGCGTTCATTCAGGGAGCGTTTCACGTTGTCCCGGATCGCTCGGGAAGTGGTGTTGAGGTAGCGCAGATTCTTTTGGACCAGGTCCGGGTAATGGCGCATGCTCGAGCGCAGCTTCGCGCCGCTTGAGGTCATCTTGCGGAGGATGTCTATTTCCTTGCCGATGACCCGCGTTCGGCGGCGCCGGACGGCATCCAAAAAAGACCGGCGCCGCCAGGCACAGCCGGCAAGCGTGACCACTCGCCCCATCTGCACCAGTCGGTGCCCGTCGCTGCCTCCGGTGATGGCCTTGTTCAGGTTAAAACCCAGCAAGGCGCTCTTCAGATTCCATTTGTTGAGGTTTTCGGAATTTATCACCTCCACCCCGTCCGCCAGGGCCAGGATCTGATCGAAGCGGCCGTTGGTGAAGTATGGATTGTGTACCCCGGTGTAGGTTCCGCAGTAGGGGTGGGGGAAGATGATGACTGACTCGTACTGCCGTGCCCGGTCGATCAACTCTTCCATCTCCAGAGAGAGCGAGGACATGATTCCGACCCCCATGAACGGCTGGACGTGCCGGCTGTAAAAGCGCAGCAAGCTTTTGATATCATAAAAATAAACCAGCAGATGGGTGCCCTCATAGGAGGTTAATTCGATGCCGGGGATGCTGAAGACCTCCTTGAACCGGTCGATCTCCACCGCGCCGTGGATGCAGTTATGATCGGTTACGGCAATGCCGATCCCCAGCTCCGCGGCCCGGTGGGCAATCGCTTCGACCGCGGCATGACCGTCGGAGAGCTCGCTGTGAAAATGCATGTCGACCACCGCATATCGCCGTGTCAGCTCCGGCAAATTGGGGCGTTCGAACAAAATACGCTGGGTTTCGTCGATGGCCATGGAATCAGTATCGTGGGGTTGCGTTAACGAATCATACCTCATCATAATACCAAAAGCAGCCTCGGCAAGCAACGTTCATCCGCTGAACGGACAGGTTCTCCTGAAATAATCACGAAGCGGGTTACGGCTTCGGGCAGGTGGTTTGGACTGGAATCACGGGATGGTATCGGCGTTCCGGGGCGGAGGCTTTAGCGGTTAAATCGGTACCAGCGTGCCAAACGGTCGGTGGACGCACCGAGCTGGAAAGCTGCGATCATCCATTGGTTGTACCACCACGTGGTAAAAACGCCACGCTGCCTCCAACGGCGAGCGGAAGTGACGGCGCTGCCCGGCGCCAAACGGATCCGGGTGTGTTTTTTCAAGCGCCGGATGATGTCGAAATCCTCCATGATCGCCAGCGGGGCAAAGCCCCCCAGCCGCCAAAAGAGATCCCGATGCATGAAAATCGCCTGATCGCCATATGGCATCTGCAGCCAGCGGGATCTCCAGTTGGCCACGCTTGCGATCAGCTTCAGGCCCGGGTGCTGCGAGTCGATTCTGAGGTGGAAGGCCCCGGCCCCCGTTTTCGGGCGTGACAGGGTAGCGGCGACCTGTTCGGCCAGGTCGCGGGGCAGGCGTGTGTCCGCGTGCAGAAAAACCAGGTGCACACCGGAGGCCATGGCGGCACCGGCGTTCATCTGGATCGCCCGCGGGGGATGGGTTTTTAGGACACGGACCTGACAGGCTTCGGCGATGGCGGCGGTCCCGTCGCGGCTGCCTCCGTCGACCACGACGATTTCCACCTCGGCCGAGCGCGGCAGGGCGGAGAGGGTTGCGTCGATGTGGTGTGCTTCATTCAGTGCGGGAATGATGACGGACAGGTTGGGCGAGCCGGCGGCGTTCGAGAGTGTTTTCATCGCGGCCGGCAGATCCTCCGGCCGGTCGACGTCGTCACGCACAGAAAGCAGCGCCCAGCTCAGCCCCTGCCTCCGAGCGGTATCGGTCGAATGTGCGAGCACCTTCGCCGTGCCCCAGGGAATGTGCTCATCAAGGTAAGGAGAACCACGTCGGAAGCAATCCGCCGTAACGCCGATCGCATAATAGCCACCGTCCGATGTCGGGCCGAAGACCAGGTCGTGTCGGTGCAACGCGTCGAACGCCTGAGCGAGGTCTGCAACGGTGATGCCGGGAATATCCGAACCGATGATGACCGATCGCTCGGCTCCGGTGCCGAACGCCTGGGCAAAGCTCTGCGCCATTCTATGGCCAAGGCTGCCCGGGCCCTGGGGGCGGTAGGCATGTTGAGACCCCAGCCATGCCCGCATACGGTCGACACTTCCACCCTCATGGCGGATCTCCAGAGACACCCCTCGCTCTGCTGACAGCCGGCATGCACATTCCAGCACATGCCGGCTCATGCGCTCTTGAAATGCGGCGGCGCCTTCCGGGCCCAATACCGGGATGAGCCGGGTCTTGGTCGTTCCCGGCTCCGGGTAGCGGGTGAAAAGGATCAGGCGCTCGCGGGAGGCAGACATGCCCAGCTCCCCAGGCGGCAGCCGGCGGATCACCCGGTGGTCATGATCCGGCGTAAAACATACGGCAGTATGCCGCCATGGGTGAAGTAGTCGATCTCGATCTCCATGTCCAGCCGTGCGGTCACATCAAAGGCGATGATCCGACCGTCCGGCGTTACCGCTGCTACGGCAAGCGTCGCACGGGGTCTGACGGCAGCCACCCCCTTGATCGTTATGCGCTCGGAGCCGTCGAGCCCTAAACTGTGCGCGCTCTGACCGTCTTTGAACACCAGGGGCAGCACGCCCATGCCGACCAGATTGCTGCGGTGGATGCGTTCGAAGGATTCGCAGATGACGGCCTTGACGCCGAGGAGGCTCGGGCCCTTGGCGGCCCAGTCCCTGGAGGAACCGGCCCCATACTCCCGCCCGCCGAGGATGATCAACGGGATGGATTGCTTGCGGTAGGCCATGGCGGTTTCGTAGACATACCGTTCGCGGCCTTCGGGGAACTCCAGAGTGTAGCTGCCTTCCTTCGGCGCGACCATCCGGTTCTTAATGCGGATGTTGCCGAACGCGCCGCGCATCATGACCTCATGGTTGCCGCGGCGGGCGCCGTAGGAGTTGAAGTCTTTGGGATCGACCCCCTGGGCGATAAGATACTGCCCCGCCGGGTAGTGAGCCGGTATGGCTCCGGCCGGGGAGATGTGGTCCGTTGTCACCATGTCCCCCAAGACCATGAGGACGCGTGCCTCCACAATGTCGGCAGGTTTCCCGGGGTCAAGCGAAAACCCATCGAAATAGGGCGGGTTGCGAATGTAGGCAGAGGTTTCGTCCCAGGCATAGGTGGTGCTTCCCTTGACCTCGAGCCGATGCCAGAACTCGTCGCCCTTTGAAATCCGGCTGTATTGCTCCCGGAAAAATTTCTGTTTGACGTGCCGGGCGGCCAACCCTTCGATCTCGGCCTGGCTCGGCCAGATGTCCTTGAGAAAAACCGGCCGCCCCTGGGGATCGCAGCCCAGCGGGTCGGAGGTCAGGTCGGTGTCCACCCGGCCGGCCAGAGCAAAGGCCACCACCAGCATGGGGGACATCAGAAAGTTGGCTTTCACGCGCTGGTGGATGCGGGCTTCGAAGTTGCGGTTGCCGGAGAGTACGGCGGCGACGGTGAGGTCGTTCCCGGCGATGGCGTCTTCGATTTCAGGCAGCAGCGGACCGCTGTTGCCGATGCAGGTCGTGCAGCCGAAGGCGACCAGATGGAATCCGAGGGCCTCCAGGTACGGCAGCAGGCCGGCCGCCTTCAGGTAGTCGATGACAACCTTGGAACCCGGCGCCAGGGATGTTTTCACGGTCCGAGGGACCCGCAAGCCGCGCTCGACCGCCTTTTTAGCCAAAAGTCCGGCGCCGATCAGTACATTTGGATTGGACGTGTTCGTGCAGGAGGTGATGGCGGCGATGACCACGTTGCCGTCACACAGCTTCTCGTCCTTGCCGTTCAGCATCAGGGTGCATGCCTTGCGTTTCGGCCGGCAGTGCTCCGGGCGGCGCGTGCCGGTGCCGGACTCCTGGTGGTAGGTGGAGATGTGGCTCGTGTCGGCATCGCGCTCGTAATCGCAGCCCAGTACGGTGGCGAACTTGTTTTTAAGTTCCGGCAATCGAATGCGGTCCTGGGGCCGGGCCGGGCCGGCCACCGACGGCTCGACGCTGCGCAGGTCGAGTTTGAGCACCTGGGTGTAGTCCGGTGTTTCGTTGCCGGTGTAAAACAGGCCCAGCGCTTTGGCCGTTTTCTCCACCAGCTCTGCGCGGCCGGAGCGGTTGGTCAGGTGCAGGTAATCGATCACGTGCTCATCCAACGGGAAAAACCCGATCGTTGCCCCGTATTCCGGGCTCATGTTGGCGATGGTCGCACGGTCCGGGACTCTCAGCCCCTTCATTCCAGGTCCGAAATACTCGACGAATTTCTCCACGACTCCATGGGCCCGGAGCATCTCGGTGACGGTGAGCACCAGGTCGGTTGCGGTGGCCCCCTCGCGCAGCGCCCCCGTCAGGTGGACCCCGATCACTTCGGGGATGGCCATGTAGTAAGGCTGGCCGAGCATCACGGCTTCGGCCTCGATGCCGCCCACGCCCCAGCCGACCACGCCGACGCCGTTGATCATGGTGGTGTGGGAATCCAGGCCCACCAAGGTGTCGGGGTAGGCCAGGATCTTGCCCTCCGCTTTCTCGGTCATGATGACCCGGCCGATATTCTCCAGGTTCACCTGGTGGCAGATCCCGGTGTTCGGCGGCACGACCAGGAAATTGTTGAAACTGGCCTGGGCCCACTTGAGCAGGGCGTAGCGCTCACCGTTGCGTTCATACTCCCGGGCGACGTTCTCGGTGAGCGACTGCCGGCTTCCCCAGCTGTCCACCTGTATCGAGTGGTCGACGATCAGGTCAACCGGCACCAAGGGGTTGATCTTGCGGGGGTCGCCGCCGAGTGCTTTCACGGCGTCCCGCATGGCCGCCAAGTCCACCACGGCCGGGACCCCGGTGAAGTCTTGCATCAGCACCCGAGCCGGGTGGAAGGGGATCTCCTGGGGAGAGGCGTAGCGTTTTTTCCAGCGGGCGATATGGATCAGGTCATTTTCGGTGACGATCCGGTCATCCATTTTGCGCAACAGGTTTTCCACCAGGATGCGGATGCAAAATGGCAGGCGGCGGATGTCGGCCAGACCTTCCTTTTCCAAACGCAGGATGTCGGTGAGGTAATAATCCTTGTTGCGGACCTTGATCTTACGGACGAATTTTTTCTTCACCATGGATGGTTCCTCCCTCTGATCGCCAGCGAAGGGTGCTGTGATTGAGCCCGGCCCCGCTGGTGGCGTGGCGCTCAGAACCTGCGTTTGAGGTGGCGAATGCCGTCAGCGCCGGCAACGAACACCTCATGTGCCAGGCCGACGAACAGTCCATGCTCCACGATGCCGGCCCGGCCGCTCAGCTGCCCAGCCAACCGGCCGGGATCGTCCATCGGGCCGAAGTGAGCATCGAGCAGCAGGTTACCCTGATCGGTGGGCACGGCTCTATCGTTTCGGGTCCGAAGTGCAACGGCCGCCCCGATGGATTTCAGAAAGCGTTCCTCTGCGGCGCGGGCAAACGGGACCACCTCTACCGGTAAGGCCCATCGGGTGCCGAGTCGTTTGGACAGCTTGGATTCGTCGACGATGATGATGTTGCAGCGGCTGGCCTGGGCCAGCACCTTCTCGCGCAGCAGTGCACCTCCGCCCCCCTTGATCAGATTCAGGTCCGGGTCGACCTCATCCGCACCGTCGATGGTGATGTCGATCTGCGGGTGAGCTTCGAAGTCCGTGAGCGGGATGCCAAGCTCACGGGCCGCCGTTTCGGTCTGCAGGGAGCTGGGGATCCCGACGATTCGTTCAAGCCTTCCCTCCTGGATCAACTCGGAGAGTCGCTCGAGGGCGAAACGCGAAGTGCTTCCAGTGCCGAGGCCAACCACCATGCCCGATTCCAGCCGGTCGACCGCTGCGGCCGCCGCCTTCTTTTTCAGTTCATCCTGGCGGTTCATGATGGTCAGTCCTTTCAGGGTTTCAGCCGTTGGCGTTTGGATTCGATGCTGGCCATTAGTGCTTGGAACGGTTTAACAAAGGCGGCAACCCCATCCTCCTGCAAGCGCCGGGTGACCCGGTCCAACTCAATCCCCAGTTCGGGGAGCCGTCCGATCTGCTGCAGCGCTGTGTCGAGGCCCTGGGTCAGGGTCGGGGCGGGTCGCCCGTGATCTATAAACGCCCTGAGTGTGTCCGGTGGGATCGTGTTGACCGTTTGCGGCCCGATGAGCTCATCGACATAAAGGGTGTCGGGGTAGGCAGGGTTCTTGGTGCTGGTGCTGGCCCAGAGAACGCGTTGGGCCCTTGCACCGCGACCGGCCAGCGCTTGCCAGCGCGGGGTGCCGAGAATTCGTTTGAACTCGGCATAGGCCAGCTTGCAGTTGGCAATCGCAATCCGGCCTTTCAGATCGGTTGCGCCTGTACGGTCGAGATCATTTTCCAAAGCGGTGTCGAGGCGGCTCACGAAAAAAGAGGCGACGGAGGCGACGCTTTTCACCGGATGACCGCCGCGGGCGCTGGGGCCTGCGGCAGCGAGGGCCTCTACCCCCGCCATGTACGCGTCGGCCACGGCGGTGTAATTTTCAATAGAGAAGATCAGGGTGACGTTGACGTTCACACCGGCGGCGATGGACTCGGTTACCGCCGGAAGTCCCTCAGCGGTGGCCGGGATCTTGATCATGACATTCGGCCGGTCGACCGCCTCGAAGAGGCGCCGGGCCTCAGCGATGGTGCGGGCCGCATCGCGTGCCAGCAGCGGGTCGACCTCCAGGCTGACATACCCGTCCCATCCTTGCGTGGATCGATAAACCGGCTGCAGCGCATCGGCCGCCAGCTGGATGTCCTTGATGGCCAGTGCCTCGTAGATCTCCGAGACCGATTTCCCCTGGGCGGACAGGAATTGTATCTCAGAGTCGTAGTCCGGCGTCCCGGCGATCGCCTTTTCGAAAATGGCGGGGTTTGAGGTCACCCCCCGGACACCCTTAGCGACCCAACCGGCCAGTTCCCCGGAGGTGATCAGTGACCGGCGGATGAAGTCAAACCAGACGGATTGGCCGTATTTTCCGAGTTCCGACAGTTCAGGCATGGGGGGCTCCCTTCCTCCGGCGCAAAATGAAATGGTGAACCAAGGGTTTTCTGCCAGAAAAGAAGGGGATTTTCAATCAATCTTTCATACCCGGTGCGGACCGGTTGCACCCGAACCTGGTGAGCTTCTCGTCAAAACCGAGGTGCTTGTTTGGATCCAGGCGCGAAGGGGTCTTCTCAACGCCGTTTTCGGCAATGTGTCCACCAGGCGGCTGTGGGCATGAGGGGTCTCTCGATGTTGACTCGACCCTATGCCGCCTTATCATGGCCGCATCAGCACTCAATTCATCTATGACACGATAAGGAGGCAGATTATGATGGAACGAAAAGGCGCCGTCACACTTCGAGGCAATCCGATGACCCTCGTTGGAAACGAACTAAACGTCGGGGACAAGGCCCCGGATGTGGAACTTTTGGACAACGAGCTCAAACCGGTCAAGGTGTCCGCTTTCCGGGGGCAGGTCGTCGTGATTTCCAGCGTACCCTCTCTGGACACCCCGGTGTGCGACATGGAAACCCGGCGTTTCAACAGCGAAGCTGCCAATTTGGGACCCAACGTGGTCATCCTCACGGTCAGCAACGACTTGCCGTTTGCCCAGAAGCGGTGGTGTGGAGCGGCGGGGGTGGATAAGGTCAAGACGCTCTCGGATCACCGTGAAGCGGCCTTCGGCCAGGGCTATGGCGTGCTCATCAAGGAACTGCGGCTGTTGGCGCGCAGCATTTTTGTCCTGGATGCCGATGGCGTGGTGCGCTACGTGCAGCATGTGAAGGAGGTTTCGCAGGAGCCTGACTACGCTGCCGTTGTTGCCGCCGTCAAGAAGCTCATCTGAATCGGTTACGAGGTGGAATAAACGATGCGGAAAAAGAAAAGCCATCCGGATAGCCCTGCCCCTCGCTCGATCGAGCGGCCGTCCGGATGGCTCTGGTGGGCGGTGTAGTGCAGCGAGAACGTTTGAACGCCCGTACGTTCAGAAGCGGTTTCAACCCCCGTTGCGTTTGCGAAATGCGTCGCGTCGCTCTATACTTTCCCCTTCCCAGAAAAAACGCCCCATGCGACGATCATCGGTCCGGCGACGGTCGATCCCAGCTCGTCGATCGAACCCACGTCTGCGATCCCTTCCAGACCTGCGGTCGTTCCCCTCGGAATCCGTTGGTTGTTGCCGCCGGTCCATTCCCGAGCGAGACCCCCCGTTGTCCTGAACAGCCGCCCTTTCTGCTTGGAGCTGCTTCTTCCTGTTATGCGGTTCATTCGGCAACGCCATAAAAAGCTACCTCGATCCCGGATTTTTCAGAGAGTTTGATGTGATCAAAGCATTACCAGCAAGCACTGTGCCACCTTTTTTGATTGGACAACAACTATGAATAATTAAATTTTAAGTGTTGATACGCATCAACTGGGTTGTTTGCGTGATAGCGATAGGGAGTGAATGAGTGTTTCGTGTGAAAAAAAAGCCACACCACACCTAGTTTCGTCCCTGCGGGGATGACTTTGGGCGGGCCCTGCTGGAACGTTGACCTACTCCTGGTCCTCTCACTTGACGCGCCGCAGTGCGTGGGTGCGGTTCAATTTCTTCCGCAACTCACGAATGATCACCCGGGCGGCTTCACGGTCGGTTGGGACTGCCCGCCGCGCAACCCAGCGGCATGAATTCAGGAGGGCAGGGTTGCTGCCGATCAGAAACCGATTGATGATGTATTCCCCCAATGTGGAGAGCAGGCTGGGAAGTTCATCCGGGCTCATGTTCGCAATCGTAACGCGATCCTTGAGCGGCAGCGCCTGAATGATTTGATGTACCGCATCCGTGACGTTGGTCGGTGGGCTCGAAGCCCTATCGGTGCCCGATGGGGAGACGGCCTTCGCCGGGACGTAGGATGTCGACAGGCAAAGGTAATAAGCACTTTCGACCAGACCTAAAGCGCTGCGGTAGATTTGAGGGTCCTTGCTCGCTCGGGGTCCGGCGACGTTTAACACCATGATGCGGTTCGCTGCGACCCAGTCGCGAATAGTCATGGCGCTGTGGAAGGCGCTCTGCCGGTCGAGGTCCACATGCAGGTAAGGCCGCTCGTGCTTCGCTGCCATCTCACGTGTATATGCCGACCCTCCGCAGAGCTCGCCGTGGGAAATGATCAGGGTGCCGTCGGCGTCGACGACGTTCTTTTCGGTGCGCTCGGCGTAGGCCGTCGAGGTGGTCTCCTTCAACGTGTAGGTTTCGGGCAGCGGCCCATCCTCGGTCAAGCGGCCCTTGGGGATCCAGCCCCCATGCGGAATTCCCAACCGGATTGCTGCGTCCAAGGCGGCCCGGTCCACTCCGGTTTGTCCGCCGGATATGATTTTCACGATCATGATCGCTGTGCCGTCCCGCGCGCAAAAGAAAACCGTGCGGTGATGACCGCACGGTCCGTGGGTGTGCCGCCAGCAGGCATGCTCAGCGTTCGATCACGAAGTGCGCCCTCCGGTTCTTGGCATACGCCTCTTCGGCGCTTCCTTCGACGAGGGGGCGCTCTTCGCCGTAGCTGATAGTGGCGATGCGATTGGCTGAAATACCTAAATCGACCAGGAACGCCTTGGCCGACTTGGCGCGCGCCTCGCCCAGCGCCAGGTTGTACTCATTTGTGCCGCGATCGTCGCAATGCCCTTCCACGGTGACCCTGATGTTGGGGTTGGCCTTTAAGAAGGCCGCTTTGTGGTGCAGGATTTCCTGGGCCTCCGCGGTGATGGCTGAGCTGTCGTATCCGAAAAATATGTCTTCGTTTTCAAAGGCCGATCGTTCGGGCACCCCGATTGCGCTGCCGGCTGCCCCCAGCCGGCCGGTTCCTGCCCCGAGATCCTGCTCGCCGACACCCTTGCGGCCGACGGTCCCCCCCATTCCGGCAGCGCTGCCGGACGCCAGGCCCCCGGCGTCCGAGGCAATCTGCTTCTTCTGGCATGCCGGCAGCGTAAATAGAATGGCTGTTGCGAGCAACATCATCAAGAACCCGTAAACTGTTTTTTTCATCGTCATCTCCTTGCATCGGCGTGGTGCTGAATCCCCGTTGGCCCGACGTTTCTGGCAAACCGAATTTAATCACGTTTAATATACCACGACGCAGTGATTGTCAAAAACCGCTTCTCCTTTGAACTCCAGGAAAGGGAGCTGCCCGGTGGATGGCGTGCCGTGAGCCTGAAGGCTGATCCACATGCCAAGCCAATTAAAAAATACATAATTGGATTTTTTTATTATTTATAATACAAATATGTTAATTAATAAATAAACCATTATCCAGAATAAACCAAGCTAACATAATAAAATCAATTAATTAGTATTGGCTGCGAACGATGGCATACAACTTGATAAGTGTATCAACCGTTATCCTACGAATCGGGGTCTCACAAACTGAACCACAGGAGAAAGAGCAATGAAAAAAATTGAAGCCATCATCAAACCCTTCAAGCTGGATGAGGTCAAGTCGGCCCTGAACAAAATCGGCGTGAACGGCATGACGATCACCGAGGTCAAGGGGTTCGGCCGGCAGCGCGGCCACAAGGAAGTCTATCGCGGCACCGAGTATCAGGTGGACCTAGTCCCGAAAATACATATCGGAGTCGTTGTCGATTCCGGCCAGGCCCCTCAGGTGATTGAGCTGATCCGGTGCACAGCCCACACCGGCAAAATCGGCGACGGGAAAATTTTTGTTACACCGTTGGAAGAGGCGGTCCGTATTCGAACAGGAGAAACCGGACGGGACGCACTTTAGCTCCCCCGGCGCATACCTGATGATATCAATCCCCATAACCAAGGAGAACATGCCATGAGTACTTTAGTCCTGTCAGCCGTGATCCTCCTGATGAGTGCGGCCTCGGTGTGGGCCGGCGGCGAGCCCCCCACCCTAGAGTCCAACAAAACGGCCATCGACCTGGTCCAGACCCACGCCAACTACCTCTGGACCCTGGTGGCCGCAGCGCTAGTTTTCTTTATGCAGGCCGGCTTCGCCCTGGTGGAAACCGGCTTCACCCGTGCTAAAAACGCCATCAACATCATGATGAAGAACATCATGGACTTCGCTGCCGGATCCATCGCTTTCTGGGCGGTCGGTTTCGGGCTGATGTTCGGTGCCAGCAGCACCGGCTGGTTTGGGACATCGGGCTTTTTCCTGAGCGACTACACCCCCGGCGAAGACCCGTGGGTGCTGGCCTTCTGGATGTTTCAGGTGGTGTTCGCCGCCACGGCGGCCACCATCGTTTCCGGCGCCATGGCCGAGCGCACCAAGTTCGTCGGCTATCTGATTTACAGCGTGGCCATCTCGGCCGTGATCTACCCGATCTTCGGCAGTTGGGCCTGGGGCGGTCTGCTCAACGGCAAGGGGTGGCTCGAGTCGCTGGGCTTCATTGACTTTGCCGGTTCTACGGTGGTGCATTCCGTCGGTGGCTGGGCAGCTCTGGCCGGCACTCTGGTGCTGGGACCGCGGCTCGGAAAATACGCCAAAGACGGAAGAGTCAGGCCGATTCTGGGCCACAACATGCCGTTGGCAGCCCTGGGGGTTTTTATTCTCTGGCTGGGATGGTTCGGATTCAACCCCGGTTCCACCACGGCGGCCAACAAGGACATCGCCCTGATTTTCGTCAATACCAACCTGGCTGCGGCCGCAGGCTGCGTGATGGCCATGGCCACCTCATGGTTTAAATTCGGCAAGCCGGAAATCGGCATGAGCCTGAACGGGGCTCTGGCAGGTCTGGTGGCGATCACCAGCCCCTGTGCGACGGTGACCCCGCTCAGCGCCGTTGTGATCGGGGCCGCCGGCGGCGTACTCGTGGTTCTGTCCGTACTTTTTTTCGAGCGGCTGCGGGTCGACGACCCCGTGGGTGCGATCTCGGTTCATGGCGTCAGCGGCGCATGGGGCACCCTGGCGGCCGGGTTCTTCCATGTGAACGGTCTCGATTGGGGGCAGGTCGGTGTCCAGGCGCTGGGGATTGCCGCCTGCTTCCTGTGGGTGTTCCCCACGGTATTTGTCCTGTTCAAGGTCATCGCCAAAACCGTCGGCTTGCGCGTCTCCCCCGAAGAGGAACTCGAGGGTCTCGATATCAGCGAACACGCCGGTGTGGCCTACCCGGACTTTGAGGTGCTGTCGCATGGGGGCGGGATCACGGCGGCCCCGGCCGGTGCGGGGTATGCGGCTGAGGCTCAATTGAGTGCAAGGATGTCGCCGGTCAAGCAAACCTGACCTTATGGAGTTAACAAGCCGCCGGTGGGATTCGTCTCCGGAGGATCTGCCGGCGGCACGACAAGCATAAACCGTTCACAACACGCAAGATCAAAGAAAGGAAAGGCTTCATGAAACGGATCATGGCTGTTGCAACGATGTTGGGTGCCTGCTGGGTAGCCTTGGCGTTCACCCCCAATCCGGTATCGGCCGAGGATTGGTGGAGCCAGACGACCAACCCCGAAAACTTTAGCGCCACCCTCACCTTTGCCACGGATTATGTCTTTCGGGGGGTCTCCCAGACGGACAACAAACCCGCCGTGCAGGGCAGCTTCGACTACAAGCACCCAATCGGCTTGTTTGCGGGGCTATGGGGCTCGAACGTGGATGACTATGTCTCCAAAGGGAACGTCGAGTTAGACATCTACGGCGGGTATGGCATCGAGATAGTCCCTGCCTTCAATGTTCAGGCCTCGCTTATCTATTACTACTACCCGGGAGGCGGGGACGATCCCCGCAAAAACTATGTGGAAGGGCACCTGGGGGCTGACTACACGTTCAAAGACCTGCCCCTCGGCCCTAAGATTACCGCAGGTTACAACTACTCGCCGGACTTTTTCGGAGAAGACGGCGATGCCCATTACACGAGCGGCCGCCTCGACCTCTCCCTCCCCTTCGAATTCACACTTTACGGTCTGGTCGGCTACCAGTGGGTGGAGGGAGAAAAGAGCACCGGGAACGGGGCCGGCGAAAACGGGAATGATGGGTTTGATTACACCCACTGGCAGGTGGGAATTTCGAGGCCGCTGCTTGGGTTCACGCTGGATCTGAACTACCAGGAGACCGACGAGGCGAATTTCCTCGGCGAGGACATTGCCGACGAGAGAGTCGTCTTCGCTGTTTCGCGGTCCTTCTAAACATCGCCGCCGGGGAAGTCCCCAGCCGTTTAGAGGCAGAACCTCCTGCCTCAGGTCACCCCGGCGGCTTCATTTTCTACTTCAGCTCATAATAGGCCCCTGCAGAGGTGCGTCGGTCTCCCTGTCGGATGAGAACCAGCAGCTCGTACCTGCCCTTGTCCGGCATGTTGAAATACCCGTCATAGCTCTTCATCGAGTCTTCATATTTTAGTCTCTTGATCTGGTCCTCGCCCGTGGGATCGACCACTTTCATGCTGATCGCCGCGTCGGTGATCAGCGTTTGGGCCACCGGATCGCTCAGGGTCACCGTCACGTTGTGGGTGGTGCCCGCTTCGATGTCGTCCTTCATGTTCATGTCCTTGAGCATTTTGCGATGCTCATTGTTGGCCATTATCTGGAAGGTGACTTTAAAGTTTTCCACCAGGACTTCACGGGTGTCCATCTTCATGTTGCCCCCGCTGGATCCGTGGCCATGAGTGTGCTGGGCCGATGAAAGATCGGGCACCATGATAATAACGGAGCTGAAGAAAACCACCAGGACATTGTTTCTTTTCATGTGCGATCCTCCTGTCTGATAGCCTGTTGCGGTCCGTTTGGATCGCATTCAGTGCTTCTTATCTGAAGATTGCAGGCGCCCGCGCTTGAGCGCCCGCTCCTTAACCATGGTGAAGATCAACGGGGTGATGATGAGCACGTGGATGGTCGAGGTGACGACCCCGCCGATGATGGGGGCGGCGATCGGTTTCATCACGTCCGCACCGACTCCGGCCGACCACATAATCGGGAGCAGCGCGATCAAGGTGGTGCCCACCGTCATGATCTTCGGCCGCAGCCGCAGCACCGACCCCTCGACGGTGGCTTCCAGGATTTCCTGCGGGCCGATCTCGCCTCGCGCCAGACGACGGTCGAGGGCCTCGTGAAGGTAGATGATCATTACCACGCCGGTCTCCACCGCGATCCCGTAGAGAGCGATGTAGCCCACCCAGACGGCCACGCTGAAATGGTAGCCCAGCAGGTACTGAAGAATTACACCACCGGTCATGGCATACAGAACGGCGCCCATCAGGATGATCGACTCGGAAATGGAGTGGAACGTCATGTAAAGCAGGATGAAGATGACGAAGAACACGACCGGCAGCAGGAGTTTCAACCGCTCCTTGGCGCGCAGTTGAAATTCGTACTGGCCGCTCCACGTCAGGAAGTACCCGGCCGGAAGTTTCAGCCGTTCTTGAATCATGCGCTTGGCCTCCTCTACGTAGCCGCCGATGTCTCGGGCGGCGACGTCGATGAACACATAGCCGGCGAGCATAGCGTCCTCGTCCCGGATCATGGCCGGTCCGGTGGTGACCCGGATGTCGGCCAGCTGGGAGAGTGGTATTTGAGCCATGCCCGTACCGGAGGATCCTCCGGTGTCCATCCGGGCGTTTATCCCCATGCGCGCCGGCACCAGAATGCGCTTGAGTTTTTCGAGGTCGTCGCGTAGCTCCCGCGGGTACCGAACGTTGACGGGGTAGCGCTCTCGGCCCTCGACCGTGCGGGTGATGTTCATACCGCCGATGGCCGATTGGATCACCTCCTGGACCTCGCCCACCGTCAGCCCGTAGCGGGCGATGGCCTCGCGCCGGATGTCGATGTCGACGAAGAACCCCCCGGCCACCCGCTCGGCATAGACGCTGCGGGTCCCCACTACCTCTTTCAAGACGCTTTCGATCTGAATGCCCAGCTCTTGAATGGTGTGCAGCTCGGGCCCGAAGATCTTTATCCCGACGGGGGTGCGGATGCCGGTGCTGAGCATGTCGATCCGGGCGCGGATCGGCATGGTCCAGGCATTTTGAAACCCCGGAAACTGCATCTGCTGATCCATCTGCTCGACCAGCTCCTCGTAAGTCAGGGTGCGCTCTGCGCCGAAAAGTGCTGCGGCGGCCGGGCGCAGCCACTCGGGTAGATGGGTGTAATCCTTTTCAACTTTGCGCCATTGGCTCTTGGGTTTAAGCTGAACAGTGGTCTCCATCATGCTGAACGGGGCCGGGTCGGTGGCGGTCTCCGCCCGCCCGGCCTTGCCGAAAACTGTTTCGACCTCGGGAAAGCTTTTGAGGATCCGGTCCTGGGTGGCCAAAAGCCGGCCGGCCTCGGTCACGGATATTCCCGGACTGGTGACCGGCATGTAGAAAATAGTTCCCTCATAGAGCGGGGGCATGAACTCGCTGCCAATCCGCAGCATCAGGACGATGCTGAGCGGGATCAGTAAAAAGTTGACGAACAGGGCGGTTTTCCGGAATCGCAGTACCCAGCGGATCACCGGTTCGTAGATCCATCTAAGAAAGCGTGAAACCGGGTTGGCGGCCTCCGGCTGGAGGCGCTTGCCCTTGAGGAAAACCGTCATGAGCACCGGCACCAACGTGATGGCGAGGATGGAGGAGGCCGCCATGGCAAAGGTTTTGGTGAAGGCCAGCGGGCGGAAGAGCCGGCCCTCCTGAGCTTCCAGCATGAAGACGGGCACAAAGGAGACGATGATGATGATCAGGGCGAAGAAGATGCCCCGGCCCACCTGCTGGCAGGCCCGGATCACGGTGGCGGAGCTGTTCCGGCGGTCCTCTGTCGTGCCTTCGGACAGGTGCCGATAGCCGTTTTCCACCATGACAATGGAGGCGTCCACCAGAACGCCGATGGAAAGCGCAATGCCGCCGAGCGACATGATGTTGGAGCTGATTTGAAAAAAATACATGGGAATGAACGAGATCACCACGGCGACCGGCAGCGTGAAGATCGGTACGAGGGCGGAGCGGAAATGGAACAGGAAAAAGATCACCACCAGGCTGACCACGACGATCTCCTCGATCAGGGTCCTCTGCAGATTTGTGATGGACAGGCGGATCAGCTCGGAGCGGTCGTAGGTCGGGACGATGCGTACGCCTTCCGGGAGGCCGGGGGCGATCTCCTGGATCTTCGCTTTGACGGCGTTGATCACCGTGAGGGCGTTTTCACCGTGCCGCATCACCACGATGCCGCCGGCGACTTCGCCCCGGCCGTCCAGCTCCACGATTCCGCGCCGGATGTCGGGCCCGAGGGCGACGTTGGCGATGTCGCGCAGCAGCACCGGGGTTCCGCCCTTGCTGCCGACCACGATCGACTGGATGTCCGCGGGCGATTTGATGTAGCCCCGGCCGCGGACCATGTACTCCCGGCCGGACATCTCGATCAGGCGGCCTTCCACGTCGTTGTTGGACATCTTGATGCGGTCCATCACCTCGCGGATGGACAGTCCGTAGGACGACAGGCGGTTGGGGTCGATGTTGACCTGGTACTGCTTGACGAAACCGCCCACGCTGGCGACCTCCGCTACCCCCTCGACGCTCGCCAGGGCATAGCGGATGTACCAGTCCTGCAGGGTGCGCAGGAAGGCGAGATCATGCGTGGCGCTCTCATCCACCAGGGCGTAGGTGAAGACCCAGCCGACACCCGTCGCGTCCGGGCCGAGGACCGGGGCGGCGCCCTCGGGCAGCCGCCCCGATATCTGCTGCAGGTATTCCAGCACCCGGGAACGCGCCCAGTAGATGTCGGTCCCGTCCTCGAAAATGGCGTAGACGAAGGAGAACCCGAAATCGGAGAACCCGCGCACGGTCTTGACCCGCGGGGCTGAAATGAGGGCGGTGACGATCGGGTAGGTGACCTGGTCTTCGATCAGGTCCGGGCTGCGGCCTTCCCACGGCGTGTAGATGATCACCTGCACGTCGGAGATGTCCGGCAGGGCGTCGAGCGGGATGTTTCTCAGCGCAACCACCCCTCCCAGCGTCAGCAGTACCACCGCCGCGAAGACCAGGAACCGGTTGCGCGCGCAGCTCTCTATGATTCTCTCTATCATGGCTAATGCTGATGGCCCGTTCCGCCGACGGCCTCTTTGAGCTTGGATTCCGAGTCGATGAGGAAATTGGCGCTGATGACCACCCGCTCCCCGGCCGTGAGGCCGTCCAGGACTTCAAAAACCTCGCCGGCCCTGGCCCCGAGCCGGACCTCGCGGGGCTCGAAATAGCCGGAACCCCGATCGACGATGACCACCTTGCGGACCCCGGTGTCGATGACCGCGCCCTCCGGCACCGCCAGTTTGTCGCCGAGGTGCACGGTGATCTCCACATCGGCGAACATTTCCGGTTTGAGCTTGCCGTGGGGGTTGGCGAACTCATACCGGACCTTGGCCGTCCGGGTCTGGGCGTCCAGGTAGGGGTAAATGTAGATGGCTTTGCCGGTGAAGGTTTCACCGGGGTAGTAGGACATTTGGATGGCCGCCTGCTGCCCCACGCGGATGGCCGACAGCTCGGACTCGTAGATGTCGGCGATGAGCCAGACCACCGAGAGGTCGGCGATCTTGAAGAGCGCCATGCCGGCATCCACGAACTGGCCCTTGTTGACCATTTTTTCAAGTACGTGGCCGGTAAACGGGCTATAAAGCGTCATGGTTTTCTGCGGCTCGCGGCCCGCCTCGATCGCCCTGATCTGCGCCTCGCTGATGTCCCAGAGCTTCAGGCGCCGGCGCGCAGATTCGGCCAGCAGGCTGCCGCCCTCGGCCACTTCCGAAAACGGGCTTTTCGACCACTCCTGCTTGGCCTTGAGGGCCAGAAGGTATTCTTCCTGGGTGGAAACGAGTTCCGGACTATAGATGGTGAGCAGCCGTTCCCCCTTGCGGACGAACCGCCCCGTGAAGTCCACGTAAAGCTCCTCGATCCAGCCGCCGATCTTGGGAGAGACGATGCCGATGCGCTTCTCGTCGTAGTCGATCCGCCCGACGGTGCGGATCACCTTCTGCAGCGGTCGCTTCTCCACTGTCCCGAGGCGCACTCCGACGAGCTGCTGGCGTTCCGGGGAGATCTGAACGGAGCCCGGAGCGATTTCCTGGACCTTCCCCTCCCTCTGAACGGACTCCATCGTCAGCCCTTTCAGGTCGTCGAGGGGGTCGGCCTTCTGTTCCGGCGCGGCGGGGCTCGCGCCGTGACCGGCCGGGTGTTGGGCCTGGCCGAAAGCAGGCCAGGTCGAAAGTGAGGCCAGCAGCAGGAGGGTGCATGCCAGGCGATTCATTTCACCACCTCCCGGGAGAAGGCTTTTCCGACCGCAGCCTCGAGGGCCGCCAGGCTCTTCTCATACTCGGTCAGGGCGCCGTGGTAGTCCAGCTCGTAATTGTAAAGGCGCATGCGGCTGTCCAGCAGGGTCATGAAGTCGGCCTTGTTGACCATGTAGGCGCTCAAGGCGGTGTCGATCTGCATCCGGGACTGGGGGATGATCCCCGTGCGGTAGAGCTCGATCTTGCGCTCCAGGCGCTGGGCCATCGATCCCATTTCAGCGATTCTGTAAAGGATCTCGTTTTGGGCGTCGTCGTATTTGGCCTGAGCGGAGCGAACTTCCGCGTATCCTTCGGCCACCTTGCGCTCCTGCCTGGATTTGAAGAAAATGGGCAGGTTCATTTCGACCATGCCGGTGACCATGTCCAGACGATCTTCCCGCTGACCGTAGGCAAACCTCAGATTGAAGTCCGGGAAGTAATCCCGTCTGGCCAACTCAACGCTCTTGCCCCGGGCGTCGATATCCTTCTTCAGGGATTTGAGCATGGGGTTGTCCGCCGCCGCCTGCTGCTGAAGCGCTTCAATGGAAAACGCCGCCGGCCTGAACTCGAACTCTGCGGGCCGCCCGAGCGGGCTGTTCGGCGGCCGGTTGAGGAGGTAGTTCAGTCTGGCCGCGAGCGCCCGCTTCTTCTGTTCGAGCATGATCAGGTCGTCCACCATCTTGGAGATCTCCACCTGGCTGCGGATGACGTCCTCCTGGATGGCTTGCCCCAAGGAGTAGCGGGTCTGGGTGATCTTGGCCAGCTCCTCCAGGAGGCTCTTGTTGCGCCGGGTGACCTCCGCGGTGCGGTAGACATGGGAAAGATCGAAGAACGCGGTTTTGACCTCTTTCACCACTTGGTTGGCGATCTCCTCGACCTCGGCCGAACCCGCGTCCGCCTCCCTTGCGGCGAGCTCTTCGCTCAGCCCCCTTTTGCCGGGAAACGGGAATTTCTGAGAGACGGAGACTTCTTTCGCGGTCATGTCCTCTTCATCGAAATCGAAGTTGTTCGGCAGATTGACCACACCAAAGCCCAGCATGGGGTCTTCCAGGGCGCCAGCCTGCGGAATTTTTTCCTTCAACGCAGCGGACCTCTCACGGGAAGCAATGAGTTTCGGACTGTTTTCGACGGCTTCCTGGACCAGCCGGGCGAGGTCCAGATCCGGTGGTTCGGCCAACGCCGAATTTGCTGACAGCATCACGGCTGCGGCCAGGATCGATAGAAGCGGGTGGGCCATGGTGACCCCCTTTGTAGGTGCGCAGAATGTAGCTGGGTTCCCGAACAGTCGAGGCGTGACAGGGCGTGCAGCAAAAGATTCACACCTATACAATAGGGATAATACGACTGGGCCCAATGCATGTCAAATAGGGGTGTTACGGTGGAGTCGCCGGGCAAGGAAGGCGATGGGTCTCTCGACGGCCGTTCAGGTCAGTTCGGTCTTCGGCCGCGGCAGCAGATCAGCGGCGAGTAGGTGAAGCGCCGCTGATCGCGGAAGAAGGACCTGAACTCGGCCAAGAACCCGTCGAAGCCATCGGTAAACTCGTTGAAGTCATAGCCGGAGTTCCTCGCTGCGATTTCGACTTTCTGGTTCCAGTTGAAAAAGTCGCTCTTCTTGGCCGGCCCGTAGATGAGGTGATGGGGATACAGGGTGACGTTGATGTCGGTAAAACCGAGATCGTAGAGAAAGGAATAGAGCTTGCGTCCGGCGTAGGGATCGAAATCCGCGCTGCTTTCGAGCCGCGCCATGATTCCGTGCAGGGCGTGCTCCATGCGGGTTGAAAGGCCGAAGTGGCTTAAGCAGTTGTGATCGAGGTCGGCCAAGCAGAGGATCCCGCCGGGTTTGAGTGCGGTTGCGATGTTGCCGACGATCTCGGCCGAGGAGGAGCGGAAGTACTCCAGCACGAAGCGCACCCAGATGAAATCGAACGCGCCGTAGGGTGCCAGCGATTTGCGGATGTCGGCGCAGGTGTATGTGATCCCGGGGGCCGAGTAGTGCTCGCGGGCATGGCGGATGCGTGCCGGTGCTATGTCGATCCCCAGCACCTCGCCGCCGGGCTGAACCAGCCGGTTGAGGTGGAAGCTGGTCTTCCCCGGGCCGCAGCCGAAATCCGCCAGGCGCATGCCGGGCCGCGCCCCCGCCCAACGCGCCTGGCGGCGCAGCGCACGGGGGTCGGTCTTTAGGTCAAGCCGCAGCGCTTCGTCTTTTCCCTCCATCAGGTAACGCGGTTGGCTCATAAGACCCTCTTCTCGGGACACTTCAATCCCGGCATATGCCCTCCTCAGCGGTGTATGCCTTGCACCGCGATTCGGGCCTTCGCAACGTTGCATTCACTACCCCTTTATATCAAAAAGAGCTCTTTCCAAAATACTTTTTCCGAACGCCCATCCGGCCGGCATAGGACTCGACCCAGCGGGCTGAAGTGCGGCAGAGAACGTGCGACCTCATCGGATAGGGTCTGGGACTCGATCAGACGTGCGCAGGTCATGTGCGCGCCGGTTTGTTTCAGTTCACTCGCCAAGCGGTGGAATTGCCAGGTAGGCCAGGCGCTTCATCTCCCGGCGGCCATGGGTGACGGTGTCGAGCACGAAGCCGCTCGTGAGGCTCAGCGTGGCCAGGATCATGAGGCCTGTGGACAGGATGGCGGTGGGGAACCGCGGCACCAGGCCGGTCTCCGCATAGGTGAGTATGACCGGGTAGGCGAGGATTAAGGCCGCCAAGGCGAGAGCGCCGGCGATGATGGAGAAGAACGCCAGGGGCCGTTCCTCCTTGAAGAGGTTTAATATCATCATCAGTATTCGGAAACCGTCGCGGAAGGTCCGCAGCTTGCTGGCGGAGCCTTCAGGCCGGGCCCGGTATGGAGTGGAGATCTCGGCGATCGGCATCCGCAGTTCAAGGGCATGCACCGAAAGTTCGGTCTCGGTCTCGAACCCCTTGGAAAGCGCCGGGAAGGACTTCACGTAACGCCTCGAGAAGACGCGATAGCCGGAGAGGATGTCGGTAAAGGTGCGTCCGAAGCACAGCCCGAGAAAGCCGGTCAGTAAGTCATTTCCAAAGCGATGTCCGCGGCGGAAGGCTTCCCCCTCGTAGGCGGTCAGTCGAGATCCGACCACCATGTCCAGCCGCTCGACGACGAGTTTTCCCACTAAATCCGGTGCACTCGCGGCATCGTAGGTGCCGTCGCCGTCAGCCAGTACGTAGATGTCGGCCTCCACATCGGCGAACATGCGACGCACCACGTGGCCCTTGCCCTGCCGTGTCTCGCGGCGCACCACCGCACCGGCGTCACGGGCGAGCGCTGCCGTGTCGTCCCGGGAGTTGTTATCGTATACGTAAACGATGGCTTCCGGCAGGGCTGCGCGAAACTCGCGCACCACATCCCCGATCGCTGCCGCTTCGTTGTAGCACGGCAGGATCACCGCTATTCGGGCGTTGATGGATTCGTCGAAGCTCATCCGAGAGTCCTTTCTGCCGAGCTACTTCCGGGTGACCGTGCACAGGTGGAACACATAGTCCCGATACGGCTCGATATCCGGAAGGAAGCGCTCACAGGTGGCGGGTTCCAGTTTAAGACCGTAGAACTCCAGTGCCTCCAGCGCGTGGCCTTCCTCGAAGTTTTTGTAGAGGACCATCATCGGGCCGGTGTGGTCGGCCAGAATTTTCATCATCGTCCGGTCCGTTTCGTTCAAGTGCGGCGAGGGCCCGGTCACGAAACCTTGGATGCGCAGAAACCGAACCTCGGGTGGAAAATAAGGGATCAAGTAGCCCATAGGCTCATGGCCTGCGCTGAGAACAACGGCCTTTCGGGTCTTGGCGAGCTCCGGCAGCCGTATATCGAAATAATCGTCGCTCCACGGCCTTCGGCCCCAGTTGCCGGGGGCGAGGGTGACGAGCAGAAAGACCAGGCACCCTACCGCCGTCATCAACCGCCGCCGCTCGTCTTTCAGAAGCAGTTCCAGTAAGAGGAAAACGGTCAGCGGGGCCAGGAATTCGCAAACGACCGCATACCGGTACACGGCGAAGAGCTTCATCCAGAGAACAAAGGCGACCACCATGAAAATAATGAAAAAAGGAGTCATGGGGGCAAAAGTTTCACCGTGCGGATCCGTGCTGCCGCAGCGCTGCAGACGCTGCAGCAGCATGCGGCCCAGCATCAGCAGCAATAGAAGGTAGAGCAGGGGGAACCTCAGGTCCCGGAATCCCACTTCGCCCACCTGCATCGGATCGATATTGAACCAGATAGGAAACGAGAGCCACATGAGGAGGCCGGTGGGAATAAAGCGTTCATCCCGGTAGGAGCCGAGCGCCCCCCAGGGGGATTTGAAAACCTCGTTAAAATAGGGGAAGAACGGGTTCTGGAATCGCTGCCACATTTCAAGCAGCCAGAAGCCGCCGGTCAGGGACGCACCGGCCAGCACTCCCAGGCCGAATAAGAAGGCCAGGGCGAATCGCCTGCCGAAGGGTGCGGACAGCCCGAAAAAGGCCGCGCAGATCCCAACGCAGTAGACGGCGAACGGCAGTTTTAAGCCCAAGGCGGACCCGGCGAGAACTCCGGCAGCAACGGCGGCCGGCCAACCGGCGCGGACCGATGCGCAGAGACGCTCGCGGAATCGCACAATCAACCAGATCGCCGAGAGCACCGGCAGGCTCAATACGTTGTCGCCGAAGCTGGTCCCGATTTCGGCGAGGTTGATTGCGCCGAGCATCGCGACCGTACTCAGAAAAAAGCAAAACCACGCGGTTTGGAGCGGGCGGCTCAAAACCACCACTCTGCGGGCAATGCCGAAAATCGGGAACACATTCAGGGCGGGGATGAAGCCCAGCAGAAATCCCACCCACTGGGGCGGCAGTGAGGTCACAGCCCAATAAAAAGCCAGGTACATCAGAGGATTGTAGTATGTCGCCACGTGGGCGACCGCCACGTCATGCCCGAGGCGGTTGTTGAGGAAGGCAAACGGGTTGTAGAAGTGATAGTTGCGCAAGTCCCAGGATGTATCCTGGCCAAGCCATAGAATGCTCAAGCCGAATGCGATTGGCGTTAGGCCTAGCAATAATCGCATGAATCGCATACGTCGACGGAAGCTTGGGGTCACGGGCACCGACGGCCAATTTATAACCTACTGGAAATACTGCTGATAGATGGAAGAGTTTTTACACCAAGCTGCAGTGGCTGTCAACCGGAAGTTGGTGTGGTCAGGCAGGGATGCATGAAAAGTCGGGGGCGGTGAGGGTTTTTTGCAAACGGGGGTGCGGGATGGGGGCCGGATTGCGATCCGCATTTTCAGCGGTGTCGCACCGGCTGCAGTCGAGACCATAATTGTTGTAGGCCGCTTCGTTCAGGCAGCGGCGGTAGTCCGGGCAGCCGACGGCGCGAGGGGGCGGGTTTTCCTCGCGATCGGCACTCATTTTGACGAACTGGGGTAGCCGGTCTCTCATGGGGGCAAGGTCTCCTCAGGGATCTTTCAGCCGTGCGAGAGGTATCGGCAGGAATGAGACGGGACATTAGCTGAATTTATCCCCGCCACTCTTGAAAATGCCCTCCCGCCCCGTACGATCCCCCCCGCCCCACTCGATTGCCTCCGGTGTCGACCCGTCGATGCGGTCCGTTGAGGTTGCCATCGTCATCGAAGGAGGCTATTCTGGTTCAGCACTGCGCCGCGCTTCCGTTGAAAGAGCGGCCGAACCACCCGATCGGCTTGGACATTCTACCGGGATGATGACGCGATGCCGGATCACGCAACGCCGGGTTCAGATTGCAGGTGGTCGCGCACCGATATCCACGCGCTGGCCGTACGCTGGCTGGCGGTCCCGGGCCGGCCGCAGGATCTGCGGATCGTGACCGACACATCGGATTTCTTCCGCGTGGACGCCGGCGATGTCATCCAGCTTGCGGGCAGGCCTTACCTTGTTCGCAACAACGCCAGGGAAGGCCGCTTCGGCCTGGACGACGAGGTCAAGCACTGGGTGAAGCGTTGCATCGACCTGGTTTCCGGCGAGATGAAAATCATCAAACTGGTGTTTCACGAGCAGTTCACCGCCACCATCAGCGGTATCTCCTTCGAATGTTTTCGAAGCCCCCGCAAGGAGGAGTTTCTCTTCGGCAGCGTTTCGAGCAAGATCGTCAGCCACGCCCGCAATTGCGCCGTGTGGGTGGTGGCCTGAACCAGAGAATGCCAGGATCGCAGGGGATCGCCGTCTCCGAGCTCGGGCTGGGGTGCGAGGTCACGGGCTTCCTCGACCGTGACGGCATCGCCCAGCCGGGCGCCCCGGCGGCGTCGGTTGCCATCCACCTGCTTCAACCGGACGTCATAGATGAAATCATAAGCGTCAAGATGGCGGTCGGGCCCGATGAGGATACCCATGGCCGACCCTGAAAAGAATCGCTGCCCCTGCCGCCGTTGACGTGGCCTTAGTTGGCCTCTATCTTTATTTAAAAAGACCAATTTGATGGGGTCCGTTGGTCTTTATCTGTTGAACCTCAACTGAAACGGAGCGTGTGAGTCATGCGCTGGGAAAGCGGCAGGCGAAGCGACCGAGTGGAAGACCGCCGTGGCATGCGGGTTTCTCGAGGCGTTGCCGGTGGCGGGATAGGCACCCTGGTTCTGGTTTTGGTTGCCCTGTACTTCGGAGTTGACCCATCCATTATCCTGCAACAAAACCCGTTACAGCCTCCCGATCCCTCCGCGCAATCCACGCCCTACTCGGGCACGGCCGAGGAAAACCGCTTGGCCGATTTCGTGGCGGTGGTATTGGCCGACACCGAGGATGTCTGGAGCGTATTGTTCCAACGAATGGGAAAAGACTACGAAGCGCCCAACCTTGTGCTGTTTTCAGGCTCGGTGGCATCTGCCTGCGGAATGGCGTCGGCTGCGGTCGGTCCTTTTTACTGTCCGGCCGACCGGAACGTCTACATTGACTTAAGCTTTTACCGAGACCTGCAGAGCCGATTCGGCGCACCGGGGGACTTTGCCCAAGCCTACGTGATCGCTCACGAAATCGGCCATCATGTCCAGAACCTGCTCGGGATCGCTGAGAAGGTCCAGTCAGAGCGCGGCCGCGGCAGCGAGACGGAGGCTAACCGGCTATCGGTAATGATGGAGCTGCAGGCGGACTGCCTGTCCGGCGTGTGGGCCCACCACGCGCAAAGTTCCCGCCAGATTCTCGAGGAAGGGGACATCGAAGAGGCCCTTAATGCGGCCAGCAGCATCGGGGACGACCGTATCCAGCGACAATCGCGGGGGTATGTGACGCCGGACTCTTTCACCCACGGAAGCTCCGCGCAACGCATGCGCTGGTTCAAGCGCGGATTCGACACCGGCAATGTCGGGCAGTGCAACACTTTTTCGGCTGAAACGCTTTGATCCGTTGCACCGACAACCAAGCCACTACGCCCGGTCAAGAGGACGGGTAGCACCCGTTGGGAGAGGGGTGTATCTGAAGAAGCCCGCAGTGCATAGCGGTGCGGTCAAGGTTTTGTCCTATTTTGCGGGGGTCTTCATATCCTGTCGTTCAACGGCGCCGAGTTCGTCAAGCGCTGTTCTGATAGCGAATTCCGAGTAGCCGCGGCCGAACAGGAATCGGTGGAGGCGACTTTTTTGAGCCAGCACTCCCTCCGCTGCGGAACAGGCGTTTAATTTTCGTGCAAGCGTCCGGCGGGCCAGAGCGAGTTCCTCCTCTGGGCTGAATCCCCTCTGCAGCAGTTCCATGAAGTGATCGCTGGACAACCCGTGTTGCCGCAACTCGAAGCGGATGCGTCGGATCCCGCACCCTTTGTGTTTGAAGCGGTTGATCACAGCATGTGCCGTACGCTCATCATTCAGGTAGCCCAAACGCTGGCACTCGACGACGGCGCGCCGGATGGCCTCCGCCGGATGTCCCTTTGCCTCCAGTTTCTGGCGTAGCTCCAAGGTGGAGTGATCCCGGCGTGCGAGAATGCGCAAGGCGCTATTAAGAGCCTTGCGGTATGTACCGTCATTTTTAAGGTGCATGCTGCTCAGCGTCCGGCCGGTGACATGTTCAGCCGTCGACTTGCCACTGGGGCCGACTCCGACATCATAGCGGAAAAGAATCCGGAGGACAATTTGGGTTTTTTGGAAAATGCAACAAATTGTGAAAAAAAAAGCTAAAGTCCTCTCCCGAAAGACCGATACAGATATCAACCAACGGCGCAGTTTGACTCACACTGAGCGCCTTGTTAAAATGTGACCATACGCCCTGCGGTTGAGTCGCACGGTGTTGCAAAGGAGACGATCCATGCAAATTTCAGATAAAAACCAAACGCTTTCGGTTGATGCGTATCTCAATCAGGTTCAGGCTAAGCAGAAAACCGAGCCCATCGGCGAAAAGGCCGGTCACCAGCAGGGAATCAACGATGATACCGTGGTAATTTCCGATGCGGCCCGGCGAATCCAAGAGGCTCAAAGGCAGCTTCAGACAATTCCGGACGTGAGAGTCGACAAAGTTACCGAGCTGAGAGCTCAGATCGAGAACGGGAGTTACGAGATCAAGGCGGATGAAATCGCCGGGAAAATGATACGGGAATCCTTGCTGAACGATCTGCTGAAATAAAGACAACGGTTCATGCTCAAAAGGTGGCTTGTCACGGTGAGTGCAGGCCGCCTTCTGTTTTCTTTGAAGGCCTGGATAGCCTACGATGCGTGCAGGCCTCAGGCCTCCGACCCGCTGAACTGGAACGCCCCGCCGTCCGATCCCGGCTCTCGCCCCGATTTTTGATTTTCACCCGAGTAAATCAGGTTTTCGCCTTTTTGGGTGAGTCTTAGGTTCAGGCCTGTTCCTTCGACATTCTCCACGATCCCTACCGACATCAGCTCCTGAATGGCGCGCTTGAAGATTTTCTTGTCGTCGGCTGACAGCCCTTTCAAATAGACAAGCTCCAGCCAGTGCGGGGGAAGCATTTCATCGCTGACCGCGTTCAAGGACCGGAACTTGCCTAGTATATCGCGCTTGATACCCTTTTTATCTCGCATTAACCCTCCTCCGTTCTCTATGATCCGTGATGGTAACTCCAGCGAGTGTTGGCCACCGGGCCGCCCGAAACGCCACAGGTCAAGGGCTGCCGCAGTTCAGGCAAAACGCATACAGCCCGCCGGGGTCTTTCAAGCTTAGCAATTCCGTTTCGGGGGATGCCAATTGGGTTTTCAACCAGGCCACCTCCGCTGGAAGCAGGGACGATCCTACGCTGCGCCAAGCCGTTGTTACCAGGTCTCCGAGATGTTTCAAAAGCTGCTCTCTTCGGGTCAACGGCGGCTGGATGAGCTCGACGCGGTAGCGCTCCAGCCCGGCTCGCTGCGCAGCAGCCGCGATGGCATCCCGGGAGTGCCCGAGCTTGTCGACCAAACCGATTGCCAAGGCGTGTTGCCCCGCCCACACACGACCTTCGGCGATTTTTTCGACAGCGTGTGTTGTCATGTTTCGCCCCGCGGCCACACGATCGATAAATATACGGTAGCCCTGCTGCATGAGTTGCTCCAGGGACTGGGCCAGCAGCGGGTTCATGGGGCGGTAGGGATTGAACGCGTCGGCCAGTCGGGTGGTGCCGACGCCGTCATTGCGGATGCCGATGGCCTCCAACGCTTTTTCGAAAGTCGGGAATGCACTGAAAATGCCGATCGATCCGGTGATGGTCGTCGGTGAGGCCCAGATTTCGTCTGCGGCAGTGGCGATCCAGTAGCCGCCGGAGGCCGCAACGGAACTCATAGAAATCACCACCGGCAAACCGGCCAGACGCGTGAGTTCCAGCTCGCGTCGGATCTGGTCCGAGGCGAATGCGCTTCCGCCCGGGCTGTCGATTCGCAGCACCAGGGCCCGAATGCGGCTGTCGCGTCGGACCTGCCGGATCAGGGCGGAAAGCGAGTCGCCGCCGATCCTGCCGGCCGGTTGAGATCCTTCGAGAAGCATACCCTGAGCGACGATGACGCCGACCCTGCTTTCATCCGCCGCAGTAGGAGACGATGAGCGCATAACCCTCACATAATCGGCAAATCCTACCTGGTTGAAGGTGTTATTCTTGCGGTCTTCGCCCACTAGACGAATCAGTTCCTCACGAAGCTGGTCGCGGGTTTTTAGCCCGTCCACCAGATGATGATCCAGCGCCAGCGCTCCCATCTGCCCGCCGGCAGAGGTCAGATGGGCCGGAAAATGGTTGATGTAGTCATCCAGTGATTTCGGGTCGACACTCCTCAACTTGGCTACATCGGCGGTGTAGGCGCTCCAGAGGACGCTTAACATCGCCGTGTTGGCTTCACGGTCGAAATCCGACATGTCATCGCGCAGAACTGGTTCCAGCGCCGATTTGTAATGGCCGACGCGGAAGACGTGAAACCGGATCCGAAGCTTTTCGAGTGCCGCCCTGTAATAATTCTGATAGATGCCCAATCCCGTCAGAAGCACGCCCCCCAGGGGGTTGACATAAACACGGTCGGCATGGGCTGCGAGATAATAGTGCCGCTGATTGTAGAAATCCCCCCACGCGATGACCGGCTTCCCCGATTCGCGAAAGCGCTTCAGGGCCGCACCGATATCTTGAAGCTTGCTTAGCCCGGCGCCCTGCAGCTTGCGCAGGTCAAGATACATCGCTTGAATGCGCGGGTCGTCGGCGGCGTGGTCGACTGCGTCGATGATGTCCTGCAGCAGGGTTTCCGAAGGGCCTTCATCGTCGATAAGGTGTTTACCCCACTGGAGCTCGGTTTGCTGCTCCACGATCATGCCGGAAGGCGACAGCACCAAGGCCGCCCGTTCCGGAATCTTGTAGCTCCTGTTGGCAAAGAGCAAGGCCAGCGCAACAACCACCAAGGCAATAAAAATAATGTTGCCAGCAGCCCTACGGCAAAAAGTGAGAAATCTCCAGCCACCGGAGATGCATTTGCTCAACCATCTTATAAATTGTTTCATCGCACCAGCTATATAGGGGATGCACTCTAAGTTGAAAAAATTTGCTTTAACATTTTATGTAACACTATAACATAACAACGGATTCAGATTTGTAAATCAGGGGGCAGGTCGTTTGACGACCCAGCGGTAAAAAAAGCAGCGGCACCGGCGGATCCCGGTGTCGCTGGTCATTAGTTGGCAGGCATCTGTTATAGCTTGCGGCTTTCGGGCCTGGGCATTTCGATCGTCAGGACACCGTGCTTGAACTCAACCGAGATTTGTTCAGCTTTCACATCACCCGGCAGGGCGAACAAACGCACGAACGACCCCTTGGAACTTTCCTTGCGGTAAAAGCGTTCCTCTTTCACCTCGCGCCCATGCTTGCGCGCTCCTTTCATCTTATGGCTTGTTTTTTACGGTATTTCATCTATTATTATTTTGCCTGTTAGTTGAGATAATGTGTCGAATATTAATTTTATCAAAATAGTATCATTACCCTTTATCATATAAGTGCTTAAAGTAATTAAATTGTGGGTGAGGAATCCAAAAAAATGAACAGCAAAAAAAATCGACCCGGCGAGAGCCATGGATTGAGTCAACCGGAGGCCCAGGATTTGCGGGGTAGGCAGTCGGTTCGGGCCACTTTCAAGCTTTCCAGCCGCGCCATCGAGGCCCTGAGTATCGTCGCCGTTCACTTGGGCATCAAGCAGAAAAGCCTTTTTGATCACCTGATTGAAGACGCCCAGTCGCTCAACTTCATCGCCAAGGATGTGGAGGCCGAGGATTTCAGAGCACTGGAGCGCGTGCAGAAAACATTCGTGATCAGCCGGCGCACCCTGAATTGTTTAGAGGACATCTCGCGCCAGTTCAGAACCCCCCGGGACGCCTTGGTGGAGTACTCTATTCAGCGGCTGCTTCCGGTCATCGAACGGGAACGTGAAAAGCACCGGCGTCGTAAGAACTTGCTCAAAGAGATTCGAGATCAAATGGAGAGGGGGCAAAACCTGCTCGCACAAGCCCGGGAGCAACTTGGTGATGAGGACCCGGTAACGGGCTGGCTGGAATCGGCCATGGCCAATTTTGAAAATACCTGCAGAGGCATTGAAACCTTCGTGGAGAAAGGGGATGTCATTGAAGAATTTTAGCTTCGCATGGCTGAGAATGTCGGCGATTCGTCACATCATCTTCACCACCACCATGGTAATGTCATCTGCCGCCCGAAGAGGTCGACGGAAGGTCTCCAGTTTTTGAGTGACCAGCGCTACGATCTGCCGGGCGGTGAGAGTGTGGTGGCGTCGTAGAATTTCGTACAGTCGCTCCCGGCCGAACATACGGCCCTGGGGGTCGATGGTTTCCCAAATACCGTCGGTTCCGACAAACACGATTTGCCCCCGGCGGACGCCCCGTTTTTCATTTTCCTCAAAAACCATCCCCGGCGACAGCCCAAGGGCGGCTCCCTGGCCGGAGAGCTTCTCAAACCGGTCCGCCGCCGGGTCGTACACTATCGCCGGATCGTGGCCGGCCCGCACCCAGTTCAACGCCTGCCGTTTGGAATCGACAACAAGATAGAACAAGGTCATAAAAGCGCCGGAATCGGCCACATCCTGGCAGAACTGGCGGTTCACGTCGGCGATGATCTCCGACAGGGTTCCGGGCATGTCGGAACGAAGGCGCAGTGAGGCTCGGGCCGAGGTCATCAGCAACGCGGAATACAACCCGTGGCCCGAGACATCCCCGACCGCGATGCTTGCCTTTCCGGGCCGGTCTGCACGGATGTCCAGGAAATCAAAATAGTCCCCCCCGGTTTCATCGCAGTAGAGGCTGATACCGGAGATGTCCAGCCCCGGTACGCAGGGGTCTTTCCTGGGCAGCAGATTCTGCTGCACTTCGGTCGCCAACCTGAGCGATTCCTTCAGCCGCAGGTTGTCCTCCAGGCGGGGAACCATTTCGTTGAAGGCGTGGATGACCTGGTCGCGCTCGTCACCGGTTTTGAGGCGGATGCGCGTTGAGAAGTCGCCTCCGCTCAAACGCTCGGCGGCAGAGGCCATGGCGAGGATGGGATGCGTGACGTTGCGCGAGCCGAAAAAAGCGGCCAGTATCACGAGCGCAATCAGGACAAGCGCGGCGACGGCAGTAGCCACCAGTTCCTCATTGGTGTATTTTCGTACGACCTCGAGGTTTTTTTCCTTGAACCTATCGATCAGCGACGTGGGGACGATAATGAGAAAAGCTGTTTTCTTACCGATCGGGGCGTAGGCCCAGATCGAGTCGATTCCCCCGTAGGGCATCTCCAGGTACCCGGATTTACCGCCCTCGATTGCGCGTGTCAGGCGGGTGAACCGCTCTGAATTATCGGAGGCCAGCATCTCCGGTCGTAAGGCTCCCTCCCAGGAGGGGGCCGCCGCCTGGTAATTCATCTGCGCGATGATCACTACCCCGGGGGATGGCGTCCGGGGGGTGGGATGGGTGGTGACCAGAAAAGAACGCATCTCCGAGGTCCAGACAGACGACAAGTCCTCGACCTGAAGCACTTCGCTGATGAGAACGTCTATGGCAGCCACCCCGGCCAGGGTGCCGTCTATCCGCCGGATCTGTTTGGAGGCGGTTATGATCACCTGGCCCGTCGTGGCGTCCACCAGGGGAAAGCTCCATTCAGCAGTATCCGTGGCTCCCTGGTACCAAGGCCGCCGGCGCGGGTCATAGCCGGGAGGGTATCCCCCGTGCCCTGGGTAGGCCACGTGCAGCCCGTTTTCCAGGCTGACATAGGACCAGAGCATCGTTTTCCCTAAACGATCGATGCATTTCTGCAAATAACCGGTAAGGGTCGACAGCCGGCCGATATCGTCATCGAACTCGGCTCTCAAGGCTCCAGGGGGCAGCAAAAACGAAGGGTGGTCATAACTCAAACCGGGTGCTGAGCCGGGCGCGTCGAAGGGGGGCAAGGTGGCCGCCGGAGGCGGTCCGGAATCCGGCGGAGCCATCGGTCCGTCGTCGAAATCCCGGGAGAAATAAACCTGCACGGGAGGCAACGGCTCGCGTGCCAGAGCGGCCTCAGCCGCTTCGACCAACCCCATCAGTGCAAATTCGATCGCGATTTTGCTGATGGCAAGCGACTTGGCCGACTTTTCGGCCGTCAGCCTGAGAACGCCATCGGCAATCTCTGTGAAAGTCTGCCCCACATTTTCAGAAATGACGCCCCCCATCCGCCGGGTTTCGTATTGGTTGATGATGGTCACCACGATGAGCGGAACAAGGCTGAAGACGATAAGGAGCAGAAACAGCTTCAAGCGAATTCTCAAAGGGCAGCCTCCTTGAAGCCCTCGCCATTCCGGACAACCAGCGGGCTCCAGTACCCCCGCTCAGGCGGTCTGGCTATTCCACCCGGTCGAGGCATGCGCGCACCAGGGCCAAGTTGTCCGGGGCGGCGACGATCAGGTGGTCGTCGATTTTTTGCCCGTTCAAGTACTCGTTCAGGTAGAACTCGCTGCCGTCTGTCTTGGAAAACATGCCGCCGGCCGCTTCGACGATGACCCGCGCGGCCGCAAGTCCCTGAAACGATTCGTTGGCGATCAGGGCGGCGTCGGCCCGTCCCATGGCAACGTAGCAGATGTGGGCGGAGGTGCATCCGAGCGAGCGGATCTTCCCGGGAAAAGAGCAGTGGTAATGTTGGTGAAAACGCGAATAGGTCAACAGCACGCTTTCGTCGTTGATCCCGTCGGAACCGGGAATGGTGATTTCGCGCCGGCCCCAGTAGGCGCAGCAGCCTGCACGCGCGTGGAAGAGATCCCCCGTCGCCGGCATAAAAAAGACCCCGAACACCGGCCAGAAGTTCTCCAGCAAGGCCATTGAAAGCCCCCACAGGGGAATTCCCGCTTGAAAATTGGCGACCCCCTCCAACGGGTCGAAGGCCCACAGGTAGCGTTTGCCTTCGTGTGAGTACTCCTCATTGACCGCGTCCACGCTGAAAAGCCTGTGCCCGGGAAAATGCCGGTGAAGCTGCACCTTGAAAAATTCGGTCAGTTGAATCTCGGCCTCGGTGACCACCCCCTGGTCGAATTTCACTTGGGGCCTGCCTTTGCCGTAAAACAGCATGGCTTTTTCGCCGGCCTGGTGGATGAAATCCATGCCAAACCCGATCAGGTCATCGATTCCCGGTTTGTTTTGATCGCTCATTCGAGCCTCCTTGGTACCCATTTTTTTACAACGCGGCGAGAGAATAACCGGCGCAGGCCGAAGGATCAAGAGCAAAGGCGAAGCCCATGCCGCCGGCTTGACAAATGCCTGGGTCCCCGGCATAAGCTCGCGGAAGAGTGCGTGCGGCAAGCCGGCCGGCATGCGCATCTCCGACACACCAGGACGGAGTGTCGCCCGGGAGGGTGGATGGATTCTGACACACCGACACGCGAGGATGCGCTTGCGCTTCTTAAGGAGTTCAATCGAAGCGAAAGCCTGATCAAGCATGCGCTTTCGGTCGAGGCGGTCATGCGCCACTTTGCCCGGCAGCGGGGTCAGGACGAGGAAAAATGGGGAGTCGTCGGCCTCGTCCATGACTTGGACTATGACCAATTCCCCGACCAGCATTGCCGCAAGACCGAAGAGATTCTGCGCCAGCGGCAATGGCCGGAAGAAATCATCCGGGCTGTGGTAAGCCATGGCTGGGGAATTTGCTCTGAGGTCGAGCCCCGCAGCGAGCTGGAAAAAACACTCTTTGCCGTCGATGAACTCACCGGCCTGGTCGCGACCGCAGCCTTGGTTCGGCCATCAAGAAGCGTGCTCGATATGGAGGCCGCATCCGTGAAGAAGAAGTGGAAGGACAAGCGCTTTGCCGCCGGTGTTAATCGTTCCATCATCGAGAAGGGGGCGGCGATGCTGGGGATGGACCTGACCGATCTTATTAGTGAAACGATACGCGGAATGCGGACCGTAGCCGGGGATATCGGACTGAAGGGGAACGCATCGTAGCGCTCTGAAAACGTGTTCGGAAGAGCCCGGGGCAACGGTCACGGTTCATGCAGGCGGCCCCGTGACAACGAGAAATAGACCCCGCAAAGGCATAGCCCGGAAAACACGAAGAGAGCCATGCGCACACTGTGAATAAACGCCGGTTGGTGTTCAGGGGTGATCTGCACCCGGCCGAGAAAGATGGCGAACATCACCGTCGCGATGGCCATCGACAAAATCTGCCCCAACAGCCGCATCGTGCCCACCGACCCGGAGGCGATTCCGTAATGCTTTCGCTCAACCGAGCCCATGATGGCGTTCATGTTGGGGGATGAAAACAACCCGAACCCGCAGCCCAGCAACGTCAGGCAGGCGACGATAAACGTGGTGCTCGTGCCCGCGGATACCGCACACAGCAGCAGCAGCCCCGCAGCCGTGATCCCCATGCCGAGGGAGGCGATCACCCGCGGCTCGACCCGATCGGAGAGCCTGCCGGCGAATGGGGAGAAGACGGCCATCATGACCGGCTGGGCGATCATGACCAACCCCGCGCCCTGAGGCGACAGCCCCTGAACGTACTGAAGAAACAGGCTGATGAGAAATGTCACGCCGAAGGTCGCGCTGTAGTGGATGAGGGCCGCCAGACATGAAAAGGCAAACACGCGGTTGTGGATGAACAGGCGTACCTCGAACACAGGGTTTCGCACCCGCAGCTCCCACCACGCAAACGCGCCGAAGGCGATCAACCCGCCCAGGACCAAGACCGCGCTCCGGGGACTCGGCAGGCCCGAAGCCCCGACCATAAAAGCGACGACAGCGCTGCCATAGATCAGCGAGCCGATGAGGTCGAAGGATTCCCCGCGGGCGTCTGCCCATTCGCCTTTGAGCTTCCAGAGGATCAATCCGATCGGCACCAGCCCCATCGGGGCGCTTATCAGGAAGACCGCACGCCACGAAAAGTGCTGGGTCAACCAGCCGCCCGCAAACGGTCCGCAGGCCAGTCCGGAGTAGACCGCCGCCACCGTGATGCCCAGCACCCGGCCGCGCTCGCCGACCGAAAAAACCGAGGCCAGGATGGCAATGCCCGTAGCGAAGATCATCGCGATCCCCACCCCCTGAAAAACCCGGGACACAATCAACGTCTCCACGGATCCCGCCATCCCGGCGAGGCAGGAAGAGAGGGTGAAGAGCACCATTCCGAACAGCTGCACCTTTTTACGGCCATGGATGTCGGCGAGTTTGCCGAAAGGCAGAAGCGACACGGCGGCGGCGAGAAGATAGGCGGTGGCCACCCAACTCAGTAGCACGGCATCGGCTTGAAATTCCCGGCCGATGGTCGGCAGTGCGATGTTGACCGAAGAGAGCAAGAAGGGCGTCAGAAACGAGCCCAGCGATGCCACTACCAGCGCCGACCAACGCTCGGCCGCGTCCGGCGAGTCATTTTGTTTTTGCGGGAGGGGCATTCTGCGGAATGCTATACCGGATTTCAGGCATCGGTGCAAACCGGGTCAAAGCCTGGGAGAGTCTTTGAGTTTACTTCAAATGGCCTCGCCGGTATAGTGCCGCAATGCTCCCCCAACGACAGACACGCAAACTGATTCTGGCACCGCTACAGGGCTTCACCGATGCTGTTTTTCGCACGACCTTTGTCGAGCATTTCAAAGGCTTCGACGCGGCGGTGGCACCCTTCATCACGACGATGCCGGCCGACCGCATTCACGATCGGCATTTCCGGGACCTTCTGCCCGAGTGCAACTCCCGATTGCGCATCGAGCCCCAGATCCTCGGCAACAGCGCCGAGGATTTCATTTACGTGGGGCGCCGTCTCTGCGATATGGGCTACGCGGATGTGAACTGGAACCTTGGCTGTCCGTTCCGACCGGTGACCAAGAAACGCCGAGGGGCGGGTTTGCTTCCCTTCCCGGAGCAGGTCGCGGAGTTCCTGGAAAGGGTTCTGCCCGCCATCCCCGGGCGGCTTTCCATAAAACTGCGCCTCGGTCTGAATTCCCCGCTGGATATCTTAGAGCTGTTGCCCGCCCTGAACAGCTACCCTCTCCGGGAAATCATCATCCATCCGCGCACCGCCCGGCAGGTCTATACCGGGACGCCGGATCTCGACACCTTTCATCTCTGCCTGGAGGCCTCCAGGCACCCGGTCGTTTACAACGGGGACATCGGAGATTTGCGCACATTTAAGGAGATTTCGGCCCGCTTCACGAAGGTCGATGGATGGATGATCGGTCGCGGCGCCTTGTCCAACCCGTTTCTCCCGGAAGCTATCACGTCCGGCGTGGACACCGCCTCCGCGAAGGTCCAACGGTTCCGGGCGTTTTATGAGGACCTTTTCGGCCGCTACCACGAGGTGCTGAGCGGCCCCGGACACCTGCTGGACCGCATGAAAGGGTTCTGGACCTACTTCGGGGTTCATTTCAAGGACGGTGCCGCACTCAGCAAGGGTATTCATCGCACGTTTCACCTCTCCAGATACCTCGAAGTGGTGTCACGCTTTTTCGAGGAAGATGCCGAGTGGGTGGAGTGAAACGCTGAAGGGCCCCCGGGGGCGCCGGGTGCCCTTCAGCGGGCTGTTTCATCACTTGGTGATTTTTATAACAACGAATCCGGAGGCTCCCCGTTTCACAAGCAGCGGCACGGTGTCGCCGGATTTCACCTTGCCGAGCTGGGTCCTCAACTCTGCGGCTGTTTGAACGGGATTGCGGTTGACCTCTTTGACGATATCACCCTGCCGCAGACCGGCTTGCTCCGCCCGGCTTCCGGGCTGGATCTCCGCGACCAGCGCGCCTTTTTCGCCTTCATCGATTCCAAAGCGACGAGCGGTTTCGGGGGTGAGATCCGTCGCGCGGATACCGAGGTCCGCGCTGTCCGGGCCCGTTTCCGGAGCCGCCGCCTCTGCGTCCTTGCGCTCGGCGATTTGCACTTTGACCGAAAGCGCTTTGCCATCCCGAATGAGCTTCACTGGCACCTCTTTGCCCACCGGAAGCCCCGCCACCGCTGCGGAAAGTTCGCGACCGGTGCTCACCGGCTTGCCGTCGACGGCCACAATGACATCCTTGGTTTTAATGCCGGCTTTCTCGGCTGGGTTGTCGGGAAACACCTGGGTGACAAGCACCCCTTTCTGATTCTTGATCCCGTAGTATTCGGCGAGCTCCGGGGTCAGATCCTGAATCCCCACCCCCATCCACCCGCGGATGACGCTTCCGTGGTCCTTGAGCTGGGCCACAATGTCGCGTGTCAGGTTGACCGGTATGGCGAAACCGATGCCCTGACCCTGGGCGACGATGGCCGTGTTGATCCCCACGACCTCGCCGTTCATGTTGAGCAGGGGCCCACCACTGTTGCCCGGGTTGATGGACGCATCCGTCTGGATGAAATCGTCATAGGGCCCGGCCCCGATGAAACGTCCCTTGGCGCTGACGATGCCTGCGGTGACGGTCTGCTCCAATCCGAAGGGGCTGCCGACCGCCAACACCCAGCTTCCGACCTCGAGCCGGTCCGAATCCCCTAGCCTCAGGGAGAAAAGATCCTTCCCGTCGATCTTGATCAACGCCAGGTCGGTCTTGGGGTCCCGGCCGATGATCCGGGCATCGAACTCCCGTTCGTCGGATAGGCGTACCTTGATCTGGTCGGCGTCCTCAACGACATGATTGTTGGTGATAATGAACCCCTCCGTGTCCATGATGAAACCGCTGCCCAGACTGCGTTGCCGCTGCTCGTTGCCGGGCATACCCTCACCGAAGGGCGGCTGCGGGCGCCTTGGGTCAAACGGCCCGAAAAAATGCCGAAACACCGGGCCGCCTCCCTTAATGGTTTTCACGGTTCGGATGTTGACCACACCGGGTTGGACCTGTTTGGCCAACGCCGAAAAGTTGGGAAGCACCATCATGTCTGCCGAGGCGCTTGATGTAGAGGCGTGCGACTCAATCGGGGCGCCGGTCCAGGTGAAGCAAAAAAGAGCCAGAACGACAACCGCCTTGGAAAGGCTTTTGGAAATGCAGATGTTCATATTCTTTACCTCCTGGGTTGCGGGTTGTTGATGAAACAATAATAAGCGCCCCAGTTCACCGCAAGATGACCGGCGGATGACCATATGGTTAGATTTCGTCGATGGAGGGATTGCGGCAAGTTTCGCCGCGGGGCGCAACCGGTGTTCAGAAACAGCGGGTGGGGCTTGACCCGTTAGCAAGTGTTTTGAAATTGTGCCGGGGCACGAGGGGCTTGCGCAAAAGTTATCCGAAGGGATCGGCATCGATGCACGTTCAACGCAGTCCCGGCGAGCGCCCGGTTTTAAGGTTTCTGTTCATACTCCACGATCACGGACACGGTTCGATTGTACGCCCGTCCTTCCGGCAGGCGGTTGTCGTAAAGCGGTTCGGAGGAGCCCTTGCCCTCGTGGACGATGCGCCCCTGCGAGGGTGCGCCTCCGGCAGCCAGCGCGTCATAAGTGGCCTGGGCTCTTTTGCGCGACAGCACCAGGTTATAATCGGCGCTGCCGATCGCGTCGGTATGCCCCACAATCTTGACCACGGCTGCGGGGTGTTCCTGCAGACGCGTGCGGATGCGGTCGACCAGCGTGCGGTTGCGCTCCCTGATCTCCGAACGGTTGAAATCGAACAGGATGAGGGCGAATTTTTCGATTACCCGGTGACCTTCACCGCGGGCGAAGCGTTCCTCGCGCCGCAGGAGGCGCACCTCAGAACTGTCCTGGACCCGCAGCCGCCGGCCCTTGGAGTCGACCCCTTCCAACTCGGCTGTGATCGTTTGGTGACGGCCGAGTTTCGACAGCCCTAAATCTTCAATCGCCAGCACATAGCTGGTTTCTATCGCTCCCGTACCTTCGAGCGCCTCGAGGCGGTTGCCGTCGCCGTAGACCACGATGCTCCAGCGCTCCAAACGGAGGCCGTCCTCCACTTCGGGGATGATCCGAATCCGATCGATGTCGCTCGCGACTTCGACGGTATGGATCTGGACCGTGTCGAGGATGGATGGGTCATCCGTCGTAATTTCCACCCGTTGGTTTTCGGCCCGGCTTTCCGGGGTCCCAGGGGTGCTTGCCGCCGCCTGCAGCCCGCGGGGTTCTATCCGGAGGCGCAATGGATCGATGCCCCAGATGCTTTTGAAGTATGCACTTACCGATTCTGCCCGTTGGCGTGAAAGGCCGTTTCCTCCTTTTTCTTCGGCCGAATCAGAGTTGCCGCCGGTGAGAGTGATCCGGGCTCGCGGGTGCTCTGCGGCGCGTTTGCCGATGATGTCGAGCACATGGCGGTACGTTTCCATCGTATTCTTGAGGGTTTTTTCGTCAAAAGCCCTGGCGGCGGTAGATGACGCGAACCGGTGGTAGCGTTCCGGGATGTCGGAGCGGCCGGTATCGAAGTAAATGTGGTGAAGCAGGGGCGAGCTTTCGACCACTGTGATTTCCTCCACCGTCAACGGGTTCGGTTCCAACCGGATGGCGCCGTAGGGGGGATGCTCAATTTCATCGATCACTTTTCGTGAGGTGGTTTTGATATGACAGAGGTCCGAGGCGGCCTCATACACCCGGCCCGACGCGTCTGTGACCCGAAGCACGGCCTCGATGGTATTCTCAGGCACCAATCGCTCCCGGCCGAGGGTGTCAAGCGGGATCACGTAGACGGGCTGAGGTTCGGCACCGGCAGACAGGGTGTGCAGCTTCCGGTCACTGCCTTGGATTGTGATTTCGGCAGCGGCGATCGCCGGCAGCGGGTAAAGATCGGTCTTCACGGTGACCCCGTTTTGGTTTTCAGCCTCGGCCATCAAATTCCCGAAAGCATGCGCCCGGGCGGCTTCCGAGTTGAAGGTGAACTCCACCCGCTGGTTTTCTAGACGCCCCTCGCGGGTGTCGGACGGTGAGGGGTCGGCCGGCAGATTGCGGGATTCGATTCGCATCCGGTCAGCAGCGATGCCCCAACTATGGTGGAGATAGTTTTTTACGGATTCGGCGCGACCCTGGGAAAGCGCAAGATTGTTTTTCTCGGGCCCGGTGCCGGAGGTGCAGCCGATGATTCCAAGCCGGACGTCCGGGGCCTCGCGCAGGGTTTTACCGATGAAGTTGAGGATATGGAAATACCGGTTCAAGTCACCTGCGAGAGTTTCGGGCCGAAAGGCGTCCACCTCGGCGGGGGAGTTGAGCCGTGCATACGCTTCTGGAAGTTGCATCCGGTTTGTGTGGAAAAACACCATGGAGGTCGCCGGGCGGCCCGTGGAGGTGACCGGCAGATCAAAGCGCAGGCCTTTGGGCTCGATGACGACCGGGTTCAGCAACTCATAGGCCAGAAGGTATTTGTGCAGAACGGCGGTTTTGAATGACTGGAAGATGGGGCTCAGTTCCGAGCCGGAGGGGGCCGTCCAGACTCGCCCGCCGTGGTTCTCAGCGAAGGTGGACAAAAAGGCGTCCGTTTTGCCTCCTAGCAGCAAGTCGATGCAGAATGCCTGGAATTTTTGGGGGTTGGGGACGGTGGCGATGACCTCTTTCGGTCCGATCTTGCTGTTCAGATCCTCACCATCCGATAAGACCATCATCAGCCTCCGTTGGCCCGCCGGCATGGTTTTGATGATCTCAAGGCCGGCGGACATCGCTTCATAAAGAAAGCTCCTGCGGGTGATGCCGCTATCGAAGGCCTCCTTAAAAAAATGGCTCCACTCCGAGGCCCGGTTGGAGGTAAATGTGTGCACGTTCAAGTTGCGCCCGCCAACGTTTGTTTCCCGGTCGCTGAAAACGACGGCGTGAATGTTGTCGATCGGCCGCACTTCCTTCAACAGGTCGTCCAATGCCGCCAGAAGGGGCTGGATCACCTGGCGCTCCAACATGGAAAAGGAGTTGTCAATTACCAGCACCAGGTTGATCGGGTCGGATCGTCTGCCTTCTATGGATTCGACGGACAGCACCCGGGCCTTGCGGATTCCCTGCCCCAACGTGAAGCTCCGGGGGCCCAAACCCACTATGGGGTCACCGTTCGGGCGGCGCACCGACAGGACCAGCTGCTGCGGGCCCGGCCTGCGCTCGACGGTGATCACAGACGGCAAGCCGGGGGTCTCGATCCGGATAGCGTCCAAGGCCGACGCCGGGGCAGCGGCCAGGACGAGCAACCCCATAATGAGGCTTTTCCAAAGACGCTTTCGCATTATCGACCCCTCATGGATTTATGGATGAGCTCATCCGCGAAGATCGTCCCTGTCCATTCGACTGCCGGATATCAACGCGCTGGGCCCGCAAAAGCGCCCGACCGCTGAAGAGCGGGCCGAATCGTTCCAGGGCGGCGCCGGCCGCACGCAAAAAGAGGCCGGATGGAATGTCCGGCCTCTTTAGGTAAATCCGGTAGGTTGCCGCGGCCGCAGTCTACTTGGCGGGAACGTACGGGATCTCTTTCCCCCACCAGCCCTGCTCAGCCGACATCTTGGCATGTTGCGAATTGACATTCTTGTGGCCCCACCAGCTGAAAGCGGCGTGGGAGTTCGTTTTGAAGAGCGAGTCGTGCTTGTAAAACTCAGACGTGCAACCTGCGATCAGCAAAACAGCAACGAGCACCAACAACAATTTTTTCATTCTCAGAACCCTCCTTTTTAGATTTTAGGTGCCACCTCACCTGAATTTTTGCCTCACTAATATAACCACACCGTTGCTTTTGTCCACAAAAAAAGGATAGAATTTCATAGCGGTTCCCATTGGAGTTGGCGATATCGAAATTTCTCCTAAAGTATCCATCCGTTTCAACCGATAAGCAATTCGGCGTAAGAGGCTGCCCGGTTGCGCCTTGACAGGGTTGCCGATGCCGGTCTATGATTCTGCAGAATTAGGTAAAAAAAACAATTAAATCAAATAAATAAGTCTGTTATGCTAAGGGAGGAGACCTATGACCACTCGCTTTTGGATTTCAGTTTTTTTGTCGGTCGCTCTATTATCCTGTGCCCATGGAGGCGGCAAACCAGCCTTCAATTTCAACGCGGCGGTCCCCGAGGGCTGGAAAACAATCGATTCGGAAGACCCCATGCTGTTCATGACCAAGGACGGTGGATACAAGCAGTTCGTTCTCATCCGGGAGCGTTCCCTGGCAGAGCCGTTTCAGTTCACACAAAGATCGATGCGCAAGGGCATGCTGCCCGAGGAAGCGGCCGACATCATCGTCAATGAGATCATCTCCGACACCAACGTCCGTAATTTCAGCTTGCTTGAAAAGACCCCTGCTCGAGTCGCCGGCCACAGCGGCTTCCGGCTCACGTTCATTTACACGGATGCAGACGGTTTCAATTTCAAGACGCTCTATTACGGATTTATCAACGGGGAGAAGTTTTACAACATTCGCTACGCTGCAACCCAGGAAGAGTATTTCCAGCAGGACCTGAAAACCTTCGAGAAAGTGTTTGAAAGCTTCACGCTTGTGATGGCCAAAGCCTCCTGAGGAGCCGGTGTAGGCTCCATCGTCGCCGGAAAGACTTTCAGCGGCCATGGGTAGTCATCGGCCAGATTCAGTGCCTGAAGTCCGTCTCTATCGAGCCGGGGAACCACGGGCTTGATCCTCTACGACCCGACGCAGCGCCACAGCCTCGTTGATTTCGGAATCGAGATCCCGGTGAAGGACAGCCGGGCCTCGGAAGCGTTCCGCCGATTGACCAGCGACCTGCGGCTGGGGCCCCGGGTCGGCGCCTGGCATATCGACCGGGTGGAGGAGCGACTCGCCCGCGACGATTTGCTGCGCGCCCACTCCGAGAATTATGTCAACCGGCTGTTTTCAGGGTATCTTGAGTCCGAGATCATCCATACCTATGAGCTGGTCGATACGCACGGTCATTACCATCGCTACCATCCGGCCAGTGCCAAATTGCCGCTGACGACTCTTTTCGACCGAATTCTGGTCCGGGCGGCGGGAACCCTCCAGTGCTGCCGGATTGCGCTTCGCAGCGGCTTTTGTTTCTACTTCGGCGGCGGCATGCACCACGCCCAGAGAGAGCACGGCGCGGGCTTCTGCCTGGTGAACGACCTCGTCATCGCGCTGCGGCGACTGCAGTTCGAAAACCGCATTTTCAACGCCTGGGTCATCGACGTGGATGCGCACAAGGGCGACGGGACCGCGGCGCTGACCGCCGGCGATGACACCATTGCCACCCTGAGCATCCACATGGCGGCCGGCTGGCCGCTGGACCAACCCGAGCGCGATGCCGCCGGGCGCCTCAACCCTTCCTTTGTTCCCAGCACCATCGACATCCCCATTGCGTCCGGCGAGGAGCCGTTTTACCTCGAGCGGCTCAGCGACGGGCTGGAACGACTGGCCCAGGTCTCTCAGCCGGACCTTGCATTGGTGGTCTGCGGTGCGGATCCCTATGAACTGGATGAGCTGCCCTCAACCGTTGGCCTCAAACTCGGTCTGGGCCAGCTTTTGGAGAGGGATCAGCGAGTTTATGCCTTTTTGAAACAGCGGGCAATCCCCGGCGCGTGGGTCATGGCCGGGGGCTACGGGCAAAATTCGTGGCGGGTATATGCACAGTTTCTGCAGTGGGCGCTGACGGACAGGGTCTGACTGCACGGGCAAGCAGGCTTATTTTTTCGCCTCGCTGAAAAATTGCGCGATGTGATTGCGGTATTGGGCGGCGACGTCGTGGTTGTGAACCACGAACATGTCTCCATCCAACGATGTGACGGGTCTCTCCGTGGCGGTGAAAACCTCGAAGGTGCGATTGATGATCTCATCGGCCGACATGATCTGGTGGTTGTAGCCCAGCACGAAATGCAGGTCCACGCGCCGTTTTTGCCGGCCCCAGGTGAGATGGCGCAGGTGATCGCGCAGATCGTCGATCTTCTCCCGCATCAGCCTCACCGGCATGCGGCTGAACTGCTCATCGAAGGCGGAGAAAAAAATATTGGCCGGGAAGACCGGCTGCATTCCCATGACCTGCTCGAACGTCTCGCGGGCGTATGTGTGGGCAGCGAATTTGATCTTGGTGCCGAGAACGTCGCCCCGCATGGGTTTTATATCGACTTTACGGGGCTCCGTGAACTTGATGGAGAGATTTGCCTTGCGCTTGTCGTCCAAAAAGCGGCGCACCACGTATCCAAGGTCCTTGAGATAAATATCCTGAGGGTCGACACCGGCTTCATGCAGGCGCGTCAGTTCCTGGAAGTTGTCGTCCTCCAGCACCCGCTCGTAGGCGACATTGACCCCGACGATGCAAACGTCGATGCCGGTGTCCAGCGACGCCTCGATGTCCATGTGAAAGGGCAGATGATGAAAACCGTCGATCTTGCCCGTGTAGGTCCTTCCGGTTTTAACGCTGTCCATTTTCAACAGGTCGAGCAGGCCCGAACGCACGGTGGAAAAGCCGGGGAAGGTCAGATACATCTCCTTGTCCATGACCAGCTGCTGACGGTAGGCGCGGGCGAGGGACAGGATCTCCTTGCGGCCGAGCTTGATCTCTTCTCCGTTCGGCTGCGGCAGGCTGACGGGGTTGCGGAACACTTTGAAAGCCCCGCGCTCGGAAAGGTACTGCGCCACGGTGAGGCGCCGATTCTCCGCCAGGCTGCCGAATGAGGGGCTGACGAGCGTGGGCAGAAGGTCCCGGAAAATATCGATGTTTTCCAAAAAAAGATTGCTTCCGCCCTCGATCAGAAGGCGCAGCCCGTGGTCCCGGAAGAGCACCGCCAGCAGAACGAAATCGGCCTCGCTGAGGTGATTGGACTTGAAGGTGATGGCGCAGTCGGGGTTGTCGCGGCGGAAGCGCTTGATGTTTTCCAGCCCCACCACGCGCATATTAAAGGTGTTGCCCCTTGCCAGCCGGTAGATCAGCATTTCAAAAGGGCTGATCTCCTGATAGCCGTGCTCCATCAGGTGGAACATCGACGTCATTTTTTCAAACAAAGATTTTTTCATCCATCTGCCTGGCGGATGGGTCGACAGCCGAAACCGACCAGTTTTACCAATAAAAATTGAATATCATTCCATGGTGTTGAAATCAATGACGGTTTCCATCCTTTTGTCCTGCTTAGGGGGCAGCAGGGCCTGCTCGGCAGGGTGTTCGACGGAGGACGCTTAATCCCCGCCGAACGCCCTGAGAGGGTTAAAGGTGCAGCTTGGAAGCGCAGACCACGCCTATACCGGCTTTGACCAGTGCCTGGGCGGTTAGGTCCACCGAGCGGTGCTTTTCCATGTAGTTCTTCTCGAGGGCCGGCATCAGACCGGTCTTTTCCACCTCTTCCTTGGGGAGAAAATATTCAAGGATGTCTGAAGGGTGCGCAAGTGTTGGTTCGATCTCCGGCTCGCCGCCTTCATGCTTGGCGGAAATGTTGGGGACCTCTCGGGCGATCTCGACCAGTTCGGCACGGCGGTTATAAGGCTGGCGTACGATAGATTTCCAGGTCTCGGTGATGTGGTGCTCGAAGCGCACGACCGCCTCCAGGCCTAATGCTTTGCGAAGGTAGGCGGCCTGGCGCAAGGTCTCGTTGTTTGCAGAATTGGACAGATTGAAGCCGATCAGCGAGGTCCGGCCGTCCTCCCGAGAGAACAGCCTTGCCGCCAACAACGTCCACAGTATGGCAAAGGGGTTGTCGTTGCCCATATAGACCGAAATCTTGAACTCGTTGTCGATGCCGAGACGGTGCATCAGGTAGCCCACCAGCACGGTGCCCGGGTTGATGTTGAGCACTTGGCGCACACCGTAGTTGGTGTAGTATTTCAGATATTCATCGGCCCATTTGAGCGGGTAGTCGTTGGGCTGGCCGATACCGCCGAAGTAGCCGGTGATGGTATCTGGCCCTCCCAGATGAACGTTGGAGCCGTCCGTGCCCTTGGTGTCGAGGGTTTCCACGTAGCTGGCGCCGATGATCCGCATGGCGGCCGCAACTGCCATGATGTCTCCGTTGTCGGCCTCCTGCTCGACCATCTTGCGCACACGAATGATCCGGCCCGGCATCAACTCGCCCTGCTGAATGCAGTGTTTGGCCTCGGTGATCAGCCAGGGGAAATACTGCAGGGCGCTGATCTCAAGCGTGACGGCGTTCTTCTGGTTCAGCGTTGCCGGAGCCCCATTGACCTTCCGGACGTAGTCCTCCAAGGAGATAAAAGCTTTCTTGTCGCGCTGCTCGATTAGCCAGTGAAGGTCCTTGAGGTAGGGAGACGTCGCCTTCTCCAGGCGGGCCATGAGGTTCTCCAGCTTGGCGGCCTCGGTCGCTTTGCGGTTGATTTCCTGGGGCCCGCCGTAGTGCTCGATTACTTTGAGAAGCGCGGTGATGGTTTCATTTTTAGGGTCGACCAGGAGCGCGTTGATTTCATCCAGGCGCTTGGCCGAGATTTTAAGAAGCTCTTGCAAATTTGCCATAATTTTCTCCTCTTCGGGCTTTGGATAAACGCCGATCTATTTAAACTCAGACTGAAATTTTTCGAGTTCGCCAGGCAGCATGTGATAGCAGTGCTCATCCTCCGGGAACTTGTTCCCCCGCACCTCGGCCACATATTGCTTCATAGAGTTGGTCACCACCTCGGCCACGTTGCAGTATTTCTTGACAAACTTGGGCGTAAAGGCCTGGAACTGGCCGATCATGTCCGAGACGATCAGCAGTTGTCCGTCGCAATCCAGCCCCGCACCGATGGAAAGCGATGGAATAACCAGCTTGCGGCGAATGTAACCCGCCACTTCAGGTGGTATCGCTTCGAGCAGAACCATTTGGGCACCGGCCTTCTGAACGGCGAGAGCATCCTCAATGACCATCCGTGCCGTTTCCAGGGTCCGGCCTTGGGCCTTGTGGCCGCCCAACTGCCCGGAACTCTGGGGGGTGAGCCCAATGTGCCCCATCACGATGATGCCCGCATCCACGATTGCCCGGATTTGAGGTGCCACCCGCACACCGCCTTCGAGTTTGATGGCGTCGCAGCCGGCTTCCTTGAGAAATCGACCGGCATTTTCCACGGCCTTTTCAATCGAGCTCTGGTAGGACATGAAGGGCATGTCACCCACGACAAAGGTGTTCGGCGCTCCGCGCCTTACGGCCTCGGCGTGGCAAATGCACTGGTCCATGGTGACCGGTACCGTGCCCGAGTAACCATAAACGCACATTCCCAGCGAGTCGCCCACCAGCAGCATGTCCATACCGGCGGCTTCTGCGAATTGTGCTGTGGGGAAGTCGTAGGAAGTGAGAAAGGTGATCTTTTCCCCGTCTTTCTTCATCCGGTAAAAATCGTGGATCATCAGTTTTTTCTTGGCCATTTTTAGTGCTCCTTGTCATGTTGGATTTCGTTTTCCGCAGGTAGAGTTCATCCGCCGAAGAAGGGATGAACATAGCGCAGGTCGTCTCCTTCCCGAATTTCGATTGTGGAGTGGTCTTCGGCTTTGACGACCGTTCCATTTTCCTTGAGCTTGGCCGAGGTGGGGTAGCCCTTGTCGTCCTATCCTCGGTAACGGTAGTAGTCGACGATGGCATCCTCCAAGCCGGTCGGTATCTTGCCGGCCGCCGCCCCCTCGCTCACGGGTTCCATGAACCGCTTGGGATAGTTGAAGTCGTCGGCCGTTTTCCAGCCGTAGCGGATGTTGAGCAGTTTCTGCAGGTTGGTGATCCGGTCCCCGCAGCGGCGTAGATCCTCCTGACTCCAATTTAGACCGGTGCAGGTGTTGATGATGCCCAGCAGGTCCGTCAGGTTGTAGCTTGCAAATTCTTGAAATTTGCAGCGCACGGCCGAGTTGATGACATTGCCGTAGTCATGGAATTTGGCGTTGCGCTCGGCAGCTTTCTCCCAGGACCAGCGTTCCGCGTTTTCCACATGGTCGATCCCCCATTCCGGCAGCAGGATGTGGCCGACCCAGATATGTTGGGAGTTGCAGCGTTCATGGTTCGGCCCGGAAGCGACGCCCGTGCAGTAGTTCAAAGCGGAGATATACCGGGCGCGCCAGTTGTGGGCGGCGATCTCCTGGCCTTTCATCTGGATGGCCCACTGCTCGGAGCCCTGCCCGATGCGTTCGGAGGCGATTTTACATCCCTCATCTATCAGGTATCCGAGGCCTGGTGCCCGTTCGCCGATCTTCTTGACCATTGCCACCATGGCGGGCGCGTTGCCCCAGGTGAGATCGATGCCGTAGGTGTCTGCCTGGGTGAGGATCCCCTTTTCATAGGATTCCATCGCCCAGGCCAGGACGCCACCCAAAGAAATGGTGTCCATCGAGTAGCGGTTGGCCAGCTTACCAGCATAGGCCACCGCCTCCTGGCCGTCAATCAGAATGGAGCAAACGCAGAATACAAGGGGAGGGGCGACGCGATTTGGGTCAGAAGAGGGTCAGCTGGATCAGATAACCGATTCCGCTGAACACGCCGATGTAGAACACCATCGAGAAAATCGTTTTGTACCAGCCTTCAATGCTTTTTCGGGTCAAGATCATTGCTCCGCGGAAGATATTCAAACACTCTTATTGTAACCCGATTCGGTTCGAATGTAAACGGGCTTCCGCCGAACCCATCCCTCCGTTTGCCTGAAGCTCCCGGCAGAAGGCTCGGACCAGCTCGGCGTTGAGCGCGTTTCCCGCTAGTGTTTCCAGGATCGACAGGGCCTCCGCCGGGCGTTTACCTTTTTGGTAGGGGCGGTCGGTGGTCAGCGCGTCGAAGCAGTCGGCCACACTGATGATTTGGGCCCCCAGTGGGATCCGGTCGGCCCCGAGGCCGCACGGGTAACCCGATCCATCCATGCGCTCATGGTGATAGTGCACACCGTCGACCACGGGTTGGGCCACATGCAACGTCTCCAGGATGGCTCGACCGTTTTCCGGGTGGCGGCGGATTTCGGCCCGCATCGCCGTTGAGAGCGTCGCTTGAGTGTTGGTCATCAGGTTCGGGCTGAACGCGATCTTGCCGATGTCATGCAGCAGGCCGCCGATGCGCACGGACTCGACATCCGGGTCCGCGAGACCGAGTTGCCGGGCGATGCGCTCGGCGTAAGCGGAAACCCTGCGCCCATGCTCACGGGTGTAAGTGTCCTGCGACTCCAGGGTGATCGCCAGGGCTGTCTTTGCGCAGGCCGGGCGTATATCCTGGGAGCCGGCAAGGGTTGCGGGATAGAGCAGCAGATGGGGTGCGTTTTGGGTTTTCATGGATGCCGGCTCCGGGCTGAAACATACCGGTGTTACGACGAAACCTGAAATTTTGATCGGGCCGGTTTATAAAAGAAAGGCCGGTAGGTGTCAAGGGGAAATGGACCTCAAGCCGGGCGGGTGTGCGTTTGGCCCATCGAGTGGCGGGTGCACGATGTCGCGGTCAAGGGCTGATTTTTTCAACCCCCGATCAGAGCCGCCATCAATTTTTGAAATGTCAACGGGTTGACGCTAACGGAGTTGACTTTTACCCCCCAGTGCAGGTGCGGCCCTGTGGCGCGGCCGGTGGCGCCGATCAGGCCGATCACCTGGCCGCGCTCTACGCGCTGCCCGACACTCACCTGGATGCGGCTGAGATGGGAGTAGGAAGTGAACACGCCGGTGCCGTGGTCGACGATAACGGCGTTGCCGGAATAAAAAAGGTCCTCGGCCAGCCTCACCACCCCGGTGCCGGAAACGTGCACAGGATCTCCCGTTTTAGCGCGGAAATCGACCCCGGAGTGCTGGCTGCGGAGTTCTCCGTTGAAAACCCGGCGGGTTCCGAACGGGCCGTTGACGTCCCCGGGCACCGGAAGCCCGAACCCGTCTTCCCACAACCGCGTGGCGCTGCCGGAGGCATACAGCCGCTTGAGTATATCCTGATCGCGTCGGATGCGTTCGAGATCCGCCGCGCTTGGCCGGACATGCCGGGGGTCCACCTTGAGGCGCTCTTCACCGTATTTGCCGGCCGCGATGCGAAACGGCACGGTTCGGGAGTGCGGCTGCCCATTCTCGACCCAGGCCACGGCCAGAGACCCTGTCCCCGGAGCAGCACTGAGCGGGATGGCCGCGAGGCCGGCGTAGACTCCGCTGCCCATGACCGGATGGGTGAAAAGCGCAAGGTCCTGTTTGGCGAAAGAGACCCTATACTCCAGGGCCGCCCGTCGCAGGGGCCGGCAGTCGAGCTCAACCGCCAACGTGTCCCCAGGTTCCACGCTGGCGGATGAGAGCGTGATCCGAGGAAGAAGTGGATCGGCGTGCAACTGGTCCGGAAGCGCTGCTGCGGCCAAGCCGACGGCTAACACGCACACGCAAATCGCTCGCCGGAGCAACCGGCGGCGATCGGCCGGTGTCGAGGCAGGTCGAACGATCATGGCCGGATAACCGTCTTTTCTGAGGGGTAGGAAACACATCGCAATAGGGCGAAGAATCCTGAGCGCCGGACTGTGCCGGCGCCCAGGATCGCGTTATCCTTTGATGATCCTGGGCAGCATCATTTGATGCTGCGGGCAGATCGAGCGCGGGTTTTGGTAAGCGGCACCGGCAAACGCCTTCAGGTAGTCGCGAATGGCCGTCATCCGTGCCACCTCGTCCACCAGGCCGTGCTGGGCGCAATAGACCGGACGTGAGTTGTCGTAGTAGGATTTGACCAGCCGGTTCATCTCCTCGATGACCGGCTCGAGCGGTTTGCCGCTCTCCTTTTCCTTCACCAGCCGGCGCGAATAGCTCGCTGCCGCCGCCGTCTCGCCGTGCATGACGTAGATTTCGGTCGTGGCGGTGCCCAGAGTGAAGGCATTATGGCGGTTGGCCGTCGGTCCGCCCATGATGTAGTGGGCGGCAGCCGTGCCCTTGCGCAGCACCACGAGCATCATGGGCACATCGGTCTGCTGGATCGAATAGATGAGCGATTGGCCCAGTCCGAGAAGTTCCGCCTTCTCGGCGATGTCACCGACATCGATGCCGCTGGTGTCCTGGAACCAGACGACCGGTACCCGGTCGCGGCCGCAGTGCACCACGAACTCGTTCATCTTGATCAGCCCCTGGCGGTAGAGCTTGCCGCCGATTCCGGGGTAGGGGGCGTACTCGGGGTACTCCTCGCCCAGGAACCCCTGACGGTTGGCGATGACGCCCACGAGAAAACCGTCGATCTTGACCAGCCCCGTGTAAACCTCGGGTCCGTAGCCAGGCCGATACTCCATGTGTTCGCTGCCGTCCACCAGGCGCGCGAGCACCTCGTCGAAATTGTACATCTGCTTCTGGTTGAAGGGCACCAGATAATAGAGGTCCTCGGCCGGGAAACGCGGTTCGGCCGGCGGCGCCACGCGAAAAAACTTCGGGTGGTAGGCCGGCATGTCTTTCATGTAGTCCTTGATGCCGTCTAGGACACCCTGCTCGGTGTCGTAGACATATCGGAAGAAACCCGTGACGTCATGGTGGACCTTGACCGAACCCGGGGGTTCGGCCTTGAATTGCTTGGCGGCCGCGATCAGTTGTTCGGCACCCTCCAAGTCGAAAAATCCCTTGGGAGACATGCCGCTCAGAATGCCGCCGCCGCCTACTGCGATGTTGGCGTCTTTATGGGCGAAGAGGATAGTGGGGCTGATGCCTTGGTAGCCCCCGCCGGCGGGGTTGGTGCCCCAAATTCCCGCCAAAATGGGCACGCCGGCCTGCTCCAGCTCCGCGTGGCGGAAAAACGTGGTGCCGCCGCCGCGGCGGTCGGCGTAGAACTTTTCCTGTTCGGGCAGTTTGACCCCGCTGCAGTTGACCAGCCAGACCAGGGGGAGATTCAGCCGCTTGGCCAGGTCTGTGGCCCGCAAAATATTTTCCTGCTGGCCCGGCAGCCAGGCACCGGCGAGCACCTTGTTGTCGAAGCCGATGACGACCGCCCATTTCCCGGAAATCCGGCCGAGGCCATTCACGACATTGTTGGTGCCCTCCACGTTGCCATGAGGGTTGTAAAGGGTGTTGAGCGGGCTCCAGGTTCCGGAGTCGACGAGGTACGCCAGGCGCTGCCATACCGTGAGCTGGCCGCGCTGGTTGATTACTTTCTCCGGCAGCCCGGCACTTTTGACCTTCGTGACGGCTTGATCCACCTCGGCCTCGGCCGTCTTGATCCGCTGGACGTTGGTCTCGCCGCTCTTGATCTTGCCGGCGGGTAGCATGCTTCCGAACAGGTTCATTTTTTCAAAGTACGGTTTCATTTCTGATCCTCTCCCTCCTCGAATGGTCCGCTGCGATTGGATGGATGCGATGCCCCCACGAATGCCGGACAACCACGGCATATCGCCTTTCTTATCGGAAAGGCCTGTGCTGCGTCAAGGACGGAATCGCGGATGTTACGGGTTTTCGCGGCCTTGACATTCGGCGCGGCTTCCAGTATCAAACCCACTCCGGTCGTTCGCCGGGAACCGCGCCGCGTGCGTGCACTTCAGCGATATCGTTAGGGAGGTTCAACGTTATGGCCAAACAGGTCACGGCCCCGATGCCGGGAAAGGTGATCGACATCCTGGTGAAGGAAGGCGAGGAGGTTCTGGAGTATCAGGATGTGCTCATCCTTGAGGCAATGAAAATGGAGAATGCCATTCCCGCGCCGGCATCCGGCAGGATCAAGGAGATCAACGTCAAAAAAGACGACACGGTGGTGACCCAGCAGGTGCTCATGGTGCTGGAGTAGACCGCCGACTGACGCTTCCCCCGCTTCTTCGGTAACAGACCTGCAGAGGAAAGGCCCCCGTACCTTTCGTGCGGGAATCCGATTATCCTTCGACCTACAGGCCGGGCTCAACCCGGCGCACCAGTTCCAATGCCCCCGACAGACTCGCCCCGCGCAGCCGTGATGCGAGCGCGGCCTCCAGCATTTCCGGCCGAATCACGAGCCCGAGCTTGGCGATCACACTTAGGCTGGCCAGGGCCCAGTCCGGCGGCTTGATGGCTTGGGCCTTGAAATCCACGCGGTGGGTTCGGGCCGGACCGGGCGGAATCTCTACCCCGACGGCCTGGATGACAACGCTGCCGGAGGTGAGGCTCTCCAACGCTTTCCGGCGCCGGGCGACCCCTTCGGGCCCCAGCGCCACTACCAGCGTGGGCCGGACGATTCCGCTGAAGTCGATCGGCTCCGGGGAGAGGATCAGCTCGCTGATCGAGGGGCCGCGCAGCACGGTGATATCATAGTCGTTTTTCTGGGTGGCGTTCAGACCGGCGTGGAGCCCGGCCAGACACAGGATTTCCCCGGCCGTGATGATGCGCTGCCCGGCGCTGCCCAGCATGATGACCTCTTCACGGGTGCCGGTGGCCGGGGCGAAGTTGGGTTCAATCGCGGCCGGCGGCGGAATCGGATTCAACCCGGCGGCCGTCTGGCGGTAGAGCTCGCCATATTCCGGGCGACGGTTCTCGATCAGCTCACCTTCCATGGCCGGCAGACGGGCCAGCATCTCTTCAATAAGCTTCGGGGTGAGCCGGTTGCGTTTCGAAAAGCGCCCCGGGCAAATTCCCCAGATGTCCACGACCGAAAACCCCTTGAACGCCACGGCTCTTTCGATGATATCCGGCAGATCGCTGCGATAGGCCGAGCAGCGCACCACGTATGGCGCGCCGGCCGCCCGCGCCACCCCGCCAATGTCGAGCGGCCGCTCCAGGCGGTTTAAAAAACCCGAACCCACCTCGGCCTCCGGCGGTGTGGTGGCGGAATACTGGCCGCCGGTCATGCCGAAGTTGAAATTGTTCAGTACGAGCAGCGTCAGGTCCAGGTTGCGACGGCAAGCCGCCAGCAGATGCGCCCCGCCGATGCCCTGTCCCCCGTCACCCATGGTGACCACCACCTTGAGCTGCGGGCGGGCAAGTTTGACCCCGGCGGCATAGGTCAGGGCCCGGCCGTGCAGGCCGTGCAGGGCATGGGTGTTGAAGAAGGTGTCGAAAAGCCCCGAGCAGCCGATGTCGCTCACCATACAGATATCGCGCCCTGCCAGGCCCAGCTTCCGGAAGGCCTGATCCAGGGTGTGGGTGATGCGCTCGTGGGAGCATCCCGGGCAGAAGACCGGCGGCCGCGTTGCGTTCAGCAGACTATCCATGGATGAGGGCCTCCGTGATTTTTTCCGGGGTGATCAACCGTCCGTCCATCTGGCCGAGAAAATCGATCGTTACGCCCGGCAGCACCCGTGCGATTTCGTGGACGTATTGTCCCAGGTTCATTTCCACCACCAGGACGCGTTGGATACCGTTGGCGGCCCGGCGGATGGTGTCTTCCGGGACCGGCCAGAGGGTTTTGAGCACGAGCAAGGAGACGGGGTTCCCCGAGCGGGTCAGCCGGCCGGCCGCTGCACCGGCGGCCCGGGCGGTGACCCCGTAGGAGACCACGAGGGTGTCGGCGCCTGGCGCGGGCCGGTGTTCGACGAACGAAAAACGGTCGACGGCGCCCTCGATCTTGCGCTGCGTGCGGGTGAGCATGGCGGCGATGGCGGCCGGGTCCGTCGCGATGTATCCGTCGGACCCGTGGGTCGAGGATGTCTGCCGAACCAGGGTCCGGCCGCCGATGGGCAGAAACCCCGGGACATCCTCTCCGGGTGCGGTCTTAAACGGCAGATACGGGTCTGCGGGGGACGATGGTTTGCGCTCGACGAGAGTCGGCAACTGCAGCCCATCGACCGGCACCGTTTCCCGGGTCATGGCAATTTCCTTGTTGGAGGCGACAAAGACCGGACAGCGGTATTGCTCGGCCAGATTGAAGGCGTGCACGGTCAGGGTGTAGCAATCTCGCACGTCGGTCGGGGCGAGCACAATCACCGGCATCCCGCCACTGTTGCCCCAGCGCAGAAACTGGACATCACCGTCCGCACCCCGGGTGGCCGAGCCCGTAGACGGACCCAGCCGCTGGATATCAACGATGACGATGGGGATTTCACTGCCGACGGCAAACGAGATCTGTTCGCTGTAGAGGCTGATACCGGGCCCGGAGGTGGCCGTCATCACCTTCATTCCCGCCATGGAAGCTCCCAGACAAAATCCAATGGATGCGATCTCGTCCTCGCCCTGGATGCAGACCCCACCCAAGGGCGGCAGCATGGCCAGCATGTGGTTGAGGATGGTGGTGGCCGGGGTGATCGGATAGCCGGCAAAAAACCGGCAGCCGGCTGCCACCGCGCCGCGGGCGATGGCCTCGTTGCCTTCCATAAACGTCAATGGCATAGACTTCCCTTTCGCGTGCGAAGGAGTGTCACCGTCCTCCGGGGACGACGATGAATCATCATGAACGGATCTACTTAGCAGGGCTCGACGCACCTCGCAATGCCAAACATAGCCGTCACGAATGAGGTTGCCGGGTCTGCCACGGGTAGCGGATGCGGGAGTGGAACATCGCCTCGAGGCAATCGACCAAGGCCTTGGCGATCTTTTCGATCTCGCGGGTGTTCACATCGCACTCGCTGAGCTGTCCGTCCGCAATGCGCTTGACGATGATCATGCGGACCAGCTTGTCGAAGGTGGTCCGGGTCGGTTCCGCGAGGGTGCGGGAGGCAGCCTCCACCGCATCGGCTATCATCAGGATGGCGGCCTCCAGGCTCTGGGGCTTGGGGCCGGGGTAGCGAAAGTCGATTTCGCGGACAGGCGTCTTGGATTTCTCCTTCAGGGCCCTGTCGTAGAAAAATTCGACCAGTTGGGTTCCGTGATGCTGTGGGATGAGTTTGAGCACCATTTTCGGAATCCGAAACTCGGCAGCCAGACGGACCCCGTTGGCGACGTGCTGGATAATGCGGCGTGCGCTTTCTCCAGGGCCAAGGCGGTCGTGGGGGTTAGGCTCGTTGAACTGGTTTTCAATGAAATCTCCAGGGGTTAGAATTTTGCCGATGTCGTGGTAGTAGCCGCCGATTCTGAGCAGGAGCGCATCCGCCCCTGTTGCGTCTCCGGCGGATTGCGCCAGATAGGCCACCCCCAGGGAGTGCTGGTAGGTCCCCGGAGCTTCATTGAACAATTTTTTCAGGGTGGGGTGATCTAAATCTGAAAAGCGCCGCAGCTTCAACGTGGTGGACAAATACCGGGTTGCCCGCAACAGAGGCAGAAAAACCGGTGCCAGCAACCCTCCCAGAAATGCGCTGCCGAAAGCCATGGCCGTTCCGGCGATCACCGGCTGGGTTGCGAGCGCGTTGAAGGCGGAAAGCTGCAGCGGGGCTTGCGCCTGCTCGGCCACGGCCTGCCAGGCCGGAAAATTCACCACGGAAAACACGGCGGCGCTCGCCGCGCCGATCAACATGCCGGGCAGGATCGCATCCACGGCGCGGGTCATGGCATTGGCTGCCAGCGCAGCCGTCAACCCGGCCACCAGCAGGGCGATGAGGCTCGTAAAGGTGGGGTCGACAAAAAGTGCTGACAAAATGGAAGCCGCCACGGCGGCGCCTACCGTCAGCGCTCGACTCTGGTTCAAGCCCACCAGCAGCAGCGGCAGCAGGCCGACGGGCATCATGTAGGCGGGCAGCGGCGTGAAGAGCAGCAGCGCCTTCAACAAGAGAAGGTGCAGGATCAGCAGCGTCAGCACAAGGTTTTGCGATCCTGTGCGCCGGGATCGGGTATGGGGCAGAGCGGCGCGAAACACGGCCAGGAAGCCCGCAACGAAGATCATGGTGAACAGTAGAAACGGCGCATTGAGGACGCCCCCGGAGCGATGAGCGGCTTCGATGCGGCGGACGTCCTGCTCGTCCAGCACATGCAAAAACGGTATAATGGTTTCACCGGCTGCGATAACCCAGGGACCCGATAGCGGCCACCGACCCGGAAGGGCTGGGGCGTTCGGCAGCGGCTTCAGGGCCGCTTCCACTTCGGAGGCATCCGGGGCGGCGAGCGGTGGGGCCGCGGGCGTCTGGTTCAATAGCCTTAGGGTAAACAGGGACCTCTGCCCCGCCTGGGGAGGCCGGAAAGACAAGACGACCTCCTCAAGGTAACATGAGAAAAAAACGGCGAGGACCAGAATGACGTTGAGCAAAAGCCTAATCATTAAATTATATTAGAGTATTGGGGGCAGGATGCTCAAGTTTTCGCTCGAACGGCCGATGACCGATCATAAAACGACAATTATATAAGCCTTCAGACAGTGAGTCAAACTTTACCGGCACGCTTCAGCGACAAGCGTTCCGACCGCTTTCGGCGAGGGCCCAGTCCTGCCTATTTTCGAACGGGTAAATGGAAACTGAATCGATGCTGAGCAAAACCCTGGCCAAATTGAGGGGACGCAGCCAACCTGCCGTGGTGCCGTCTCAGGGGAGCGGGCGTGGCACGGCGGCGTTTATCGGCGGGGTGGCCAAGCTGATCAGTTCCTCGGGGCGAATCGGCCTGCCGCTGCTGCAACAAATGGTCGCAACCGCCAGCCGGGAGGATTTCATTCGTTTCATGCAGCGGCCGGTGTTGGCCGGCTCGGGGATCCACCTCGGAAGCTTGGCGTCGGCCTCCGCCGGAATCTCCCGCGAATTGAATCGGACGGTCTTATTCGAACCGGTCGAGGACGCCCCGGATTGCGCCTCAGCTTCGGAGAGCCTGCGGCATGCCATTTATCCGTTGGTGAAAGGTGAGTTTGCCGCCTCCGCCGGCACTCTTTTTTCGATTGGCCGTGTCGACACCAACGATTGTATCATCCCGGATTACGCCATTTCTAAAAAGCATGCCCTGATCGAGGTCCGTGGTGAGGACTACCTGCTCAAAGACTGCGGGTCCACCAACGGGACGGCACTGAATGGCGAGCGATTGCTGGGCAAACCGGTGAAGCTTCACGACGGGGCGCTGGTCAGTTTTGCCCGCTATGAATTCAGCTTTCTGTCTCCCGGGGCTCTTTACGGCATGCTCAGACAGGCATAACGGCAGCGTCTGCGCATCGCTCATCCGCTGGTTGGGCCTCGGCAAACGGTCTGCCCGGAGAGGCAGTTGCGCGCACGGACGGCACTTCTATCGACCCTTGTCCAACTCCATCCTCACGGCCCGTCCGAAGGTTTCCAATAGATACGGTTTGCGGACATAGGTCCCAGCGCCCAGGCGCTGTGCCTCTCGAACGCGAGCCGATTCGGAGTAGCCGCTGGCGATGATCATTTTTTGCCCAGGCGTTCGTGCCCGGATGCGGCGAAATGTTTCCAGGCCGTCGATTCCCGGTTCCATAATCATGTCGAGCACCACAAGATCCGCCGCCTGTCGATCCAGGGCATCCAGGGCTTCCTCGCCGCTTGAGGCGGTCGCCACGGTATACCCCAGCCTTGTGAGGATCTCGCCGGCGATTTGCCGCTGCTCCTCGATGTCGTCCACGACCAGCACGCTTTCCCCATGGCCTTTGAAGTGGTCCAGCGGCTCATGTCGCTGCACGTGCGCCGCCAGCCTGGTTGCGGGGAAGAACAACGTGATGGTGGTGCCCTCCCCGACCCGGCTCTTGACGTCGATATGGCCGCGGTGATCCTTGACGGATCCCCAGACCACGGCCATCCCCAGGCCGGTGCCACTGCGGCCCATGCTCTTTTTCGTGTAAAACGGCTCGAAGATGCGCTCCATGTCCTCTGTCGATATGCCGATGCCGGTATCCGAGACCGTCAACACCACGAAGTCTCCCCGCAAGAGCTCATTGTACCCGGAGATCAGGCGATCCCGGTATTCGTTTTCAGTGCGAATGACCATCCTTCCGCCGTTCGGCATGGCTTCCGCCGCATTGACCACGAGATTCATCAGGGTTTTTGAAAGGTGGGCCGGCGATCCGACCATGTTGAGCAGCCGCTCGTCGAGCTGGGCGTCCACGGCGACATCGGGGTGGTTGAGATGCAGTTTGGAAAATTCGGGGCTGGCGAGGTAGTCGGATACGACCTGGTTTAAATTGAGCACTTCCGTGGTTTCCACACCTCGCCGGGCAAGGGTGAGTAAATCCTGAACAATGGCGGCTGCCCGCTCACCGGATTTTTTGATGGTGATAATTGGTTTGCGCAGCGGGCTGTCTTCCGTCAGATCCATCAGCAGCAGCTCGGGATAGCTGACGATTCCGGACAGGATATTGTTCAGATCGTGGGCCACGCCTCCGGCCAGGGTGCCGATGGCCTCCATTTTTTGGGCTCGCTGCAGTTGGAGCTGCAGCTCCTTGCGCTCCTGCTCGGCACGCTTGAGTTCGGTGATGTCGTTGCCGATGCAAAGCATCTCGGAGAAGCGGTCCTCGTCATCGCTGATCGGCCGATAGGTCCAGGCCAGCCAGGTCCTTTTGCCGGACTGCGAAACGATGGGGATCTCCCGGGCCACAGGCTGCATCGCCCTGCGGCGGATCTCGGTGACGAACCCATCGTAACTGGCCGGGCCGGAGTCGCTGGCCGGCAAAATATAGCGGGCGGCGTCCATCCCCACCAGCTCGGACTCACGTTTACCCAGGAGTTGCTGGGCAAAATTATTGACAAACGTGATGCGGCCTTCGCGGTTCACCCTTAAAATGGCGCTGCTGGCGGTTTCGACCAGTTCGCGGTATTTTGTTTCACTGTCACGGAGTTTCTCGAAGGACAACGCGTTCACGATACTGGCCGCCAATTGGGAGGCCACTCCGATCAGCATGCTCATGTCGCTTTGCTGCAAAAGGCGTTTGGTCTTGCTGTTGTCGACGACCAGGATACCCAAGGCCTCGTTTTCGAAGATGATCGGAACACAGATGAGCAAATCACCCCCCAGCTTGCGCGCAAATTCGAGGCTTTTGGCCGACAAGCTGTTTTCGATGCTGTTCAGGCCATTGACCAGAATGGGTCGACGTTCACGCATGGCGAGAATGAAAACGCCTTTTGAGTCCGGGTTGTCGATGTTGAATCGGGTCTCCCGCAGGAGCTGCTCCTGGGAGGGGGTGTGACCGTAGCCGGCAACGAATTGCAGGACCTGCTTGCTCCGATCTACCAGCATGATCATGCCGCGGTCGAAGCCCAGTCGCTTTTCGGTGATCCCCATCACGGCCTGGATCAACTTGTCGATGTCCATAATGGTGGAGGTGGCCTGTCCGATTTCCTGCACCAGCATGGCGTTGTTGTAGCGGTCTTCGCTTTCGAGCAGCGTCTCCTCGGCGGCCTTGCGCTGTTCTTCGACGGTTCGGGCCAGAGACTTGTTTTCCAGCCGCTCGGACCAGAAGGCGCAGAAGCCTGCCAGAATCACTATCCCCAAATTCATCCCCGCCCAGTCGTCGAAAGGCAGAAAGGGGTAGGCTGCCGCCGAAACTAGGAGGCCGGCGATGAGGGTAACGTTGCGCAGGCGGCGCCAGAGCAGAAAGGGGCTCTCACGCCAGGTGACGATGTACCGGCAGCAGGAATCACCGCGGTGAAAGCATTCGGGATGTTCGATCTGCGCCAGTTCGCTGGTGAACAATGCCGGAAACGTTTCGAATATTCCGGTTCGGTTGGCGCACTGGTAAGGCTTTTCAGCGACCCCGGGTTTGGGGGTGGCGGTAATCTCCACTTGGCGTGGACCGATGGTTTTGACTCGGATGCCGGCCCCGCGGCTCAACATGGGGTAGTTCTTTTCCATCAGGCGGTAAATGCTGGCCGGGGTCATCAGGCCTAGCAGATATTGACGAACCGCCCCCCCGGTTCGCGATGCGGCCGTATAACGCCCAACCTTGCGGGAGATGTCCTTATCGCCCGTGCGTTGAACCAATATCGCTTGAAATCGATCGACTTCCTCCTGTGTGAACCAGTGCGCCGGGTCTTCGATCTGGTAGGGCATCATGCCGGTGTCGCGCAGAACAGATTCTACCGAGACCTGCGGGTGCCGGCTCTGAAGATACGAGAGGTAGATCTTGGTGATGCGGCTGTTGTAAAGGGGCTGTCCATTGCTCATGGAAGCTGGGTCTCTGTCAGTGGGAAAGGCCGTTGCGGTCCAGCGCAACCGCCACCCTGAAGGGTCTTAGAGGGCTTCATGAAGCCACTGGGTTGATCTTACAGAATACTGCCCCATGATATCACTTTCTGGAAAAACTTGAAATTGGAATCTACCCGATCACACGGACAAGACGGGAAGCCGGAACCATCTCAACCTGCTGCTGCAGCGCCGGCAGCTCTTCCTTGAGGATCTGATAGGTGCTCGGGTGCGGGTGGGCGATCCCCACGGCCTCGCCCTTTCGTTGAGCGATGCGCACCAGTTCCCGGAGCTGTTTGCGGATAGAGGCCGAATCGTGGGCGTGGTCCAGGAACACGTCCCGCTGGGCGAAGGGGAGTTGAAACAGGCGCGCCGAAGGCCGGCAGACGCTTTCATTGGTCGTGCGGCTGTCCACAAAATAAAGCCCGTGGCGCTTCAGCACCGAGAACACCTGGTACATCGGTTCGGAGGTCGCGGTGAGCCGGGAGCCCATGTGGTTGTTGACTCCCTGGATGTGCGGCACGGCCTTGAGGTTCTTCTCGAGTATCTGCAGCAGCTCGTCCGGGCCCATCGATGCCAGAAGGGCGCCTGGCCCGGGATTGATCTCCGGGTATTCCAAGGGTTCCATGGGCAGGTGGAGCATGACCTCCAGGCCGCGCTCGTTCGCCAAACGGGCGATCGCCTCCCGATGGGGGCTGTGCGGCAGAATGGCAATGGTAAGCGGTGCGTTCAACCCGATTAATTTTTCTGCCAGCTGTCGGTCATAGCCAATGTCGTCGATGATGATTGCCAGGCGCGGACGTTTTTTTACCGGGGGCAGATCCGGTGGCACCGGCGGAAGCGCAGCATGCAGGGTGTCGGGTTCGGCCGATGATGGGGTGGGCGGTGTTTCTGGAAAAATTTCGAAAACCGGCGGCGGGGACGTGCCCGGCCGCCCCGGTGCCGGCCGCGCCTCGGGCCGCTTTTCAGGGGTGTGTTCCCGAGCCGTTGAGGCAGGCTCCTTGTTCTGGGATTTCGGGCGTTCGGCGACAGCTGGCCGGCGTTCCGGGGGGGCCCATACGCGCATCAGCGCCACTGCGCCGAAGACGAGCAATGCGACGGCGGCGATCGTCCCCAGCAGCTTCCAGGCCAGCCCAGGGGCTTTCTTGCTCCGGCCCCTCTTGGGGCGGCGTGTTCCCTTTCGGGTGGGCTTGGACTGGGCCATATCGATGCGTTGGGGGGATGCCCGCTGCGATCAGCCTTTGACGTGGCGGAGCACGTCGAAGCCTGTCAGGATTTCGAGTGCCCGCATGATTTGATTGTCCGTTTGCAACGTCTCCAGCTTGAGTGGCCCCACCCGGGATTCAGCGTCTTTGATGCTGTCGCCCCGGTCTGTGCCCGATTTCGACGGCGCCCGAGGGGAGGGGGCCACATCGCCTTCGGCCTCAAGGTGGTTCTCCAGGTCCTTCTCCTTGAAGAAACCATCGTCTTTTTCAGCAGGCTCCTCGGGGTCCATGCGCTTGAACTTGAGGGCGATGTCAGGCTCGATCCCTTTGGCCTGAATGGAGCGCCCGCTGGGCGTGTAGTAGCGCGCGATGGTGAGTTTGAGGCCCGAGCCGTCGCGCAGGGTTTCTACGGTCTGTACCGATCCCTTGCCGAAGGATGGAGCGCCTAAAAGGAGTGCCCGCTTGTGGTCCTGAAGGGCGCCGGCTACAATCTCCGATGCGCTGGCCGTGCCCCCGTTGATGAGCACCACGATCGGGTATCCGCGTTGAACGACGGAGGGCGTGGCGTTGAACACCTTGGTGTTTTTCTTGTCCCGGCCTTTGATGGATAAAATCTGCCCCTTGTCGATGAAAACATCCGAGATGCTGATGGCCTGGTTGAGCAGGCCGCCCCCGTTGTTGCGCAAATCAAGGATCAGGCCCTTCAGGGGTGCGGTTTCCACCTCCAGCTTCTCGAGTGCCTTTTCAAATTCCTGGGTGGTGGTTCCCGTGAAGTTGGACAGGCGCAAGTACCCGTATCCTGGTTTGAGCATGATGAATTTTACGCTTTGAATTGGAATTTCATCCCGGATGAGCTCGAATTCCAGTGGCTTCTTGATGCCGTTACGCATGATCGTGACCGCCACCTTGGACCCCTTGGGCCCCCGCATCATCCGGACGGCCTCCCGCAGGTCCTTGGCTAACTGCCCGTCCACCTTGATGATGCGATCCCCGGCTTCGATTCCGGCTTTGTGGGCCGGCGTGTCTTCGATCGGTGAAATGACGGTAACGAAACCGTTGCGCATGGTGATGTGAATGCCGATGCCGGTGAACTTCCCTTTGGTGTCGATCTGGAGATCTTCGAACGCATCGGGCGGTAGCAGGGAGGAATGGGGGTCCAAACCCTGCACCATGCCTTGGATGGCCTTCTGGATGAGATCCTTGGGGTCGACATCGTCCACGTATTCACGTTGGATCAGTTCGATGACATCGGAGAATAATTTCAGCCCATCGTAAAGGTCTTCCGAATTGGCCGAGTTGGCCTTTTGGAACCCCGCACCCATCATCCACAGGATTGCGGCGGTCACCATGACGAGCCAGAGTTTCACGGGCCGGTTGATGATGCCCTTCATTGGGTTGCTCCTTCTGGTGTGATCTGCTCCGGTCGATAGGCGATGCGATATCCCCAACCGCCCGGACATTCGATCCTTCGAGAATTTGATTCCGGTCAGGAGGTCAGCTTGGCCTCAACCACTCCAATGGGTCGAGCGGAGTGTCGCGATGACGCACTTCAAAATAGAGCCCGGGGGTTCCCATGGTTCCGGAGTCCCCGACCGTCGCGACCACGTCGCCAGCATCCACAGGGCTGTCGACCGATTTGAAGACCTCTTCCAGGAAAGCGTGGACGGTGTAATAGTGGTCGTCGTGATCGATAATGAGGACGTTGCCGTATCCCTTAAACCAGTCGGCGAATACCACCCTGCCGGCATGCACGGCCTTCACCGGCTCGCCTCGGTCCGCGGCAACTTCGATACCGCTATGAAACGCCTGAACATGAAGCGTGGGATGGTTGAACGGCCCGAACTTTTTTATAATCTTACCCCTAACCGGAAAGATAAGCAAGCCTTTGGCCGCCGCAAACGGGATCACCGGGCGATGTGCTTCGGAGGGCTCACGGCGACCTAAAGCATCGATGGTTTGGTCCAGGTCCGCTGCGGTCTGCTTCAGGGCTTCGAGCACAGCCTGCTGCAGTTGTTTGCGGTTGCGAATCCGGGCCAGAAGATGTTCCCGGTTGGTGGTTTCATGTGCGGCGCCGGTGATCTGGCGATGATGCTCCGCCATGCGCCGCTGTTTTTGAGCCTTCTGGTGTTCCAGGCGGCCCTGCAGTTGCCTCAGTTGGGCGTGATGGGCCAGAAGGTTACTGAGGGTTCGCTCGTCGTAGGCCAGAACCTGCTCGAGGGCCTTTTGGAGCTGGAGCCATTCATGCAACGACTTTGCCGGAAGCGGGCGGAAGGCGGTCCCCATTGCCTGGACCTTATAGAGTGCGACCAGTCGCCGGGACAGGTGGGTTTCGCCCGCACGAATGCGGCGCAGCAAATCCTCCGCCACAGCCTCCGTGCTGGCGATGTTCTGGCTGATTTCGGCAAGTTCGCGCTGCAGCGCTGCCGCGCGGCGGCGATAGCCCTGAAGCGCCTGAGCGGCGGCCTCGAGCGCGGCCGCGATCTGGCGTTCATCGCGCCGAAAGAGGTCAAGTTCCGTCTCCTGCCGGCGGATGTCCTGTCTCAGACTCTCCGCTTCCTGACGCAAGGGAGGGGTTGCACGATCAGGCCGGAGCGCATTCGGTGGAACCTGCCCGGTGACACCCGAAGGCAGAGCGAGGCAAGCTAAAACCGCCCACCACCTGAAGGAGTGGATCCGTGGCATCATGTCCATTTCGGCGGGTCGACGTCCATCGGCGCCAACCGTCAGACCGATAACTTCCGGCGCAGGGACAGGTGAGCGCCCAGAGCGCCGACAACCATGCTGGCCGCGATGATGGCGGTCAGCACCCATGGGGACAGAAAACGAAACTGGATGAACTCCGCCATCACTCCGAAGGCGGCGCGGACCGCCAACGCGTTGAACACGGCAAACAGCGCTGCTATCCCGATGGCGGCGCCTACCAAGCCCTGGATCGAACCCGAGATGTAGAACGGGGCCCGAATGAACACTTCCGAGGCTCCGACCAACCGCATGATGTCCACCTCCTCCTTGCGCGAGTAGACCACCAGGCGGATCGTGTTGGCAACAATGGAGAGTGCGGCGATAAAAAACAACCCGGTCATCCCCACGCTGGCCACCCGCAGCAGGTGGGCGACATCCCGCAGCGCTCCGACCCACTGCTGGCCGTATTCGATTTCCTCGATTCCCGGCAGGGAGCGCAGCCGGCCGGCCAAGCTCTCTATCCGCTCCCATCCGTCCTCATCCGTCCTCAGCCGGATCTCAAACGCATCGGGCAACGGGTTTTCGTCAAGATTCTCGAGCAGCGAGGCGTGGTGGGACATCCGGGCCTTGAGTTCAGCCAAGGCGTCCTCCCGCGGAATGAAGCGAGCGGAATCGACGCCCTCGACCGCCAGGATCGACCGCACCAGTTCCGGTGCAGTCGCTGTGCCGTCGGCGTTGAGATAGGCCATGATACGCGTGTTTTGCTTCCATTCTTGCAGGGCGATATCCGTGTTTACCGCGATGAGGATCGCCAGGCTGACCATCAAAATGGAGAGCGCGATGGTGACGACGGTGAGGGCACTGATAAAGCGGTTGGCAACAAGGTCCTCGAACGCTCGCCTAATGTGCCATGCGATCATAATACTTTTCCACGTGCACCGAGCGCGTCAAGCGGCCTCGGTCCAGAATCAGCACCCGTCCACCGGTGTCCCGGATGAGCCCCTTGTCGTGAGTGGCGATCACGACGGTGGCGCCGCGGATATGGGCTGCACGCAGCAACTCCAGGACGGCCCGGGCGGACACCTCATCCAGGCTGCCGGTCGGCTCATCCGCCAGGATGAGCTTCGGGTCACCGACGAGGGCCCGCGCCACCGCCACCCGCTGCTGTTCTCCGCCGGAGAGTTGAGGGGGAAGGGAGTTCGCATGCGCTTCCATCCCCACCAGGCGCAGCACCGCGCGGACTTTCTGGGGAATGAGGCGACGACGATAACCGGCCGCTTCCAACACCAGGGCTACGTTCTCGGAAACACTGCGGCCGGGGATGAGCTTATAATCCTGAAAGATCATCCCGCACGTTCGGCGCAGCAGGGGAATGCGGCGAGGCGGAAGGCGTGCCGGGTTGACACCGTCGATGAGCACCTCGCCGGCGGTTGCCTGAGCCCCGAAATAAAACAGTTTGAGCAAGGTGCTCTTTCCGGCTCCGCTCGGGCCGGCGATGAACACCCATTCGTTTTTGGCAATGTCGAAGGTCAGGTCGGTAAGGGCCTGGTGGCGGCCGTAGGCGTGCTGAACGTGGACCAGGCGGATGATCGGTGTTTCTGCGTCGCCGTCGGTCATTCCAGGCGTTCCAGGCCGATCGCCCGCAGCAGGACGGCCTTGGCGATTTTAAAATCGAACCGGGCGTTGGTGTAGTTGGTTTCGGTTTGTGTCAGCAGGGTCTGGGCGATCAGGACATCGGTCTGGGTGGCCACCTGCTCCTTGTACTGCTCCTCGGTGATGCGCAAATTTTCCCTTGCCTGTTCGACCGCCTGTTCGACCGTGGCGATGTTCTCTTCGGCTTCCCGGGTCCGCAGGTAGGCCTGCTTGACGTCGAGGCTGATGGTATCCAGGAGCTCGGACTTGCGATACTTGGATTGAGCCAGGCGCGCCAGTTTCTCCTTGCGGCCGTACCCGGTGCGCCCCCACTCCCAGAAGGTCCACGTGGCGGTGGCCTGGATGTTCCAGCCGGCCGAATCGCTGATGCCATCCCCCCCGTGGGCGTGCCAGTCGTCGCCGGTGCGGCTGTAAGTGCCGACCAGATCCAGTGCGGGGAAATAATCTTTTTCCGAAAGTTTGACATCCTTCTCGGCGATGGCGACGTCCAGGTTGGCGACCTGAACCTCTAGCCGGTTTTTCTGGGCGGTCTCGAGGCACTCCTCAATTGTCAACTGCAAAGAGGCGTGTTCGACATCATCGATCAGCTCTACGGGGCTGCTGACCGGGCGGCGCAGAACCGTGTTGAACTGGGTTTTGGCGATTTCCAGGTTATTCAAGGCTACGGTCAGCTGCTGTTTGGCGTTGGCGAGCTGGACCTGGGCTTGCAACAGATCGTTCAAAGGGCTCAAGCCGACCTTGTAAAAGTTCTCGGAGACATCTCTCTGGGCCGCGATCGATTTTACCGACTGCTGCGCGACCTCCTGCAGCTTGAGCGTTTTGAGCACCGAATAATAGGCGTTCTTGGCGTCCAGGATCACGTCCTGGCGGGTCACGTCGGCCTCGATCCCGGCCCGGTCCAGGCCCAACTCCGAGAGACGGTACTCGTTGAGCAATTTTAAACCGGTGAAAAGCGGCTGGCGCACAAACGTGCTGAAGGTGTACTGATCCTGGGGGGAGCTGACGATATCTCGCCCTGAGAGTAGGCTGGGCGAAGTTCGTTCTTGATTGCGGTGGATGTAATTGTAGCTGGAGCCGAGGCTTGGCAGAAAGCCGGTGATCCTGGCGTTGCGGACGGCCTGGGCGGCGTTGATCTCCTCCTGGGAGCGCTTGATGCCGAGGTTGGCCTGGAGCGCCAGGTCAACTGCATCCTGAAGCGAGAGAGGCTGCGGGGCCGTCTGGCCGAGGGCCGGTCCGGCGCCGGCGATGACGATGAGAAAGAGGATCCGAAGTCTCTGAAGCAACTGTTTCATGGCGGCCTTTCGGGAAGAAGCCGGCGGTGAATCGGTTGACCCTGGCATCCGAGTCTGCTATGGTTTTATCGAGTTCAGGGAGGGCCGACCCCGGTTTTTCTTGCTCAAGCCTCCACCTTAATCCCGGTTTTACCTGGCTTCTTCCAATTGGGTGGGGGCTTTTTTTATACCCGATCACTTGGATGAAATCAACCTTTTCGACGTTGGGAACAGCCTGAGTCGGTGCGGGTGAAGGCAGCCTCCAAGGGCGCGTGCGCCATCGGCTCTGCATCCGGACGTCCTCATGAACGGGGGTCCATGAAGCGCGAACTGATCGACATGCTTTGCCGCAAGTCCTTTCAATACAGCGAGCAGCCGATTTTCAAGCTCGTCTCCGGCCGCACGAGCCACTACTATGTCAACTGCAAACCGACCACCCTGCACCCCCGGGGCATGTTTCTGGTCGGGCACCTGCTGTTCGAACAGCTTCTGGGCGCGGGGGTGGCGGCGGTCGGTGGCCTCACCTTCGGCGCCGACCCGGTGGCGATGGCGGCGGCCTTTGCCTCGGAAATCGGGGGCCGGCCTATAAAGGCGTTTTCGATTCGCAAGACCCAAAAAGACCACGGCATCGTGCGTTGGGTCGAAGGCGACATCCAGGCCGGTGAGCGGGTGGCCATCGTGGACGACGTGGCGACCACCGGGGGGTCGACCCTCAAGGCCATTGAGCGCGCACGGGCCGAAGGACTCGATGTCGTCAAGGCGGTGGTTCTGGTGGATCGACAGGAAGGCGGGCTCGAAGCCATCCGTGAGCAGGTAGCGGACGCATCCGGGGTCGTCACCCGCGATGAGCTGCTCGCCCGCTGGAAGGAACTTCACCGGTAGACCCACGACCGATGGGTGGGAGAGCCTTCAGTCTACCACATACGTCGCGCAGGAATCCTCGGATTCCCAGGCACTGACCCGGCTGACCCGCACAGCAGGGGCGGTAATCGACGTCTGCAGTTCGCCGGCGATAAAGGCGGCGATGCGTTCGGACGATGGCTGCCGGCCCTGGAACATGTCCAATTCATTCAGGAACTGGTGATCTACCCTATCGATGATCTCGCGCAGGCGCGCTTTGATCTCGCCGAAGTCCATCAGCACCCCGGAAGTATCCAGCTTTTCGCCGACTAGGGTCACTTCGATTTTCCAGTTGTGCCCGTGCATGTTTTCGCACTTTGCGCCCACCATCGTCAGCCGGTGGGCGGCCGCAAAGCGGGTCACCACCTTCAGTTCATACATGGAGATTTCCTGCACACATCGGGCGTGGCTGCCGAGTATTACGCATGAGCGCTGCTAATGAACCGCGCTCGACGAGCCTCCCTTGAGCATGTTTTTGATCTTGTTGGAGAACTTGCCTTTTTCGAGTTTGGCGAACTCCCGCAGGAGCTCCTCTTGCTTCTTGGAAAGATTGGTGGGGGTTTTGATCATGACCTGGATGATTTGCTCGCCGCGCTTGCGGGTGCGCAGCGATGGGATGCCCTCGCCGTGGAAGTAAAACACATCCCCCGGCTGAGTGCCCTTGGGGATCTCCAGCTGCCGCTCGCCCTCTAAAGTGGGCACCATGATGACGCCTCCGAGGGCTGCTTGGACGAAGGAGATGGTGACCTGGCAGATGATGTCGTTGTCGCGTCGCTCGAAGAAATCATGGGGCTGAACATGGATGAAGACATAGAGGTCGCCGGTTGGCCCGCCCTGGAGGCCGGGCTCACCCTCCCCGTTCAGTCGTAATCTCGACCCGTTGTCGACCCCGGCGGGAATCTTGACCGAAACGCGCTTGCTGACCCGGACCTGGCCGTTGCCGCCGCACGCCAGACAGGGGTGACTGATCACTTGGCCGTTGCCGCGGCAGACATGGCAGGTGGTCCGCACCGTGAAAAACCCCTGGGACCGCGAAACCTGGCCGGACCCGCCGCATTGGCGGCAGGATTCGGGCGGGTGGCCCTTTTCGCATCCATTGCCGCCGCAGGTGGCACAGGCTTCGTATTTGGCGACATCGATCTCCGTTTCGGTTCCGAACGCGGCCTCCATAAAATTCATGTTAAGGTCATAGCGCAGGTCCGATCCCCGCTGGGCCCGAGAGCGTGAGCGGCTGCGGCCGCCGAATCCGAAAAAGTCCTCGAAGATGTCGCCGAAGCTCGAAAAAATGTCCTCGAAACCGCCGAAGCCGGAAAAGCCAGATCCCTCAAGGCCTGCATGGCCGAACTGGTCGTACAGGGCCCGCTTCTCTCGGTCCCGCAGAACCTCGTAAGCTTCCGCGGCCTCCTTGAACTTGTCTTCCGCCTCTTTGTCGCCGGGGTTGCGGTCGGGGTGGAATTTCAGCGCAAGCTTGCGATAGTTGGATTTGAGCTCATCCTCTGAGGAGTTTCGGTTGACCCCGAGGACCTCGTAGTAATCCCGTTTGGCAGTCATGGCACCCTGTTGGTCGGTGAAATCACCTATAAGCATCAGTTTGTGTCGTATCTTCCAATTTTAACGCAAGCGAGCTGAAAGTCAATTTTCGCTGCCGCCGTATCCGGCATCCGAACTAAACCAGCTCGAGGATGTTGCCCGTGCACCGGGTGCTGTAGCCCCCCAAGGATTCCACCCGCTTCTGAAATCCGGCGGAACGGATGATCTCCATGAGCGCCTGGATATTTTCTGTGTCGAAATGCTCCGCGGGGATGACCAGGTCATATTGCTCGGTGACCACGGGGACGAAATCCAGGCCCAATGCCCTGGCGGCCGCATAGATGCCGAGGCCGGCGTCGGCGCTGCCGGTGAGCACAGCGACCGCGACGGCCATGTGGGTAAACTCCTCCACGTTGTAACCGCGAATCCGGGTGGGGTCCAGTCCCAGATTTTTCAGCCGGTAGTCGAGCAGGATGCGGGTTCCGGAGCCGGTTTGACGGTTGATGAAGGTGACCTCCGGGCGAGCCAAATCCTCGATGCCGCGGATGGATTTGGGGTTGCCCCGTGGCACGATCAGCCCGTTTTCACGGAGGACCAGGGTGACGAGGTTGACGGGTCTGCCGGGGAGGTACTTGCGGATATAGGAGACGTTGTAGGATCCGTCTTCGCTATCGAGCAGGTGCGAGCCGGCCACGTGGCACCCCCCGCGCTTGATGGCCATCAAGCCGCCCATGCTGCCGACGTGGCTGGAGGAAAGGGAGATGTTCCCGTGGGCGGTCTTGAGCTGGTCGGCCAGCACATCCAGGGTGTTGTCGTGGCTGCCCACGATGACAATGGTCCGGTCCAGCTCATCGGGTGCGCGCATCAGTTCGGCGGCGACCGGTTCGTTTTCCCGCAGGCCTTCGGTGTCGGCCGGAATGCGGATGATGCCGTCGGCTTTGGTGATTGAGGTGATTTGGCCCGCCCCCCGCGGTAACGGGGTGGCGACGATGCGGTTGCCCACCTTGCCGAGCTTGACACGCACGAACTCCTCCACTCCCAGTTTGGAGGCAATTTTCCGGGTCGGCTCCACGAGGGCGGTGAGAGGCGGTTCCGGCACCTGGCCCAGGAGAGCGCTGAGCAGCGGTTTGACCAGTTGTTCAAAAACGATGATGGCCGACACGGGGTAGCCGGGCATGCCGAAGACAGCCGTGTTCCCGATCCGTCCGATGACGACAGGCTTGCCGGGCATGATGGTGACGCCGTGTACGAAGACCTCGCCGATCTCGGCGATGACGGCGCGTGCAAAATCCTCGGAGCCGGCCGAGGATCCGCCGAGGATCATGGCAATCTGAAACCCAGCGCCCGGCGCCGACGCGACGGCGGCGCGGATACGGCCGATATCGTCGGCGAGCATGGCATGACGGGTGAACGTCCCGCCGCAGGATTCCACAAGGGCCCCTAGCACGTAGGAATTCGTCTCCAGCACTTGGCCGGGTTTGACATCTGCGAGTCGGCTCTGGCGCCAGTCAACGAGCTCCGAGCCGGTGGGGATGATCAGCACCTTGGGGGTGCGTTTGACCGGCACGGCGAAAATGCCCGCGGTCAGCATAGCCCCGATGCAGGCGGCTGTGATCCGGTGGTGGCGCGGAAACAGCAGCTCCGTGGCGACGATATCCTCCCCGATCCGGCGCACGTGCTGCCAGGGAAACGCAGGGGCCTCGATGCGGATGCGTTGCGCATCGAGGATCTGAACGGCTTCGATCATGATCACCGCATCCATCCCGTCGGGCAGGACGTTGCCGGTGTTGACGAAAAAGGCCTCCCGGCCGACGGCCAGATCCCGCGGCCGGGATTCGCTGGCGCCGTAGGTGCTCTCAGCCTTGACCGCAATCCCGTCCATGGCGGCAGCGTGGTAGTTCGGCGCGGAAATGGCCGCAAACACCGGTTCGGCCAACACTCGTCCCCACGACTCGGGAACCGGGATCGTTTCGCTTCCTAGCGGTTGAAGCAATGCCAGCTGCTCCAGCACGATGCGGCGGGCCGCCTCCAGGCTTTTCATCTGCAAATAGACATTTCGTGGCATTTTTTTCTTCCAGTAAAAATGAAGTTGGGCCTATGGGATAGATCCCCGCCGCCGGAAGCGTTCGTTGCAGACGAGGATTCTATCCAAACTTAAAACAAGATCACCTCCACCCGTGCCCCCGCCTCCAGTCCCTCGACGTTTTTGGGGATCTCGATTACCCCATCCCCCTTTACCATGGTGTTGAGGAGCCCGGATTTGCCCAGCATCGGTTCGGCCCTGAGGCCGCCGTCGCTGTACGCCACCCGCACGCGGACAAAATCGGTTCGGCCCGGCGCAGAGGCCAGGTTGCGGCTCAAGCGGGCGGGCAGGCGGATCTCCTGTTCCAGCGGGTCTCGAATTCCGCCGAGATGCAGCAGGAACGGCTTCACGATGCGTGCAAACACGATCATGGCCGAGGCGACGTGGCCCGGCAGACCCCAGAAAGGTCGGTTCAGGACTTGGGCGAGGATGGTGGGCTTGCCGGGGCTGATGCTGATTCCGTGCACGAGGACCTTCGAATCGGCAAAGGATGAAATGACCGCGACGGTGAAATCCCGCACGCCGACCGAACTTCCGCCCGAGATCAGCACCATGTCGCACTCCTCGAGCGCCCTGGCGGAGGCTGCGCGCAGCGCCTCGAAATCGTCTCGAACGATTCCAAACGCAACCGGCGCCGCTCCGGCGTCGGCAACCAATCCGGCCAGGGTGAAGCTGTTGACATCCCGGACTTGACCGGGGCCGGGGGCGGTGTCGACAGGCACCACCTCGTCGCCGGTGGAGATGATGGCCACCTTCGGCCGGCGGTGGACGTCGACCCGGGTGGTTCCGACGGCTGCCAGCACACCGGTGTCCTGGGGTCGCATCCTGCAGCCGGCCGCGGCCACGACGGCCCCCGCCGGGTAATCCTCGTCGGCCGCGATGACGTGCTGGCCGGGTGCGACACTGCGGAAAACCTCGATGGTCCTTTCGTCCAGCATGTCCGCATGTTCGAGCATGACCACGCTGTCGGCGGCAGGGGGCAAAGCCCCCCCGGTGGCGATGCGGGCCGCCTGGGAC
>JBGSTS010000148.1:0-5104 GCA_041736435.1 Desulfobacterales bacterium | reverse complement strand
GACCCGGTGGGTCAGCGTGCGCGTCTTGCCGCTGCCCGCCCCGGCAATAACGAGCAGCGGTCCGTCGGTGTGATCAACCGCGGCGCGCTGCGCTTCGTTTAAGGTGTCCGTCATCGGCAATGGGGTCACGGGGTCAACCCGAATGTTTCGTGAAAATGGTTCGGCATCAAACGTTGCTGCTCCGACGCGTAAAAAGGGTCGCATCGGGACCTGTCCGTCATGCCATCGGGCGAACCCAGCGTTGCGGCCTTGAACGCAGTTGCTTGCCGAGGCAATTTTCGTGACTGCCGTACCGATAGCAGAAAACTCCCCCGGCGTCATGCTCTTTTCAGTTCACTTCGTCGTTCTCTCCCGGTTTGACTTTACTGATTCGGTGTATTACCAATGAGTTCATTATTCTTCAATCGCACCGGAGATTTCAGGAGGGAGGAGGGGTTTAATGAAAAAACTTCAGGAACAACTCGCGTGGATATCCAAAACGCTTGCCGGGCTGGCCAAGCAGGTGGACCAGGTGGCGCGTAAGGTCGGCAAAGCGGCCCCGGCGGCCGGGCGCAAAGGCAGACCCGGGCGCAAGCCTGTAAAAGCGGCCCCGGCCCGGGCCGCCCTCAAGCGGACCGACACGGTACTGGAATCCGTTTACAACGCCATCCGCCGCAGCCGCAAGGGGTTGAGCATCTCCCAGCTGATCGGTAAAACCAAGCTCGAGCCGCGCCAGCTCAGCAACGCGCTCTACAAGTTGAGCAAGAAAGGCCTGGTTCGCACCCGGGCGCGCGGGATCTACGTGAACACCTGAATCGAAGGGCCCGCCGCTTCGCTTTCATCCCCCCGGCCGCCGCCGGTCGGGGGTGCTTTCGGCAGTTGCGTCGCACCGGCGCTTGTGGTATCAGACTGCTTCCGTGTGAATTTCCCGCATCCTTCCTCCCCGCGAGCAAGGCCTCCGGAGTGTCTGCAGCGGGGGCCTCGCACGCACTCGATGTGATCTGAAAGGACCGGGTTCCCGCATGACACCTCCGCCGGCATCCAACGGCATCACCGACGCCATCTGGAAGCTGTTCGCCTCGATCCAGCTGACCATCGTTCTGCTGCTGTCCCTGGCGGCCACGTCCGTGATCGGCACGCTGATCCCGCAAAACGCCGAGCCCGCCGCCTACATCTCCGCCTACGGCGAGACCCTGTTCCGGTTTTTCTGGGTCCTGGGGCTTTTCGACATGTACCACTCCTGGTGGTTCCAGGTCCTGATGGTGATGCTCGCCGCCAACGTGATCATCTGCTCCGCGGAGCGCATCTCCGCCCAGCGCCGCATCCTGCTGGTGCGCCGCCCCCGGTTCCAGGCGGAGCGCTTCCGGAACCTGCCGGAGCGCGAGGCGTTCGACGATGACCGGCCCCCCGCCGCACTGCAGTCGATCTATGCCCCGGTCTTCGCCCGGACGCTGCGCTGCGTGCAGGTGGAGCAGACCGAAGCCGGGTTTCTGATGTTCGGGGAGACCGGCCGCTTCACTCGTTTCGGCGTCTACGCGGTGCATGTGAGCGTGGTGCTGCTGCTGATCGGGGGGCTGATCGGCTCGCTTTTCGGCTTCGACGGTTTCGTCAACATCCGCGAGGGCGACACCGTCGAGCAAATCACCCTGCGGGGTGCCGGGGAGCGGCTGCGCTTGCCCTTCGCCATCCGCTGCAATGATTTCAGCGTCAGTTTTTACGAAACCGGCGCCCCCAAGGAGTTTCGCTCCAGCCTGTCCCTTCTGGAAAACGGCCGGGAGGTCCTGCAGAAAGACATCATCGTCAACGACCCGCTGCGCTACCGGGGCATCAGTATCTTCCAGTCCAGCTACGGGTCGGTGCCCTCAGAGGAGGCGGTGCTGAGCTTCACCAGCCAGGCCACCGGCATGATTTACAACCGGGAGGTCCGCATCGGGGCCGAAATCGTCCTGCCCGAAAATCTCGGCACCTTCGTGCTGCGCGAACTGCGTCCCAACGCGATGTTCCGGGGCCGTTCCGTGGGGGACGCCTTTGTCGGCGTCCTGGCGCCGCCGGAGGGCGACCCCGAGGAGATCATCCTGCCGGTGCGCTTTCCCACGTTCGACCGGATGCGCCGCGGGGCGGTCGTCATCGCCGTGGATGAGTTCAAGGAGCGGTTCTACACCGGCCTGCAGGTCAACCGCGACCCGGGGGTGTGGGTCGTCTACACCGGGTTCATCCTGATGCTGATCGGCTGTTACGTGACGTTTTTCATGTCCCACCAGCAGCTGTGCGTGGAGGCCGTGAGCCGCAGCGCGAAAACCCGCGTGAGCGTCAGCGGCACAGCCAACAAGAACAAACCGGCGCTGACGCGCCGGATTAAACAGATCTCCCAGGCGCTCAAGGAGTCGACATCGCCATGACCAGTTCCCTCATCCTGTCCACCGTCACGTTCATTTACGGGATTGCAGGCTTTCTCTACATTTTCGCCTGGGTTTTCCGGAAGCCGGCGGCCGGCCGGCTGGGCACCGGGGTCGCACTGCTCGGCTTGGCCGGCAACGCGGCCGGATTCATCCTGCGCTGGGTGGAGTCCTACCAGCTGGGATTCGGCCGGGCGCCGCTGTCCAATCTTTACGAGTCGCTGATCTTTTACGCGTTTTGCATCACCCTGGTCTACCTGGCGGTTGAGCGGCGCACGGCCAACCGGACGATCGGGGCGTTCTCCATGCCGCTCGCCTTTCTGGCCATGGCCTATGCCTCGCTCTCCCCGAACATCAGCGACCGGATCCAGCCCCTGATACCCGCCCTCAAAAGCAACTGGCTGATCGCCCACGTGGTGACCTGCTTCGTCGGCTATGCGGCCTTTGCCGTGGCCTTCGGGGTCAGCCTCATGTACCTGTTCAAACGGCAGGAGCCGGCATCCGCAGCCGGGCAGATGCCGCCGGTCGAGACGCTGGACGAGCTGACCCATCAGCTGGTGGTCTTCGGATTCCTGTTTCTGTCCGCCGGCATCATCACCGGAGCGGTCTGGGCCAACTCCGCCTGGGGCCGCTACTGGGGCTGGGACCCCAAGGAGACCTGGTCCCTCATCACCTGGTTCATCTACGCCGCCCTCCTGCACGCCCGGCTGACCCGGGGGTGGCGCGGCCGTCGCATCGCCTACCTTTCGGTTCTCGGCTTCTCGGCGGTTCTCTTCACCTACTTCGGCGTCAACCTGCTGCCGGGGCTGCACAGCTACCAGTCCATGGGCCAATAATTCCGGCCGCGGCGCGCCTATTTCCCCTTGACAACGCCGCGAGGGATAAGGTAGGGACTCTACATCCAAATCTCACATCGGCCGGGCTCCGACCGCGGTTTACCTGACGCCAATAGGGCCGGCCGATGTGTGCGCTTAAACTCCAGCAGCAGGGTGGACCGTCCATGGAGAACTCCAAAGCGAACCTCGCGGCGACCGCATCAGGGCAGGGCGAAAAAAAGGATGGGGCCGGCGGGCCGATCATCCTTTTTTTCATTTTGGGGCTGTTGTTAAGCCTCGTGGTGGGATGGATCTTCGTTCCGGAGGCGTTCTACTACACGGAAGAGCAGCCGATCGACTTCAGTCATGCGGTGCACAACGAACTGGTCGACAACGGCTGCCAGAGCTGCCATTTCTTCCGGGCGGACGGCTCGTATGCCGGTGCCCCCCGGCTGGCGCAGTGCATCGAGTGCCACCAGGAGGCCAACAGCGACGACCCGGACGAGATCAGGTTCGTGGAGGAGTATGTCAAAAAGGGGCGCGAGGTGCCGTGGCGGGTCTATGCACGCCAGCCGGCCTGCGTCTTCTTTTCGCATGCCGCGCACGTCAAGATGGCCAATATCGACTGCGTCACCTGCCACGGCCCCATCGGCGAATCCGACAGCCTCAGGCCCTATCAAGGGAACCGGATCTCCGGCTACAGCCGCGACATTTGGGGAACGCATCCGTTGGGGATCAAGCGCAACCCCTGGGACCGCATGAAAATGGACGACTGCGCCGAGTGCCACGTCGAGGCCGGCGTGAGCAGCGGCAGCGTTCAGACCCAGAGAAACGGCTGCCTGGTCTGCCACCATTAGGCCGGCGGCGGTTTTCTGCAGAACGACACTCAACCGCTTGAGAGCTCGAGGGAAGGATAGATGAAAATCGACCGACGTAGTTTCCTGGCATTCGTCATCGGCGGCGCGGCGGGCACCACGCTCTCCCCGCTGCCCTGGAAGCTGACCGACGACATCTCCATCTGGACCCAGAACTGGCCCTGGACGCCGGTGCCGCCCCGGGGCGAGCGGACCTTCGTCGCCTCCACCTGTACGCTGTGCCCCGGAGGCTGCGGCATCCGCGTGAGCAAGGTGGACGAGCGCGTGATCAAGGTCGAAGGGCTCGAGGGGCACCCGGTCAACGACGGCGGACTCTGCCCGCTGGGGTTGTCCGCCGCCCAGCTGCTCTACTCGCCGACCCGCGTCCCGGGCCCAATGAAGAAGGTGGCCGGCGGCTGGCAGGCGGTCTCCTGGGCCTCGGCCCTGGGCGACATCGCTTACGAGTTGGCCGAACTGCGCGCGCAGGGCCGGCCCGAGGCGGTGGCCTGGATCTCAGAATCCGATCGCGGAACGACCGCCGAACTTTGCAAGCGGCTGCTGACCGTCTACGGGTCACCCAATTACATCCGCACCCCCTCGCTGCAGGACCCTTTTGAGACCGCCATCCATCTGACCCAGGGGCAGCGGGCCATGGCCGGCTTCGACATCGACCACGCCGATTTCGTGCTGAGCTTCGGGGCCGGCCTGATCGAAGGCTGGGGGGCGCCGGGCTACATGCTGCGGGCCCGCAGCGGGCTGCGGGAGCGCGGGGGCCGGATGGAGCAGGTCGAACCGCGCCTGTCCAAGACCGCCGCCAAGGCCGACCGCTGGATTCCCATCGAACCGGGGACGGAGGGCGTTCTGGCGTTGGGGTTGGCCCACGTGATCATCCAGGAGGGCCTCTTCCGCAAGGAGTTCGTCAACAGCCGCTCCAAAGGGTTCGATCTCTTCAAGCAGGCGCTCGGTGCGTCCTACACCCCCGAGGCGGTTGCCAAGGCGACCGGCATCGATGCCAAGGCCGTCGGCGATTTGGCCCGGGCCTTCGCCGGCGCCAAGAAGC
>JBGSTS010000146.1:0-29729 GCA_041736435.1 Desulfobacterales bacterium | reverse complement strand
CAGCCAGGAGCTCGAGCGGGAGCGCCGGGAGCGGGAGCGCATGAGCCGCCTGGTCGCCGAGGGTAAAACCCCGCCGCTGCTGCTCATCACTGGACCCGAGGACGGCCACCACAGCGAGACCGGCAGCGTGCGCTTGACCGGAGCGGTCGAGGACAAGCGCGGCCTGAAAGCCGTTGAGATTTTCGTCAACGACCGGCCCCTGCCGATCGACGACGCCCGTGGCGTGCGCAGCGTGGTCGAGTCGGCTCCCCGCCGGGTCAACTTCGACCGCCGGATCCAGCTCGACGAGGGGGAAAACCTGCTGCGCGTGGCGGCCACCAACATCGACGACCTCACGGCGGAGCGATCCCTGCGGGTGCAGTACTACCCGAAGCGTCGCAACGTCTGGGCCGTGATCGTCGGCATCAACGACTATCCGCGCCTGCCGAAGCTCAAATACGCGGTGAACGACGCCCAGGCGTTCTACCGCCTGATGGTCGAGGACAACCGCGTCCCGGCGGAGAACGTCACTCTGCTGCTCAACGAGCAGGCCAGCCTCGTGAACCTGCGCAGCACGCTGGGCACGCGCCTGAAGAATTCCGCCCGTGAAAACGATATGGTGGTCATCTTTTTCGCCGGCCACGGCGCCACCGAACGGGACGCCTCCAGCCCCGACGGCGACGGCCTGGAAAAATACCTGTTGCCGTTCGACACCGATCCGGCCGATCTTTACACCACGGCCATGCCCATGGTGGAGGTTTCGCGTATCTTCAACCGCATCCGTTCGAACCGGTTGGTGTTCATCGCCGACTCCTGCTACAGCGGGGCAAGCGGCGGGCGCACGATCAGCGTCGGCGACCTCAGGGCGACCATTTCAGACGGGTTTTTGGATCGCGTGGCCGGCGGGCGGGGCAAAGTGATCATCACCGCCAGCTCCGCCAACGAGGTCAGCGTCGAGAAGGATGAGCTTCAGCACGGAGTGTTCACCTATTACCTGATCGACGGGCTGAAAGGCGAAGCCGATACCGACCGTGACGGCATGGTCACCGTGGATGAAGCCTACCGCTACGTCTCCGACAAGGTGCCTCAGGCCACCGGGCAGGAACAGCATCCGGTGCGCAAGGGGTCGGTGGAGGGCAATCTGGTCCTGAGTATTGTGCGCTAGCGTTTCGGTCTCGCCATGGCTTCGCGTTCGCGGGCGAGCTCGGCCAGCAGCTGCGCCAGAGACCATGTTTCGGAAACCGGCGTCAGACAGGCCCAGAGAGAGGAGTGCATGCCGGATTTCTTGCACACGTTCATCAGGCCGATCAGCTGGGCCTGAGTGATGCCGCCGACGATGACCGCCCGCGGGAGGCTCGATGCCATCCCAGCTCCGCTCTCGTCGGGAAGTGCCATCAGGTCGGCCAGCAACGCACCCCCTTGCTCCGCGGTCGCCCAAACCTTGGGGACATCGGCAATACCCACCAGGTCTAAAAGGCTGCCGAATTTTTTCTGGGCCTCGGCTCCAAAGCCGCAAAGAAGAAGTTTGCGCGTCCCGAAAAGCGGCTTCTGGGAAGAGGTCACTTTTTCAAAAGTCGATTTTTCTGCCATATGGCCTCGTGAGCGCTTAATAGGTCGCCTCATTTCCCCAACCACGGGGTGGCGGTTGATATCATCACATGTCGGGTGTCCGGGTCCACCGTTATTCCGGCACCGAGACTGGAATACCACACCCCGATCTCCTTTCGCTGGGGGTCGAGGAGGGTGAATCCCTCGGTGAAGCTTCCCGGCACGGGAAAGCTTTTAACGAGCCCGACCACCTTTTCGAAAGCCGGCGAACTCGGGTCGACCTCGCGCCAGGCAGGATCCCGAATCCAGAACCCCTCCCCCAACCCGGCGACTCCATAGGGTTCGTTTTCTTGGTTGAGGACGTAGTATCGGTACCCCGGGTGGACCTGCAGCGCTTCAAACGCCCGGGCAACGTCCGCGTTTTTCTGAACGGCCCCCACATTCTCGAACTGGCAGCCGAATGCCAAAAAAATCATAAGCCCCAGCAGGCTTATAGTTCTTAAATTATAGTGCAACATGATATCCAAGCTCAGTGCTGATGGCCCCACAATTGTCCGACAGCGTCATTCCGGCGGAAGCCGGAATCCAGTGGGTTTTTGGGTGCCGGATCACGCCTGCAGTGACGATCCTATCGAAAGACGTTCAAAAAAATTCCCCACGCTAATAGTGGTCGTTGAAAACCCAGGGCATGGCCGTGCTGACGGATACCTGTTTTGTCGCCGGGTCCACCGTGATGCCGGCCGTCAGGCTGGAATACCACACACCGATGATCCTTCCTTGCGGGTCGGTGATGTGGAACCCGGAGGTGTAGGAGCCGGGCACCGGAAAACTCCGAACCAGGCCGACGACCTTTTTCAGTACCGGCGAGTCCGGCGCCACCGGATGCCATAAGGGGCCGTCGTGAAGCCTGAAGTCAGGCTCCAGGCCGACAACCCCGTAGGGTTGATTTTCCAGGTTGTAATACCAGTATCGGAAGCTTGGGTTCACCCGCAGCTCTTCAAACTCCAGGGTCACATCCCGGCTGCTTTTGATCCCCCCGGTTGTTGCAGCGGAACAAGCCGCCAGAATGGCGGCGACGGCTGCAAGCAGGCAGACGCCTGATATCCATGATGCTGGTTTCATAATTCAAGATCTTTCTTCCATGCACGATAGACTTTGTTTTATGAGGCAACCCCGCCCGGGCGGGGCCGAGATCGAATCGAAGCGGGAACCCGCTCCCACCCCATTCGAACTTACTTGCCGATGAACCGGACGGGCCCGGCCCCGGACTAAAAGCCGATTCGAACTCCAACCCCGGCGCCTCCGGACCCGACCCCGACCCCCACCCCGCTCCCGTAGCCGTGGTCGTCATCGATAAACGGCATACCGGTGCTGATGGAGACCAACCTGGTTTCGGGGTCCACCCGGATTCCGGCATTCATGCTCGAGTACCACACGCCGATTTGCTGCCCCTGTGGATCGAGAATGTAGGCCCCGAAGGTAAACGCCCCTCTGACCGGAAAATTTTGCACGAGCCCTATTACTTTTTCGAAGGTTTTGGATTCGGGGTCGACTTCCGTCCAGAGTTGGTCCTCGAGCCGATAAGGCGCCGCCAGGCCGACAACGGCGTAAGGGCTGTTTTCCAAATGGTAGTACCAGTAGCGGTGATCGGGGTAGACGTGCAGCGTCTCGAATGCACGCCCGACCTCACGGCTGTTGCGCAACCCGCCGCGGTTGACGCTCGAACACCCGTCCGCGGCCAAAACCGCAAGGCCAAGAAGTCCCCACGCCAAGATGCTGGAGCTGCGGTTACGATTCACGGGCAACCTCTTCAACACACATTTGAAATTAGAAAGTAATGACGAAAAGCGGCCGAAACAAGCTGCTCCGACCCGCCCATGGACGGGTCAGGGCAGAATGATGGCGGCCTCGCCGATGCGGCCGTCGATCCGAATTCTGAGCGGCTCGGACCAGCACAGGTGCTTCAGGTAGGCCGTGGTGCGCAGCGGCGCCACGCCGGCCAGGGCCTCCCACTTGATGAAAGCGTCGGATTGGTACGGAACCGACAGGCAGCCGATGTTCAAGGAGGTCACGTTCTGGAAAAAATGAGTGCCCTGGGCCGGCTCGGCGTTGAACCCTTTCAAGCCGACCTCCACCAGCACCCGCACGGCGGAGATCTGGGCCCAGGAGACGCCGATTCCCATCCAGGGGTCCGTGGAGCCCCAGCGCCCGAAGCCCACGAGCACATACGATCGATTTTCGGCGACGAGCAGGCGGTTGATCTCGCCGATTTCGCGCGCGATCTCCCGTGTCTTGGATATCTCGAAGGATTCGGGCACAACGCACACCAGATCGCGAATGCCGCGGTAGGAGCCGTTGCCGTGAGCCGTATCGGAATAGCAGAAGGCGCGCTCCTTGTAGCGTGCGGTGATTTTGACCCGTTCCCAGCGCTTTTTCGCGGCCATGGGCCGCAGTTGGAGCGGGTAGACCACCGGACGGCCCTCTTCGGGCAAATCGCAGGCAAATTCGATCTCCACGGGCGTACGCATGGCCTTCTCGCTGACCGTCAGAAGGCTTGCCAACAGCTCTCCCAGCTTCAGGCGCGGGTCGCGTAAAACCTTCTGGAAAGTCACGATGCGCGGACCGTTGTAGAAAAAGCTGTCCACCAGCAGGCCGCTTTCGGCTTGGTACACCGAGGCCACCGGCTGCAGCACCCGCTGGGCTTCCGCCTCGGAAAGCGGCAGCAGCTTCAAGCGATCCATGGTGGCGGCGTTCCGCGGCCCCTCGATCGCGGCCATATCCAGGCCGTAGAAATCCTTTTGCGTGAAGTAGAGCCAGTCTCGAATGTTGGCGAACTGGGGCAGCAGCATCGGGTAACGCGGGCAAAAGCGCACGATGGCCCCGCCTTCGACCACGGTTTTCCCCAGCCCCAGCGCAATCTGGACAACACCGTCCTCCGGCTTCATGTAGGAGACGGGATAAAAGTTGTGCGACTGGGCCACCCCGGAAAATGACGGGTAGAAATAGCCCTCCCGACGGCCCCCTCCCAGGGTCTGGATGACCACGGCCATGCGCTCGTCGTCCAGCCGATAGCTGGTCTGGTGGTAGTAGGCCCGCGGGCTGTCCCCAAAGGTCGATGCCCACACGAGCTTGACGGCCGCCAGCAGGGAGGCCAGCCGTTCTTCCACCGAGGACTCGTTGTTGGGCAGCATGTAGGTGGCATAGAGCCCGGCCAGGGGCAGGTGCAGGGAATCCTCCAGGAGGCTTGAGGAGCGCACCGCCAGCGGCTCCCGCACCGCCAGCAGATAGGAACGCAGGTCCCGGGACAACTCCGGCCGGATTTCCGCCTGCAGGAACCGGCTCTGGAGCTTGGCGAAGGCAAGCTTTCCCTGGATCGCGTCCTCCCACAAATGGTTCTCTTCCAGGAAAAGGCTGAATTCGTTGGAGCAGACGACCAGCGTCGGCGGAATCTGAATTGCAATGTCCGGGAAAAACCGGCGCAGGTCCAGACGCGACAGCAGATAGCGCAGGAACCCGATCCCCCGGGCCTTGCCTCCCAGAGACCCTTCGCCCAGGCGCATGAACTGCACCTCGTAAGGGCTGCGGCCGGGGATGAACCGGGTGATGATATCGCTCTGTTTCTCGTAAAGCACCGCCTCGATGACCTGGATGAGAAAACGGCGCAGCTCTTCCGGCGCCTGGAAATCATCGACGCGCTTGGGGTAGAGCTGCTCGGCAATTCGAATCTCGGTGCGGGCCATCATCCAATGCGAAAAGTGCTGCTGGCGTGCATGGTGCAGGATGGAGTCCATCGGCACCTGCCGCAGATGCCCCAGCAGTTCGTGCGGATTTCCGGCCCGGGCGATTTCGCGGCCGTCCGGCATGCGAAAAATAAAATCCCCGAAGCCCATGTACTCTTCCAGGAACAGCTGCAGATCCTCGATCAAGCGGGTGGAATTCTTGTCGATAAAGGTGGTCCCGAGCTCGAGGGCGCGCGGACGGTTTTTTTCAGGCTCGGCGGACTGAATGCAGATCGGCAGGTCGCGGTCTTCCCGGCGCAGCATACGCACGAGCTCGAATCCGGCCTCGTCGTTCAGCTGCCCCGCCTTCGCAAAGCGCACATCGGTGACGACCCCCAGCACATAGGGCCGGTAGCGCCGGTAGAGGGCGACGGCCTCCTCGAGGCTGTCGGCCAGCACGATTTTCGCGCGGGAGCGCATCCGCAGCTGTTTGTGCAGCAGGTTCAGGCCCTCGTCGATCAATCGGCGTGTCAGCAGCATGATGACGGTGTAGATGGCCGGCAGGATGGTGGAATAGTGCGCCACCGAGTCCTCCACCAGCATGACGACCCGCACACCCCCGGCGACCGTGTCATGGTCGACGTTCGCACGGTCTTCGAAGTACTTGATGATGGCCACCAGAAGCGTGGGGTCGTTCTGCCAGAGAAAGACCCGGTCCACACCGCTGTTCGCGATCGCCTCCGTCAGCTGAGGCAGCGATGAGGGGTCCGTGGCCAGGATCGCCATGGGGATCTCTCCGCGGACCGCTTTGACCTTGACGGCCAGGTCGACCGCCAGCCCCATCTCTTCATGCACGATGGCCAGGACGAGATCGATTTTTTCCTGCCGGATCGTCTCCAGGGCGCGTTCCGAGCTCGAAACCTTGCGGATCCGGGGCACCGTGGAAAGCCCCCGGTCGGCATACTGCTGCCAGAGGCGCTCCTCCAGCGTGCCGTCCTCTTCCAGGATGTAGGCGTCATAGACGCTCGAGACGAGCAGGACCTCGCGGATGCGGTTGACCATCATCGAACGAAACGTGTCGAAACGGTGCTGAATGGAATCGATATCCAACATGGGCGGACCTCCAAGGGAGCTGATTCCTGTATGCCGCCATATGCGTTCCAAAGCAAGTAGCATACCACTAGGATGTGCCCACCGAAGCAATCCGCATTGGGGAGATACGCCTCACTGAGACGAAACTCCCCGGCAATAGAGCTCTCGGCGGGGCACGTCACGATCGTGGCATGGCATTCCCCATGTTGGAATTTTCATTAAAAATCAGAAGGTCATCCTGCAAAGCAATTATCGGCGACACTGAAGGCTGCTGATGGCACGGCACCTGCAGTGAGCTTTGGGTAGAGATTGAGACGCAACTGACCAATTCAACCACGGCCACCCGAACCGAACAGAAGGAGTCGACAATGGCAACCGGAAAATCCAAGATGAGCAGCACAAGAACCGTCAGCGTGGCGGAAGCCCATGATGAGGCCATGGCACGCCTGGAGCAGTTGATCCAAGCCGGGCTCTGTTCCAACTGCCGCCACGCGAGTGATTGCGCGACGTTGATGAGGTCCGCCGTCCCCGTCATCCAATGTGAAATGTTCGAATGCGGTCTCTCCTCCAGGCCGCGGCTTTCTTTGGTGAAGCAGCGGGCCGCAGCAGCCGACGAGGAGGGCTCAGACCAGGACGCCCCGCTCGGGCTCTGCGCAAATTGCGATCACCTCAAAACCTGCAAGCTTTTTAAACCCGCGGGCGGAATCTGGGAATGTGAAGAGTACGCTTGAGGGCAACGGGGCCTGCTATTAGAAATGAGTTTGCAGAACAGATGCGAAATGCGATAGTATGCGTCATCGGCAGTGGCAATAGAGAATCCAAACGATTCCGGAGAGGATCACATGAAAGAGGGTTTTAACGCCTTTGAAATGGCCCAGGCCCAGTTCGACCGCGTGGCGGACTTGCTGGCCCTGGAAAGCGGCATGCGTGAGCTCTTGCGCTGGCCGATGCGCGAATTTCACTTTACGATCCCGGTGCGAATGGACGATGGTTCCGTCAAGGTGTTCCGCGGATTTCGCATTCAGCACAACGACCTGCGAGGCCCGGCCAAGGGTGGGATCCGCTTCCACCCCCAGGAAACCGCCGACACGGTGCGTGCACTGGCCACCTGGATGACCTGGAAGTGCGCGCTGGTGGACATCCCGCTCGGCGGCGGCAAGGGAGGCGTCATCTGCGACCCGCGCCGGATGTCGCCGCGGGAGCAGGAGCAGGTCTGCCGTGGCTGGGTGCGCCAGATCTTCAAAAACGTCGGGCCGGTGAGCGATGTGCCGGCGCCCGACGTCATGACCAACGCTCAGCACATGCTCTGGATGCTTGACGAATTCGAAATCCTCGCCGGCGGCCACTACCCCGGGTTCATCACCGGCAAACCGATCGGCATGGGCGGCTCCCTCGGGCGCACGGAGGCGACCGGCTTCGGTGTGATGTTCTGCGTGCGCGAGGCGATCCGGCGGCTCGGACGGGAGATACGCGGCATGACGGCGGCCTTCCAGGGTTTTGGCAACGTGGCGCAGTATGCCCTGCGCTGGTTCACCGAGGCCGGCGGCAGGCCGGTGTGCGTCTCCTGTTGGGATGCACACGACAATATCGCCTACACCTACCGTCGTGCCGACGGCCTGGACCCGGATTTCTTGATCTCCATCACAGACAGCTACGGTGCGATCGATCGGCGGAAAGCGTCGGCGGCAGGCTACGATGTGCTGCCGGGCGAGGAGTGGATCAAGCAGCCAGTAGAGATCCTGGTCCCATGCGCGCTGGAAAACCAGATCAACGCCGACACCGTCCGGGACATTGCCGACACCGTGGTGCTACTCGCCGAGGGGGCCAACGGCCCGACCACGCCGGATGCCGACCCCGTGTTGAAGCAGCGCGGAATCTATGTTATACCGGACTTTCTCTGCAACGCCGGCGGAGTGACCTGCTCTTACTTTGAGCAGGTTCAGGCCGCGATGAACTTCTACTGGGACAAGGACGAGGTGCTCAAACGCCTGGACACCGTCATGACCAAGGCCTTTCATGCCATGGCCGACCTGGCGGATTCGCGCGGCGTGTTCATGCGGGATGCCGCGTATATGATCGCGGTCGACCGGGTTGCCCAAGCGGCTCGGTTGCGCGGCCGGGCCTGACGCCGGCGTCACAGCGGTTTGAAGATGGGTCAAGCGAAGCTGCCCGCCCGGCAGCTTCGCTTTTTTTTAACGTCACGGACGAAAGGCCATGACGACCCGCACAACCCCCAAACCCATTGACGGCTTCGCTGAACCGCTGAGCGGGAAATCCTACGCAGGGTACCGCCAGCTGTTCGACCTGATCATGACGTCGGCGGCTGAGGGTCGGATGACGCTGGAGGTGCTCAAAGAGGCCACCGGCACGCTGTTGCGCTTTTTCGAATGCGAGGTCGCAGAGTTCGTCTACCAGGAAAAACAAAAGGTCTTCCATGCAAAATGCGTAAATACCGCCGACCCGGCCTGCAGCGGGTGGAAGGAAAAAACAGCCCCGTCCGGTGACTGCATCGAGGCCATCGAGTCCGTTCCCCGGGTTATGGTGGACCGTTTGAAGTCCCTTTGTCAGCCCGAGCGGATGCCGGCCGTCGATCGTCAGCTCGTTTTCATGTTCAACGACACCCGCAAGAACGAACCTGCGCCCCTCAGGCGAGGCTCAGTGCGGTATGTCTTTCTGCTTATTCCCGCCGGCAGCTCCTTTCGCGGGTGTTTGGCGCTGTCTTTCCTCTATAAACGCCAAGTGGACGACAATTCATACATTTTTCTCAACCGGCTGGCCGTCATCATCGGCTTGTCCTTGAGCCATAACCGATCGCGCTTCGAGCTGCGGGAGCGCGTCAAAGAGCTCTCCTGCATGTACAGCATCGCCAATCTGGCGATGGAGAGCGCGAAGCCTTTGGAATTGTTCCTCGAGCGGATGGTCGAGCTTTTGCCGGCGGCCTACCTGAACACGGCCATCACCGAAGCCCGCGTCACCTTCGATGGCCTTTCCTTTCAGACACACGGTTTTGCGCCCGGCCCCTACCGGCAATCGGCCCCGATCGCCATCAACGGGATCGACCGCGGCGCCGTGGAGGTGGTTTACCGGGAACCCCGGCCCGAACTGGACGAAGGCCCGTTTTTGGCCGAAGAACGCCGACTGCTCGATTCGGTAGCCCGCGAAATCGGCCTCATCATCGAACGCAAGCAGGCGGAATCCGAAAAAACCCGACTGCAGGAGCAATTGCAGCATGCCGACCGGCTTGCCACCATCGGCAAACTGGCGGCGGGGGTGGCCCATGAGTTGAACGAACCGCTGACGGGTATCTTGGGCTTCGCCGAACTGCTCAAGGAGATCCCCGGCATGCCCGTTCAGGCAACAACGGACATTGCCCGGGTCGAAGCCGCCGCCCTCCACGCGCGCGAGGTCGTGCGCAAGCTGCTCTTGTTCGCCCGGCAGATCTCCCCCCGGCAGGACCCGGTGAACGTCAACCGACTCGTTCGGGAGGTCGCCTCGTTTTTCGAGGCCCGCTGCGCCCAGCAGAGCATCGAGGTCCGGCTTACGCTCGACCCGAACCTCCCGGCGATCCCCGCCGACGAACCTCAGGTCCGGCAGATCCTTGTCAACCTCGTCGTCAACGCCATTCACGCGATGGAGAAAGGCGGCTGCCTGGATGTGGCCACCCACCACCGGGGTAAGGATATTCTTGTCTCCGTCCGGGATACCGGCGCCGGTATCCCGGACGACATCCAGGAAAAAATTTTCCTGCCGTTTTTTACCACAAAGGATGTCGACCAGGGCACAGGGCTCGGCCTGTCGGTCGTGCACGGTATTGTCAAATCCCACCGCGGCCGGATCAAATTCAGCAGCCGGCAGGGCCGGGGCACCGAATTCAGGGTTTACCTCCCAGCCGGCCGCAACCGAGAATGACGCCAACCACTGACTGCGGGAAGAACAACGTGAGCAACTCCCCTTCCATCCAAAACGCGCATTTGGCCGCCATCCTGGCCGTGGACGACTCACCCGACGCCCTCGAGCTGATCCAGCGGCACCTCACCCCCGCGGGCCACAGGGTCATCACCGTTTCCAGCGCGGCTGAAGCGTCGCGGCTTTTGAAGGAAGCCGCCTTCGACCTGGTGATCACCGACATGAAGATGCCCAAAGCCAGCGGGCTGGACCTGATCCGCCACATTCGCACCCACTACCGGGGGGTCGGCATTCTCATGGTCACCGGGTACCCGAGCCTTGGCGGAGCGGTGGAGGCGGTCCGCCTGGGCGCTGAAGACTACCTGGCCAAACCGTTCACCAAAAAGGAGCTGCTCCATGCCGTCGAGAACGCCCTGGCGGCGCAGCGCCGGAGAACCCTCGGGCAGGCTGCGACCCCGGCACCCTCAGGGATCATCGGAGACTCCGAGGCCATGCAGGCGGTCTTCCAGACCATCCAGAAAGCGGCCGCCGTCAAGGCAACCGTGTTAATCACCGGGGAGAGCGGCACCGGTAAAGAGCTGGTGGCCCGCGCCATCCACTACCGCAGCGACCGCGCCCCGCACCCCTTTGTCCCGGTCAACTGCGGTGGCATCCCTGAAGGACTGCTCGAAAGCGAGCTCTTCGGCCGCGTCAAGGGCGCCTTCACGGGGGCAAACGAGACGCGCGCCGGGTTTTTTCAGACCGGGAACAAGGGCTCCCTCTTCCTGGACGAGGTCAGCGAAACCAGCCTGGCCATGCAGGTGAAACTGCTGCGGGTGCTTCAGGAAAAAGAGATCTGCATGGTCGGCTCGGCCAAGTCGCAAAAAATCGACGTGCGCATCATCGCCGGCACAAACAAAAACCTGCAGAGCCTGATAGCCGGCGGACGGTTCCGCGAGGACTTGTATTACCGGCTGAACGTCATCAACATCGAAATTCCGCCTCTGCGCGAACGCGGCGAGGACATTATGGTGTTGGCACGCTATTTCACGGCCAAATACGCCGCCGAGATGAATCGGGCCGAGCCTCACTATTCGGACCGCGCTTTGGAAATTCTCAGGGGCTACAGCTGGCCGGGCAATGTGCGCGAGCTCGAAAACCTGGTCCAACGCCTGATGGCCCTTTCCGAGGGAGACCTCATCGACGCGCCCGACCTGCCGGCCGGCATGCGCTCCGAATGCCTGGTGGACCGCCAGGGACTGAATCGGAGCCTCGAAGAGATGGAGCACGAATACATCCGGCATGTTTTGGCCCATGTCGGCGGCAACAAAACCAGGGCGGCAGCCATATTGAAGATCGACCGCAAAACGCTGAGGGATAAACTGGTGCGCAAGCGGGCGACCGATTAGGTTGGTTTTTATCCATCCCGTCCGCCGTCGAGCCGCTTTCAGCCGCCTGTGATTCCTACTAAAGTCGGGAGGTGAAAAGGCCGATACCACCCATGCGATAGCACCGGCGGCCGAATGGGAACAACTGCACCCCGTCCGGCCCGGCCTTCTTTTTCACCGATACGTGCCTGTTGGAAATACCGCCTTTGATCGACCGGCTTAAAAACTCCTGGATCGCTCGCCCTCTGGTTTCCTTTACCTATCCGGACCCGGATCAGGAGGGACTGCGCTACTGGCGCGAACGCATCCTGTGGACGGCCCTGGCCTCAGGTTGGGCACTTTCCTTCATGGCCCTGCTGCCCGCCGCCTTCATGGCCGTAAATGAGCAGCGCTGGGTCCTCCTTGGCGCCGATATCGCCGCCCTGTTGGTGATCGGCAGCCTGCTGCTGCTGCCCCGGTTGGGTTTGGTTCGGCGCACGGGGATCCTTCTCTTCGTTGTCTACTTCGTGGGGGTTTTCATCATCCGGGAGGTCGGCTTTCTGAGCGGCGGGCCGGCCTGGTTGTTCTGCTTCGCCGTTCTTTCCGGCGTCCTGCTGGGGTTGAAAGCCGCTCTGGCCGCAACGATCCTGAACGGTTTGACCCTGTGGGCATTGGCATGGTTTCTCGGGACGAATGACGTGATCTCCTCGACCCGCGCGGTGACGGCCGGTATCAATTTCATTTTTTTGAATGCTGCGTCCGCCATCGCTGTCGCGGTGCTGGTCAACGGGCTGGAGTCCCTGAATCAGCGCACGCTGCAGGCCGCCGCCGCACTCGAACTGGAGCGCGAAGAGTTGCTGAAGACCCGCGAAGAGTTGCGGCAAAGCGAGCAGAAATACCGGCTGATGGCGGAAAACATCAGCGATGTCATCTGGACGATGGATCTCGACTTTCGCTTCACCTACGTCAGCCCGGCGGTCTATAAGCAGCAGGGGTGGACCCCGGAGGAGTACAAGGTTCACCGAATGGAGGACATCCTCACGCCGCAATCGGTCCAAAAAGTCTTGGACGAGTTTCAGCGGCGCCTTATCGATGACGGGGATCAACATGCGATGGCGGCCCCCTCGACCTTGGAGCTGGAGATCAAACGCAAGGACGGCACCTCGCTTTGGACTGAAACCACCGCCTCCTTCCTGATGGGCAAGCACAGCACCCCCATCGGTGTTTTGGGAGTCACCCGCGACATCACCGAACGGCGGCGTGCCCAGAAGGAAAAGGAGGCCCTTCTCGAACGGCTCAGCCGCTCCCGCAAAATGGAGGCCATCGGGACCCTGGCCGGCGGTGTCGCCCACGACCTCAACAACGTGCTGTCGGGCGTGGTCAGCTACCCGGACCTGCTCCTGCTGGACCTGCCCAAAGAGAGCCCGTTGCGCCGGCCGATTGAGGTGATACAGGAGTCCGGCAAGAAGGCCGCCGCCATCGTCCAGGACCTGCTCACGCTGGCTCGCCGGGGGGTGGCCGTGTCTGAAGTGGTGAGTCTGAACAGCCTGATCGCCGACTACCTGGCCAGCCCCGAAGTGGCGCGACTGCGCACCTTCCACCCTCTCGTGGGAGTGGAGACCCGCCTCGATCCGAAGCTGCTTAATGTCAAGGGGTCTCCGGTCCACCTGTCGAAAACCATCATGAACCTGGTGTCGAATGCGGCCGAGGCCATGCCCAACGGGGGCGTCATCCGCATTTCGACCGACAATCGCAGTTTGGATGAAACGCTGCACGGCTATCATGAAATTCCCGCGGGCGACTATGCCCGGCTGAGGGTTTCAGACACCGGTGTGGGCATCTCCACGGAGGACCTCCAGTGGATCTTCGAGCCGTTCTACACCAAGAAGAAAATGGGGCGCAGCGGCACCGGCTTGGGCATGGCCGTGGTGTGGGGCACGGTAAAAGATCACGCAGGGTATATCGACATCCGCAGCTCCGAGGGAGAGGGGACTGCGGTGGACCTTTACTTTCCCGTCACCCGCCAGGAGGTGGCACACCGCGATGTCGGCGGCTCCTTCGATGCGCTGAAAGGCAAGGGCGAAAGCGTGCTGGTGGTGGATGACGTTCCGGAACAACGCGAAATTGCAACCCGGATTATCTCCCAACTCGGCTACGCGGTGACCTCCGCGGCCAGCGGTGAAGAGGCGCTGGACCTCCTTAGAGAGCACCGGGCGGATCTTGTCGTTCTCGACATGATCATGGATCCCGGAATCGACGGCCTGGAGACCTACCGGCGGGTGATCCGGCATCACCCGCATCAGAAGGCCATCATCACCAGCGGCTTCGCCGAGACCGGTCGGGTCCGCCAAGCCCAGAAACTCGGGGCGGGGGCCTACGTCAAAAAACCCTATACGATCGAGGCGCTGGGGATCGCTATCCGAACCGAGCTCGCGAAAAACGCCTGACGCCGATCTACCTGCAGAAATCCTTCATGGAGTGCCGCCAGCAGAACGCAATAGACTCGTCCAGGACGGCGGGGATCCCTTCCTGGATGGTGGGATAAAGCGGCTGGATGCCGATGAGCTTCGACAGGGTCTCCGGCTCGACCGGCTGATGGAGGTTCCAGCTGCGCACCGCCCCCACCGAGTAGAGGTTCGGGCGGCCGATCATCGTGCAGGCCAGGTCCAGCAATCCGGTACCCAGCAGAGCCAGCGTCTTGGGAATGCGTGTTACCCGCAACCGGGGATAGTAGGTCTGAACCGCCAGGAAGAACTCGTTCCAGGTGCACGGCAGGTTGTCCGCCACCACGCTGACCCCGTTCAACCCGGTCTCAGCCGCATGGATCAGGGCTCGCGCCGCATCGACAACGTTCATGTGGGCGTATCGATTGCCGCCGCTTCCCGGAAAAATGATCCGTCCCTTGCGGGCTTCCTCGAAAAAAAGGCTGCGCGCTCCATAGGTATGGGGCAGCCGCAGCGAGGCGAATCCCATGCCGGCCTCGCGGGCCATGGCCTGCATCATCTGCTCCGCTTCGAGCTTGGCGCGGCCGTAACCGGACGCCGGGGCCGGCAGCGTCGCCTGGTCGATGGCGGCTGCCTGGTCGCCATAGACGAGCAGGCTGCCGCCATAGACGACCTGCCTAACTCCGGCGCTGCGCGCGACTGCCATGAGGTTGCGGGACCCCTCGACAATCGACGGCCGCACCAGCCGGTACGCGATAAAAGCCGCCAGGGCCCCGAGGTGGATCACAGTGTCGATCCCTTCCAACGCCCGGCGCAGGCTGTCAGGCTGCATGAGATCGCCCTGCATCAGGTCCGCATCCAGAGATTTCAGGATCAGCCCTCTAAAAGGGCGGCGCACCAGAAGCCGGGGCCGCAGGCCGCGATCCGCAAGCTGCCGCGCCACTTCAAACCCGATGAACCCCGTGGCGCCGGTCACCAGCACCTTTTCCATGTGGGACGACTCCCTCTTCGTCAGTCAACGGTTACCCGGTTGCGGCCGCTCTCCTTGCTCGCATACATGAGGGCGTCGGCACGTTTGAGGAGAGATGCCGCAGAATCCTTAGGGTGGGCCACACTGCCCCCAATGGAAACAGTGGCCGCCAGCACCTCGCTGCCGGTGTCGACCCGGGAGTGGGCCACCAGAATACCCAGCCGTTCGGCAATTCCCCGAAGCGTCGCCGCGTCCGTGTGTGGGAAAATGCCCGCAAACTCCTCCCCGCCCCAGCGGCATACCAGGTCGAAAGGTCGCACGGAAAAGGACAAGGTGTTGGCAACGGTGGTCAGGACCCGATCGCCGACATCATGCCCGTGGCGGTCGTTGACCTGCTTGAAGTGGTCGATATCGATGAAGAGCAGGCCGAAGCCGGCCCCGCTGCGCCGGAGTTCTTCGAGCCGGGCGTGCAGTTGGGTTTCCAGATGCCTGCGGTTGGGAAGCCCGGTCAGGGGGTCGATCAGGGCCAGCTTTTTCAAATCCTCTACCTGCTGGGCCAAGGCCTGGCGCGAGCTGATGTCGGTGAACATCTCGACGGCGCCGGTGAAGCGGCCTTCCGTGTCAAGCAGGGGCGAGGTCCGCACCCACACCGGCAGGCGATGCCCCTGCTTGTGGTGCAGGTACACCTCGGCTTCGTGCGGTGCGCCGTCGGCCATGGCGGCAACCAGGGGGCAGGAGCCTTTGCAAAGCTGACGGCCGAGGATGTCCACATGGACGAGGATGTTTTCGGCGCAGGATTTTCCTACGACCTCGTCTGCGGCATAGCCGGTGATCCGCTCCGCCCCCTTGTTCCAAAAAGTGATGCGCCGTTCGCGGTCCACGAAATAAACCCCGTCGTGCATGTTTTCGACGAGATCACGGTACAGCTCTTCGGACGGCATGTCGTTTTCCTCTTGCAGGGCACCCAACGGTGACATAAATGATATCATCAGTTTTTTCTCAGCACAAATCGACCGCCACAACTAGGGGGAGGGAGAAGCCATGGACGCCAACCGCCTGGAATGGGAACGTCTGGTCGAAGCCGCCGTAAGGATCAAGCAGCTTGCCCCGTGGGAGTGGATGCAAGAGGATGAGGTCTTCGGCATCCGCGATCCGGAAAGCGGTGACCTCGGGTTCGTCAGCGTGATGGGCATCCTCGGCGAACACCCGGCGATCGCCGTTTACCTGGGGCCCCGCGCGCTGGCGGAGTTTCTCGATCTTCACCGGGCACCACCCGATGTTCTCAACGAATACCCCGAGTATCTCCTCGAAATCCCCCAGCTGCAGGCCTCGTTTGAAGATCGGGCCGATCTCGAAAACTGGGATCGCCAGCTGCTGGGCAACCTCAATCGAAAGTTCCGGGGGCGCAAGGCCTGGCCCCGATTTCAGAGCTTTCGACCGGGGTTCATGCCGTGGCAGCTGGAGCCGGAGGAGGTCCGGTTTCTCACATTGGCCCTCGAACAGCTCGAGGATGTCGCGCCCCGCCTGCACAAAAACCAGGAGCTCTTGATCGGGAGGGGGCCCGGCACGTTCTTGATCCGGTCATGCCGGCAAGGGGCCGTATCGACCGACGGTTGGGAGGATCGCTACGAAAACCCTCCCTCGCCGGAGCACCCTCCCGTGCCGGTGGCATGGGACCCCGACGACCTGAAACGACTCAAGCGCGCGGCCGCAACGAGAGAGGTAATCGAGTTGGACCTTTTCATGTTCCCCGGCCCCATCGGCGGAAAAGGCCAACGCCCGCAGGCCGGGTATATTCTGCTCGCCGTGCATGCCCCTTCCAAACTGGTCTTCGGGGTGGAGACCCTGTTTATTAAAGAGAGCCTCGAGCAGATGTTGGGCCTTGTGCCCGGCGTGATCTTATCCAAACTGGCAGACCCCGGCCTGCGCCCCAAGGAGATCCACGTCCAGTCCTCGCGTCTGGTCGGCGTCCTTGAAGCGGCCTTCGAGGGGCTGGGCACAAAAATTGTCTTAAAGCCGTCGCTGAAGAAACTGCGAGCCGCCAAACGCGAGATGCTCGCCCATTTCATGCGAGGCCCACGTTTTTAGACTGGTCGCCCAGCGCCGCCGGCCGGCGGCCGCCCCGCTCGTTAGTGCGCAACCCATATCAACTCGTCTGTTCGGAAGCCCCGCGCGGCGGCCTTGGCGATGAGCCGCTGCTTCAACTCTTTGTCCATCTCCGGGCGGCGCGCAAGGATCCAGAAATAGGATTTGTCGGGTCCGCTCACAAGGGCGTATTGGTAGCTGTCGCGGTCGAGCTCGAAGACGATGTAGGAGCCGTAGAAGGGGCCGAAGAAGGAGACCTTCAAGTGGCCCTGGTCGGCTCGATCGACAAAATAGGCCCTGCCTTCGGCCTCCTTCCACTCCTGATCCTTCTCGGAGCAGCCGCGGTTCACGACCCGAACCCCGCCGTCCTCCCGCAGGCTGTACTCCGCCGTGACGCGGGAGAGCCCGCGCTCGAAGGAGTGGTCCAGGCGCGCGATCTCGTACCACGTGCCCAGGTAGCGCTCCAGCTCGAAATTCTCGACCGGCTGCACGCCATCGGGGACCCCGACGCACCCGGCCAGGAGCGACACGCAAACGAGCACGAATGTTTTCATCTCGTTTTCCTTACCTGCCCCTGGGAATACAACACGCTTGGGCTGGTGAGCAACTATAGCAGCCCTTTTTCAAAAAAACTATAATACGGCTTTTGGTTAAACACGATGCAGCCCAGGAGCCTTATGCCGCTACCACCGAAAATGAATAAAAACATGCAAAACGGGTAGACAGCGGCGGCGTCGAAAAGGGGGCTCCGCCCGGAGTTCTGCCAGGCGGAGCCGATGGAATCATTTTTGGGCGGGGCCGAAGGAGCGCTCGAACAGGTCATGGATGGCCTTGCGGCCGTCATCGGAGAGGTTGCGGGTGCCGGTGCCGACGAAGGTTTTCTCGGAGATGACCGGCACTTCAGGGGCCCACTGGGTGTTCTTCCAGGAGAACCACGAACGACGCTCCTGGTCATAGACGCTGACATCGCGGTTGAAGAGCTTGGCAAGCTCCACGCCCCACCCGGTTCCACCTTTTACCGTGTTGTCGGGCTGGATCCAGCCGACGGCGATCACCTGATAGCCGTTGTTGACCATGTGGAAGATGGACTGGATCACCTTTCTGATCTTGTCTGCCTTGGAATAGCCTCGACCCATACGGGTGGAGACAATCTCCATGCTGACATCGCCCTTGTCCAGCTCGGCCGGCGAAAGCATCCGGACACCCCGGGTGCGTTCGATCTCGTGGCCCTCGAAGGAGAAGTTCACCTCCTGGAGTCCCCAGCGTTCGGCCAGTCGGCCGAACTCGGCTTCGGCGCCTTTATGCCCGCCGCTGTATAACGTTACCTGTAAATGCTCCGACATGGCTTGATCTCCTTTGGGGTAAAATCCCGTGCATGAAATTAAAAGCGCAATGATAAGCCGAAACGCGGTGATTGCAACCCAAGCGGTTCAATTGCTCCGGCTGAGTGCGCAAGAAAAAGAGGTGTCCGGTGAAAGGTACCGGCGGTCAGGTGCTGCGGTGCCCACGCCGGACGAATAGAAAAAATAATGCGATCCCGGCGGCGATCATCCCCGCGCAGAGCACCTGCCCCATGGACATAAACCCCGCCACGAACCCGAGGTGTGCATCCGGTTCCCGATAAAACTCGATAAAGAACCTCACTGTTCCATAGCCGATAAGGTAAAAGGCCAGCATCGCGCCTTTGGGCGCGTTGATCTTCCGAATGCTCCACAGCACGGCGAACAGAAAGATCCCCTCGAAGAAGGCTTCGTAAAGCTGAGAGGGGTGACGCAGCGCCTTTTCGGGTGCCATGGGAAAGTACATCCCGACGGGAGCGGTAGTAATCCGCCCGAACAACTCGCCGTTGATGAAATTACCCAGGCGACCGAACGTATAGGCCAGCGGGATGCCCGGGATGTAGAGGTCCGCCATGTCCCGCAGGTCGAGGCTGTTTTTCTTGGCGTAGATCCAGGCCGCGAGCAGAATCCCGATGAGGCCGCCGTGGTAGGACATACCGGAGATGCCGGTAAACGTGATGCCGTTTGAAAACTCAAACGGAAGGAAGATCTCAAGCGGGTGACTGAGGAAATAGGACAGGTTGTAGAACACCACGTACCCCAGCCGCGCCCCGATCATCAGCCCCAAAATGATCACGGTGGTTAGATCGTTGATTTGTTGGCGAGATACCTGAAAGCGGCTCTCGTGTTTTAGTCGGTAGAGCACCAGGCCATAGGTGATGGCAAAGGCCACAATGTACATCAGCCCGTAATACTGGAGTTTGAAGGCCCCGATTTGAAATATGACAGGGCTCATGTGCTGCGGCAGATGCTGCCACCAATCCCAGAATGCTTGCATGATCTTAAAATCGATTGACCGAATAGTGGTATTTTATTAACTGTCTCGAAATAGTATCGTCATGCCGGACTTGATCCGGCATCCAGCAGGTCACTGGATTCCGGCTTCCGCCGGAATGACATTGTAAAGACTATTATGCGACGATTAATAATAGTACTTCTTGATTTTATTGCCCCCCCGGTCGTATGTCAACCAGCCCTGGTTTTCGAGGTTTCGCTTTCAGTCTGACCCCGAGTGTACTATAATCAATACCTTTATAACCTATAAAAATAGGACCACCATTGATAGACTCGGATTCGAATCAAACGCTTTCCGCCGTCACCATCGCTCGGCGAAACGATGACACCATCGAGGTCCGGTGGAATCCAACCCCCGGAAGCTCTTCCATGACCATCTACGGCGGTCCTTCACCGGAAAGGATCGATGAGGCATCTCCACTGGCCCGCGTCAATGGACGCAGTGCGGTCACTCTGGCCGGTCTCGATCCCGTCCGACCGCATTTTTTCAAACTGGCGGCGGCCGATGGCACCACCCGCATGGTGGGCGAACGACGGCCCGCCGTGGAGGGAGCACCCAACTTAAGAGACCTCGGCGGCTACGAGACGTTGGCCGGACAGCGTGTGAAATGGGGGCAGGTCTTTCGTTCAAGCAACCTGGCGCGTCTGACGGACAAAGGGATGGAATACCTCCGACAATTGGGGATTCGACAAGTCTATGATCTTCGCACCAATGCCGAGGTTCTGAAGATGCCCAACCGTTTCCCGAATTCGGCGGAGGTGAGCTATCATCGGCTGCCGATCCAACACAGCGATTTCGAGCCAACGGCTGTGTTCGACCGGATCCGCAAGGGAGATTGGAATTGGATTTCCGAAGAGTTCATGCTCCAAGGCTATATCGAGAGCATCGAGCATTACCCCCATGTGTGGCGCCGGCTTTTCAGCGACCTGGCCGAGTCGCAGAAACGCCCGCTGCTGTTTCACTGCACCGGCGGGAAGGATCGCACCGGTACCGGCGCAGCCCTGATCCTGCTGGCCTTGGGCGTACCCGAAGCCTCCGTGGTGAGGGATTACGGGCTCTCGGACGGGTACAATGCCGAAACGCGAAAAATGATTTATGCCCATCTCGGGCCGATGGGGGTCGATATCGCCCGGGTAGAGCCCTATTTCACGGCCCCGGAGAGCCGAATTCGCGCACTCCTGGACTACATTCGCGACCACTACGGCACTGCCGTCGATTATCTGGTGAAAAAGGTCGGGGTCGACGAAAAAACAATTGAGCTGTTGCGGAATGATCTTTTAGAGTGATCGTCAAGCGGCGAATGGGCCGCTGAACACCCGATTGCGGCCATCCTGTTTGGCTCGATAGAGGTTCTCGTCCGCACAGCGCAGCAACGTGTCGGCTGCAATGGTTTCCAAAATGCGGTCACCGTCGAATCCGGTCAATCCGAAGCTGGCGGTGACGGAGACCTTTTCTCCGTGCCAGTCGAACTCCCTGCCGGCAATTTGCTGGCGCAGCCGCTCGGCCAGCCGGTAGGCATTGCCCAGGGCTGTTTCCGGCAGCACGATCAAGAACTCCTCGCCGCCGTAGCGCGCCAGCCAGTCTGAATCGGTGCGGATCAGTTGGCTCACTGATTTGACGAAGTCTCTCAGGACCTGATCTCCGCACTGGTGGCCGTGGGTGTCGTTGATGGACTTGAAGTGGTCGAGATCGCATATCGCGACGGAAAGCGCCCGCCGATACCGTATGGCACGGCGGATCTCTCTGGGCAGTTGCTCGTTCATGTACCCGCGGTTGTAACAACGCGTCAAAGGATCGCGCTGAGCCAGGTAGCGGATCTGTTTATTGGCCTTTTCAAGCGACTCATTTTTCTTTTTCAAGCCCTCGTAGAGCAGCGAATTCTCCATGACCAGGGAGCACTGCTTGGCGAGCACCCCCAGCAGGCGCATATTCTCCTGGGTCACCAGGCTTTCCTGAAGCGGGCTGATCACCATGACCATCCCCAAGGTGCGCTTCACCGTGACCAGGGGCAGCATGACCAGGGAGCGGCCGCGCACGGGGCCCAATGCGGGGATCAAAGCCGGTTGACGACGATTGAGGACCCACGGAAAAATGCCGTACTCGATCTGGGCATTGCTCTCATCCTGGCAAACCGTTCCTATGGATTGAGGCTCCACGTATGTCAAGCTGAACTCCTGCGTGGTCTCGTCCACCAGGAACAAGGCGCATCCCTCCACCTCGATCAGGTTGCGGATATCCTCCAGAAAGGCTTTCCAAATCTGTTGAACGCTGGCGGGGAATTCAATCTTGTCCTGGAATTGCCCCAGCTGTTCGATCTTGTCGACCATTTGGATGAGCGCTGATTGATTGGCGTCCATGGGGTCCATTGCCCGGATGGCGGGTCGAGATCCTGTCCCGAAAAAAGCGCCTGTGGTTGGAGGTAAATTTGGATACCCGGCTACCGGTTTACATTAAAGGCTTGAGGTTTTCAAGACAAAGACCGTCGCATCCGCCAATCAGGCAGCGCCGGATGAGGTTTTCTCGCTGGATTTTTAGGCTGCCCTGGGATAAGAAGAAAAATACGTTACGCCCAAGATCCCCAAATCGAACGATACTGATGGCGAATACCTCTCACGTGACCCTGTTCATTCAATGTTTGGTGGATACCGTCTGGCCGCATGTGGGCGACGCCATGGCCCAGGTCATGGAGAGACTCGACCTCGAGCTGGACTGCCCGACGGATCAGACCTGCTGTGGACAGCCGGCATTCAACTCCGGCTTTCGCCGGGAAGCCCGGGTGGCCGCCCGGCGGTTCATCGAAATCTTCGAAAATGCCGACGCCATCGTGTCGCCTTCCGGGTCCTGCGTCCACATGGTGCGGCACCACTATCCGGAACTTTTTCAGGACGAACCGGCCTGGAAAAAACGGGCCGAAGACATTGCCGCCCGGACCTATGAGTTCACGGAATTTCTCGTGGATGTGCTCGGTATCGACGACGTTGGGGCCCATTACAACGGCCGGGCAACCTACCACGACTCCTGTCATCTGCTGCGCGGCATCGGAATCAAGCATCAGCCCCGCCGACTCCTTGGCAACGTGGCCGGCCTCGAACTGGTGGAGATGAAGAACTCGGACTATTGCTGCGGGTTCGGCGGCGCGTTTGCGGTGAAATACCCGGATATCTCCGCAGCCATGGTCAACGACAAGGTCGATCACATCATCGCCTCCGGCGCGGACACCGTGGTCGGCTGCGACACGGGCTGCCTGCTCAATATCGCCGGTGCCGTCAGCCGCCGCGGACTGCCGATCAAAACGATGCACATTGCGGAAATCCTGGCGCATAGAATTTGATGAATAATGAGTAACGAGCAAATTTAGAAACATCGGGGATTGCAGCTGACAAGAAGCTGTTCACTTGAACCCTCGAACCCTTGACCCCTCGAATCCTACTGTGACGATGTCCGACGTCAGCACTGAAAATTATGTCAAAGAGGCCAAGCGGGGGATTGCCGACCCGGTGTTGCGACGATCCCTCACCTCCCTCCAGGAACGTTTTGGGCGAGGCACGGCCGAGGCTTACCGCAAGCTGCCCGAGGGGCCGGATCTGCGGCTCAAAGCGCACGCGATACGCGAAAAAGCGATCGCAAACCTCGATGTTCTCCTGGAAAGCCTGACGGCCGAGATTCGGCAGAACGGCGGCCATGTGTTTTTTGCCGAAACCGCACAGGATGCCATCGACTATTGCCTTTCCGTGGCAAGGCGCAACCATGTGCGCATGCTGGTCAAAGGCAAATCCATGGTGACCGAGGAGATCGGCCTCAACCCGGCGCTCGAGGCGGCAGGGATCGAGGTGGTGGAAACCGATCTCGGGGAATACATCATTCAGCTGGCCGGTGAAAAACCCTCCCATATCATCGCCCCGGCCATCCACAAGACCCGCAACGAGGTCGCCGACCTCTTTGTTAAAACGCTCGGCATTCGGCACACGACAAGCCCGCCCGAGCTGACCCAGGCTGCCCGTAAAGCCCTGCGCGAGAAATTCCTGGCAGCGGACATGGGCACCTCCGGGGTCAACATGGCCTGCGCCGAAAGCGGCCACATCACCACCGTGTCCAACGAGGGCAACATCCGCATGGCCACCACGATGCCACGGGTGCACATGGCGTTCATGGGAATGGAGCGCATCGTGGCGAGTCTCGACGAATACGAAATCATTCTGAGGCTCCTGTGCCGCGGGGCGTCGGTTCAAAACATCGGCACCTATATCAGCTTTGTCGGTGGTCCGCGCCGGCCCGGTGACTCCGATGGCCCCGACGAGTTTCACCTGGTGGTCATCGACAACGGCCGCCGCCGGATTCTGGCCGACCCGCAGTTCCGCGAAATGCTCTACTGCATTCGCTGCGCGGCCTGCCTCAATGTCTGCCCGGTCTACGGCAAAATTGGAGGGCACGCTTACGGGTTTGCCTACTCCGGTCCGGTCGGGGCGGTCGTGACGCCGCTGCTCACCGGCATCAATCGGGCCAAGGACCTCTGCCGTGGCGGAACCCTATGTGGGGCCTGCAAGGACGCCTGCTCGATGAACATCGACCTGCCGCGCATGCTGCTCGCCCTGCGGGAGAAACTCGCCTACGGCGACGCGAATTGGCAGGTCGAACCGGCCAGCCGCATTGAGGGGCTTGCCTACTGGGGCTGGTCGTGGCTCATCCGCAGCCGCAGACTATACGAAATGGCCCTCAAGCTGTCCGCCGCCGGGCAGAAACTGCTACCGCGAACCGGCGCCATGATTCGAAGGCTGCCGCCTCCCCTGCAGGGTTGGACCCAAAGCCGGGATTTGCACCCGCTGGCAGGGGTGACGTTCATGGAGAGGTGGCGAAAGAGAAAGTGATGAGTAACGAGCAACGAGTAGCGAGTGAGAGAAGCGAGTCGTAATGGGCGGGCGTAACGAAACGCAAAAAGAGATGGAAACTCAAGATCAAATCCAATTCTTGCGCCGGATACGATCGGCACTGAGCCATGCACCGGATGTATCGAGGAGCACGGGTAAACTGTTCGCCGAGAGCCCATTGGCCGAAGACCTGCTGTTGCTGAACAGGTTACATCGGCGCACGGCGCAGGACCGTGGCGCCCTTTTTGATCAGCTTGTCGAGGCCGGGATACCCATAAATCTCAATGTAGTCCAAGTAGAAAATCTGGCGAGTGCTGCCGCGGCCATCGTAGGCCTTTTGGAAAAACGAGCGCCGGAGTGGGGGGAATCCAAGAGCGTGGCTGCCTGGCGACACCCGCTGATCGACCGCCTCGGCCTCGCGGAGGCGCTTGCCGCCATTCATGTTCCCCTGCGAGTCACCAACCCGATCGACCCCCATGCCGACAGCGAATCGGAACGGGCTGAACGTGAGCGCCAGCGTGCCGACATCATCGCCTCGTTCATCGGTGTAACCGGAGCCGACTTCTGCCTGGCCGACACGGCGACCCTGGTCCTGCGCAACCGCCCCGGCCAGCCGCGCTCCGTGGCGCTGGTGCCATCCATCCACATCGCCGTGATCACCCTCGACCAGATCCTTTTCGACATGAAGGAGCTGTTTGCGCTCCTGCGCTGGGACGATCGCTACCGCCGCGAAGGGCTCTCCAACTATATGTCCTTCATCTCCGGCCCCAGCAAGACCGCCGACATCGAGGCCACCATGGTCCACGGCGCCCACGGCCCGCGGGAAGTGCATCTTTTCGTGGTCGGCGGCTGATGGGTTAAGCCGGTGGGTTCAGTCTTGAATGGCATAGTTTATCTCCAAAATGCTTGATGAGGAGCCGGTGAGTTATTCTTCGGGGAACGCCTTGTCGAAAAGCTCGCATAGGCCGTCATGGTAACCCCACCCGATGCCACGAGACGACTTCATGATTTTTTCAAGACGCCTGTAATAGATGCTACGGACATCCCTTGGAAGTTGGAGCACTTTCTTGATTGCCCCTGCATACATCTCGATCAGCCCATCATAAAATTCTTCATCGATGTCCCCGCAGTTGAGAGTGAATCTATTGCCGCACTCGACGGCGTATATCATCAGGTCGGCAGTGGCCTCGGGGTCTGAGCTGGCCTGCGAAAACTCCCGCAGTGTGCGTTTAGCCACAGCCAGATCATGCTTGTCTTTTCCAACTGCATCCGGATTTAGAGCCGCCCGCAGCCTCCTTTTGAAAGGCGTCGCACGGTCAGGGTCAGGCATCAAACGAGCTTGAAGAAAATCTCTATTCTCCGGCGAAAGCCGGTACATCTCGCCAACTATTTTCAGCAAACTGTCACGGTCATAACCTTTCAGTGATGACCGGACGTTTTGCCAAGATAAACTCTTTGTTCTCTGCATAGATCCTTATCCTCAGGATTTTAGACGCTTTCGCTCCATTAAGAATTTGAACAGCTTCTTGCAGGTCGCCTCATAAGCCCTCATTTGCTCTTCCGAATCCAGGTGTCTGCAATAAGGTCCACCCGTCTCGTCGATATTGTCTAAGAGAAGTTCCATCGGGGTCTTTTCTCGATCTTCCGAGTCCATGTCGATAGAGCGGATAAGCTCCCCGCCCAACAGCCAGAGATTATTCAGGTGCCGGTTTACCGTGCTCTTGCTATAATGAGACAGCAACTCTTCGATGAACGGTTTATAGATTTCGATGATCCCCTCACCATAGGGAACATCCTCAGGCAAACCCTCCCAACTCTTAGGCCACCTGTGGAAGTCGACCCACAGCTTTTCGATGCGGCTGCTCACCGATACCCCCCTGCGTCAGGCATGCGTGCGGTAATACGGCGACGGCACTGTGGGGTAGGCCCAATAGACATGGCGGAACACGTTCTCGGACTTGATCCCCACCTCCGCCTCCGAGTAGCTCGATATGGGCAAACCGGTCCCCTCGCTGTATAGAAAATCATGGATGGCGATGCGCACGCCGTCGCGGGTGGTTTCTTTCTCGCGCCAGTGGTCTATCTTCAGCTTCTCCGCTTTGAGGTTGCCCAGCAGCTCCACCGCGACCGATTTGACGCGCTTGATCTCGGCGGCATCGAGATCGGGCTTTTTCAACAGGTCGAAGACAGCCAGCGATTCCTCGTCAAGCCCTTCGCGGATGTGCCGCGCTTCCTCATCCCCCAGCCCCTGCATGAACTTGAGCAGGTCTTCGAAGGTTTTTTCGATGGTCAACCGGTCTTTTTCGCGATTGTATTCACCCACGATTTCCTCGTAGTGCCGCTGAAAGTCGGTCCGCAGGGGATTTCTTTCCAGAAGGGTATGCAGGCGCTTTTCAATCGCCTCCTTCAGGTTCTGAACGGTGGTTCGCTTGGCCTTGCTGCGCTCGAATTCCCTGCGCAGGCGCTCGAAGTCGATCCGACTGATATCGAATGGCTTTTGAGGCTCCCTGACGGTGTCGGGCCGGACCTCAATCGCCGGCTCAATCGCCTCGTGCAGTTTCCGGATGATGTCGCTGATGTCCGCGTTGTCGCGATCTTCCTGCAGGCTCTTGTAGACGATGTTGACGGCATCGTACTCCCGGCGATGCGTATTGACGCCCTTGATGTTGATGCAGGCCTTGAATTTTTTGAACACCTCCCGGCACGTCACCTCGAAGCGCTTGCGGGTTTCGTCGTTTTCGTTGACGGCCTCCTTGGCCGCCAGGATGGCCGCAATGCGCTCAAAACCATTCTTTGCGATGATCTCGTCCAATGCGGCGCCGCGCTCGGCGAGAAACCCGCGCACGAAAGCGATCGCCTCCTGAAGGTCCGCCAACAGCTCTTCCTCCGGCCTCGCCGGGTCCGGTTCGTTGCCTCTCGGGCCGGGAGCCGTGGTTTCAGTCCCTGCGAAGGTGGCCAAGGCCTTGCGCAGGTTCTTGAGAATGCCGCAGTAATCCACGATCAAGCCGTTGTTTTTGCCCTCGTTCACCCGGTTGGCCCGGGCGATGGCTTGCATGAGGGTGTGGGCCTTCAGCGGCTTGTCCAGGTAGATGGTGGACAGGCTCGGCACATCGAACCCGGTCAGCCACATGGCGCAGACGATGGCGATGCGAAAGGGGTGCTCCGCCTTCTTGAAAGCCTCATCGAGGTCGATGCGCCTGCCGTCCGCAAGCTCGAAGCCGTCCTTGATCAGCTTGCGGTGCGGGGTGATGTCAAGCTTCCATTTGCGGAACTTGTCGACCTCGCCCTGCTCCTCGCTCACCACCACGGCTATCCGGGTGGCGTGCATCCACTCGATCTGCCGCTTGCGATGAACATACTCTTGTTCGTCGGTAGACGCCGGCAAGGCTTTCTCCAGGGTTTCGATGCGCTGGCGCCATTTTTTGTCGATGCGGTCGTACATGCGTACGCAGGTGACCTTGTCGATGCACACGAACATGGCCTTGCCGGATTCCCAGGCAGTAGAGTAGTGCTCCACGAAATCCCGGGCGATCTGGTCCAGGCGCTTGGCGGCGGTAATGACGTGGTAATCCCGCTTGAGCTCCTTCTCCAGCCGCTCGCGCACGTTGATGTCGCCGGTGTCGATCTCCTCCAGCTTCGCTGCGATGCGCTCGTTCAGGTCTCCGACGGACACGCCCAGCTTGTCGCCCCGCGCGTCGTAGTAGAGCGGCACGGTCGCCCGGTCCTCGACCGCACGCTGGAAATCGTAGGTAGAGACGTAATCGCCGAAGACCCTTCGCGTGATCTCGTCATCCTTGAACAAGGGTGTGCCGGTAAAGCCGATGTAGCTCGCGTTCGGCAGCGCGTTGCGCATGTTCAGGGACAGGGTGCCGTACTGGGTCCGGTGTGCCTCGTCGGTGATGACGATGATATCTTTGCGCAGGGAGTAGCCCGCCTCCGGCGCGACATCCTTGTTGAACTTCTGGACCAGCGTGAAGACATAGGCCTTGTGCTCTTTGAGTAGTGCTGCCAGGTGCTCGCCGTTCGCCGCGCGGCAGGGGTCGCGGTCGTTGTCCACCAGCCCGCAGCCGGCGAACGTTTTATAGATTTGGGTGTCCAGGTCGTCGCGGTCGGTGCAGATGAGAAAGGTGAAGTTCCCGCCGAGTTTGCGGTGCACCTTGCGGGTGAAAAAGACCATGGAGTAGCTCTTGCCCGCCCCCTGGGTGTGCCAGAAGACGCCCAGCTTGCCCTGCCGGCTATCGCGTTCCACGACCGCAGCGATGGCGCGGTTGACGCCCAGCAGTTGATGGTTGCGGGCGATGATCTTGACGGTCTGGCCCGACGAGTCGTCGAAGACGATGAAGTTTTCCACCAGGTCCATGAAATTGCGCTTGTCGCAGACGCCCTTGAGCAGCGTCTGCATGTCCACCAGCCCCGGCTCCTCCTCTGCCAGGCGCTTCCATTCGTGAAAATGCTCGAAGCGGCTGGTGATCGAGCCGATCCTGGCCTCGATCCCGTTGGCGATGACGATGAGAGCGTTATGGTGGAGCAGGTGCGGGACCGTGTCCTTGTAATCGGCGAGGTTCTTTTCGTAGGCGGCGCGGATGTCCTTGTGGATGTTCTTGAGTTCCACGAAGAGGAGCGGGATGCCGTTGACGAAACCGACGACGTCTGCACGGCGGCGGTAGAGATCGCCCTTTACCCAGAGCTCGCGCACGGCGAGAAAATGGTTGTTGGCCGGCTCGTTGAAATCGAAGATCCGCAGCCGGCGCTTGACCAACTCTCCCTTTTCGTTTCGTAACGAAACCTGAACCCCATCCTTGAGCAGGCCGTATTTGTCGCGGTTGGTGGCGATCAGACTTTGAGCGGCGCTGGATTCCACGATCTGCCGGATGGCCTCGTGGTAGGCGTCCGCGGGCAGGCCGGGGTTGAACTCCATCAGCTTGAGCTGAAGGTAGCGTGTAAGCACCACCTCGCGGTCGGATGCCCTGCCGAGAGTCCCCTCGGGACCGAAGGTCTCCTGGTTGTAGGCAAAAACCGTTTCCCAGCCGAGCTCATCCCGCAGATAGTCGGCCATGGTCTGCTGAACCAGGACACCTTCGGTGAAGTGTGAAGGGGGAAGTGTGAAGTTTGAAGTCATTGGCGCTGGGCCTTCACCTTTTTGACAATCGCGGTCAATATGGCGATCAGCTCGTTGCACTCCGCGGTGAGTTCCTCCAGCCGGTCAACAGGAACGATGGCCGAGTCGGAAATCAATCGCAGCCAATAATGAGTTTCACGCGCCTCCTTGCAGGCAATGCGGGGGTGTCAAGTTAACTGTGTAACTGGTATTCATACCGGCACCCTGTCCCCGAACAGGATGACGAACTGATTGAGGGCGGCTCTCCAATCCCGAATCGGCATCGTCCATTTCTTCGCCACCCGTTGGATCGCCAAGTAGA
>JBGSTS010000122.1:0-16392 GCA_041736435.1 Desulfobacterales bacterium | reverse complement strand
GTCGACCCGGTGTCCGCCGGCCTGCTCGAGTGTGACCAGCGGCCGGCCCGGTGCGGCCAGATCGCCTGCATCCGCCATCTTCGCCGTCACCACTCCGTCAAAGGGGGCCGTAACGGCGGCATCGGCCGCTGCGATCCGGGCTTCGGCAAGAGCGGCTTCCGCTTGGCGCACCCGCTGGGCGGAGGCCTTCAGCAGCTCTTGAGATTGTGTGGAGGCGGCACGTGCCTGGCGGAAGCGCGCTTCGACCTCGTCGAACTCCTGGCGGCTGACCGACTCCTGGGCGAGCAGCGCCTGGTAGCGTTGGTAGGTCGCCGCTGCCAGCTCCGCCCCGGCGACTGCGGCATCGCGCGCGGACTCAGCTGCCTGAAAGGCCTGGCGCATTTCGGCCAGGACGGCCTCGGCCTGTTGCCGCCGGGCGGCCACCTGGCCTTCGTCGATGGTCACCAGCAGATCCCCCCGCCGGACGTGCTGGCCCTCCCGGACATGCACGGCGGTCACCGTTCCCAGCAGCTTGGCAGCCACCGTGCCGCTGGTCTCCGCCTGGACCGTTCCCGCGGATTCGAACCACAGAGGCCAGGTTTCCAGCCGGGCTGCGGCGACCGCCGCTCTGACCGGGGGGCCGGCCGCCGCCGGCGTGTGGCCGGGCTCGATCTTGTCCCCACAGCCCAACCCCGAGGCCAGCCACATTAACCCTACGAGCGACACCAGGGTGTTTCGCATGCCGTATTCCTCACTTCTCATCCAGCACACCGGCAGCCAGTCTCAGGCTGGCCTTGCCGACCGCATAATCGTGCAGCGCCTGGGCATGGCTCATGCGCGCGTGCTGCAGCGCATTTTCGGCGGTTAGAAGGTCCACGATCGTGAGCAGGCCGCCGGCGTATCGGTTGGCAACGATTCGCAGCGCCTCCTCGGCCTGACCGACCGCCTGGCGCGACACGGTGATCCGCCGGGAGGCGCTCGCGGTCTGGGTGTAGGCTTTCCGGACCTCCAGAAAAACCTGGCTTTCCACCTGCCGGCGGAGCGACTGGAGCTGCCGGCGGGCCGCCCGGGCCTCCGCCATTTTGGCGGACGGCGCCAGGCCGGAGAAGAGATCTAAACTGATCACCGCGCCGGCGCTGTAATTGTCGGCTGACCCGTCGAAATCCTCGGTGTGGATCTGATAGTTGCCGACGAGGTCCAATCTGGGCAGGTGGCCGGAGCGGGCTTTGCCGATCTGCGCCTGGGCCATGGCCTCGCGGCTGTCGAGTTCCTTCAGCTCGAGCCGCCGGTCCCGGGCAGTGGTCAGCCAATTTTCGAGAGCGCCCTCCGGCGCCTCGCCGGCTTCCAAGCGGTCGGAGAGATCGAAGCGCACCGGGTCGGGGGCTCCCATCGCGGCGTTCAGTGCGGATCGGGCGACTTCGACCTGGCTTTCCTCCAGGAGTTTCTGCTGCTCGAGGTCCGCCAGCCGCACCTGGGCCTGAAGCAGGTCGCTCCGGACGGCAAGCCCGTTGCCGTAGCGCGTTTCGGCCACGGCGAGATGGGCGCGGGCGGAGGCCATGGCGGAATCGACGACGGCCAGACGTTCGCGGGCCAGCAGCGTCCCGGCATAGGCGGCCGTGGTGTGCGCAATGACTTGCTGGCAGGCTCTTGCCAGCGCCTGTCCGGCGGCTTCGCGGCCTAGCTGGGCCTGCTGCCAGCCGTGATAGGATTGGCCGCCGTCATAAAGCGGCCAGGTCGCCGTAACGTTGGTTGCAAAATCATTGACGGCGTTGGGCTGGTTGAGCCGATCGATATCGAAGTCCTGCGCCGCGAAGCGCTCCTGGTTGAGTTTGGTCGAAAACACCTGGGTGGGGTTGTTGCTGCGCTGATAGCCCTCGCTCACGGTCAGGCGGGGCAAAAGCCCGGCTCTCTCCTGGACGACCCGCTGCTCGGCGATCTCCACTTGCGATTGGGCTGCCGACAGCGCCGGGTTTTCCCTGAGGGCGACCTCGACCGCCTGCGCCAGACTCAATTCCGGAGGATACGCTCCAGGTTCCTGGGCGGTTGCCGCACCGGCCCCTATCACCCCGGCTGTCAGGCAGACCACGACCGAAAATCCAAATCGGTGCATCCGGGCCTCCGGCTTTTTTGGGGGATGGATTTTTTACATAGTTGTTTTTCCCGGAGGGATCAACCTGAGAACATTGCATCGCAACACCCGAACCATCCGACATGCGCCACTTCAACTTGCTGTGCCGGGCGCATGCGCAAAAAGATACGGCGCCGGCCGTCGTGCGGCCGGCGCCGTATCTTCAATCAAACGCCATCTCGGTCTTCCACACCTTCCAGACGTTGCCGACCAGCTCCGGGCCGGGCTTGAGGGTGATCTTGCCGGGCTTCCACCCGGCGGGAGTGGCCTCGGTGCCCTTGCTGTCGCGCACGAGCTGGAACGCCTGCACTTCGCGGATGGTTTCCAAAACGTTTCGGCCGACCGCCGGCGTCAACACCTCGTAGCCTTGGACTATTCCCTCGGGGTCGATGAGGAATCGGCCGCGCATTTCGACCCCGGCCTCGTCGTCGTAGACCGCGAACGCGGAACCGACCTTGCCGCCTGTGTCGGATAGCATTGGAAAAGGCACGCCGCCTTTGACCATTTTTGAAAGCTCGTGGTCGTCCCACATTTTGTGGACGAAGACGCTGTCGATGCTCATGGAGAGAAGCTCCACCCCCAGCTTTTTGAACTCGTTGTATTTTTCGGCAACTGCCGAAATCTCGGTGGCTCAGACAAAGGTGAAGTCGCCCGGATAGAAGCAGAGCAGGACCCACTTGCCGAGGTACTCCGAAAGTTTAACGGACACGAACTTGCCCTGGTGATAGGCAGGGGCCGAAAAATCCGGCGCTTTCTTCCCGACTTTGATCATGGTGACCGCCTCCTTTGCGGGTGTTTCCAAGGGTAAACGAGGTTCAGCATCATGCGTTTCTCCGACCAGGCCACCGGTGGGCCTGGCGCACCCGACCTTTATGTCTTCCGCCATAAAGTTCTCCTTTCTGGAAGTGAAATCGGAAAGTGCATTAGCAATGGGCAGCAAGAAGTATGCCCTGAATCTTCCCGATGGGGGCGGCAATTTATCTACAAGGAATTTCAAAGAAAAATGAGAGAGACCGCGTTTTGTGCTTCGCAGCGCCGGCAGGTACTGTTGCAACCTGCAATGCCTTCGGGACGGGAGCCTGTTGCCTGGTTTTTGCGAATCGGTTATTGCCGGGGCGACGGAACGCCGAATTTGCAAAAAACCTCGGAATCTCCTATGAACCCATCCTGGGTGCATCCGGCAACCCCGCTTTTTGGTTTGGATCGGCTCCGGCAAGTGCACCCGGTCAACTCACCATCAGGATCACAAGGCGGCAACGACATGACCACAGCCCCATTCGATTTCTGGCAGGATCACTCGCTGAAATACCTGGAAATGGCCCTCAAATCGGACCGCATGGAACCCCTTCAGGAGCCGGACGGTGAAGGGCGCCACACCGGAGAGTGCGGCGACACGGTTGGGATGTCCCTGAAGTTGAGGGGAGCGACCATCGTGCAGGTTGCCTTTCAAGTCCAGGGCTGCATGAACACCGTCGCCAGTGCGAATGCGGTTGCGGAGCTGATCGAGGGGCGATCGATCGAGGAGGCCTGGGACGTGACTCCGGAGAGAGTGATCGAGTTCCTGGAAACCCTCCCCAAAGCCCATTATCACTGCGCCGAGCTGGCCGTGGGCGCCCTTTACCGCGCGCTGGCCGACGCGCGCAGTAAGCAGCGGGATCCCTGGAAAAAGATCTATTCCAAAAGCGGATAGCCTCGCCGATCTTTCAAGTAATTTCGAGACTGCTGTGCGAAGCTTCAACTTTATCTTTTTCGGCCTCAGGCCGAAAAAGATTCTGCGTAGATCTCCACCGGGTGCCTGACGGCAATGCGGTCGCCGGCCCGGGAGAGCATGTCTGAAATCTGCAGCATGCAGGCCGGGCAACCCGTGGCCACCACCGCACAGCCCGTGGCGGCGATGGCGTCGCGCTTCAATCGGCCGATCCGGGCTGAGAGCCCGTAGTGCTCGAGGTTGAAACTTCCCCCCATCCCGCAGCACTCATCGGCGCCCGCCATTTCCGTGAGGGTGTAATCGGCATTGGCCCGGATCAGGTCCCGGGGCTCGGTGAAGACCCCCAGGGATTTCTTCAGATGGCAGGAATCGTGGAAGGTGACGAGCCGGCCGTCGGCCGAGGGCGCCGGCGGTCTCCTGACGTCCACCCGCTTCACCAGAAACTCGGAAATGTCCATGGTCCTGGCGGCCAGCGATTGGGCGCGGGCGGCGAGATGGTCGTCGCATAGAGACGGCCAGATCTTCTTGATGGTGGAGGTGCAGGTGGCGCAGCAGGTTACCAAGACGTCGCAATCGGCGGAATCGAACTTTTCCAGGTGGTGGCGCACCAATTCATTGAATGTTCGGGTGTCCCCTGCAGAGATCGCCGGAATTCCGCAGCAGCCCTGGCCTTCGGGCAGAAACACACCGACCCCATGGTGCTTCAGAACGCGCAGAGCGGCCTCGGCCACATTCGGGAAGATCTTGTCGATCAGGCAGCCGACGAAAAACCCGGCCTTGAGCCCCGATGCGCCGGCCGGGGTGTTCAGAGAGGGGCAGCTGCGGTGAAGCGGCACCGCCGCCAGCGTTCGAAAGTGCCGGTCGGCCAGCAGTGGGGAAGCAAACCGCGCACAAGAGGTACCGACGATCTCGTTGACCGGCCGGGCGAAGAGCTTCTGGAAGACCGCGCCGAATTCGACGATCCGGTCCAGCGTTTTGGGGTGGGCCAGCAGCCTGCGGAAGATGGCCTTCTTGAGCGGCGGCAGGCCCAGGTAGCCGGTCAGAATGGCGCGGGCCTTTAAGAAGATGTCGAGAACGTTGACCCCGCTCGGGCAGTTGGCAGCGCAGCTGCCGCACAGGAGGCAGCGCTGCAGCCGCTCCTGGACGGCTGCGGGGTCGGTGAGCATGTCCTGCATGAGTCCGTCCAGCAGCACCAATTTGCCGCGGGCCACATCCGATTCCCGCCCGGTCTGAGCGAACACGGGGCAGACGGCCTGGCACATCCCGCACCGCATGCAGACCACCAGTTGATCCTCCAACTGCCGCATCAAACGCCTGAGTTCTCTGATGTCCGTCATGTATCCCTTATCACCGTTCCGGGGGTGGCTCCCGTTTCGCCCCTTCGGCCTCAGGTAGTTGCCGCGATGATCTTGCCGGGGTTGAGGATGTTGTTCGGGTCCAGCGCCTTTTTGATGCGCTGGGAATAAAGAATCGTTGCCGGGCTGGTCTCCTTCTCCAGAAAGCATGCCTTGGCGATCCCTGTGCCGTGCTCGCCGGAGAGCGTCCCTCCTAAGGCCAGGGCGCGGTCGAAGATGGCCGCAATGGCCTGCTCCACCCGCTCCCACTCATCCTTGTCCCGCTTGTCGGTAAGAATGGTGGGGTGGAGGTTTCCGTCGCCGGCGTGGCCGAAGGTCCCGATGGACAGGTTAAATTGACGGCTGATGTCGCCGATGGCCTCGACCATGGCCGGGATCTTGCTGCGCGGCACGGTGGCGTCCTCCAGCACTAATGTGGGCTTGAGCTTGGCCAGCGCCGAGAGCGCGCTGCGTCGCGCCTCCCAGACCTTGGTGCGTTCGGCGGCATCCTGGGCGACTCGGATCGATGCGGCCCCGTGCTGCCGGCAGAGGGCTTCTACGCGTTCGGCATCCTCCTGGACTTGTGCCGGGTGGCCGTCCACCTCGATCAATAGCAACGCCGCTGCGTCGACCGGCAGCCCGACGCGGCTGTAGTCCTCCACGGCCCGAATGGTGAAGTTGTCCATGAACTCCAGGGTAGCCGGCACGATGTGGGCGGCGATGATGGCCGAAACCGTTTCCGATGCGCGGTCGGCCTGGTCGAAAACGGCCATCATCGCCCGCTGGGCCGCCGGCTGCGGGATAAGCTTGAGCGTGATCCGGCTGAACACCCCCAGCGTGCCCTCCGACCCCACCAGAAGCCCGGCCAGGTTGTAGCCCGTGGCGCATTTTACCGTGCGCGATCCGGTCTTGATCGTCTCGCCGTTCACATCGAAGAAGTCCAGCCCCATCACATAGTCCCGGGTCACGCCGTACTTCAACCCTCGCAGTCCCCCGGCGTTTTCCGCAACGTTGCCGCCGAGGGTGGATACCGCCTGGCTGCCGGGGTCCGGCGGGTAGAAGAGGCCCTGGGCCTGAGCGGCGGCGGCGAACTTGGCCGTCACCACGCCGGGTTCCACCACGGCATACATGTCCCCGGAATTGATTTCGAGGATGCGGTTAAGCGCGTTGGTCACGACCACCACTCCGCCGGTCAGGGGAACGGTGCCGCCGCTTAAGTTGGTCCCGGCGCCCCGCACCGTGAGCGGCAGCCCGTTCTGGTTGCACAGGCGGACCGCACGGCTAAGCGCCTCTTTGGAAGTGGGGCGCACTACTAAGGCCGGCATGACCGAGTCAACCGGCGCGGCGTCATACGAGTAGGTCAACAGGTCTGCCGGGTCGGCGAAGACATCCTCCGCACCCACCTGGGTCTTAAATTCCCTGATCAGCGCCTGAGACAGCATGGCGGCCTCCTATCGTCGCAGTTTTCTGAAATTGTCTGGACGACTCTGCCTTGGCGAGGCAGGTCGACGCAGATCCCCTCTAAGAAGAAAAATCTCGCTGCTGTTAATGCATCATAGGTATGAATCGAGCATATTGCAAAATACAGCCGACACCAGGACCACTGGAGTGCCCGGAGACCACCCGGTCCCTCAACCAAACCGGTTCTGGCACTGAAATTGCTTTGTTTCCTGTTAGAGGAAATTGGCACTATCTACCTCCATTCCTCTCTCTCCCCTTCCTCAGGGGTCCTTGGCCCGGGTGGAGTTGCCCATCCGGGCTGAGGTTTTTTTGGCATGGTTCTTGTTCTTTAGCTATAATTTATAGAGGAGAATTCAATGCCTATTTTCGTGAGAGGATTTAGCGGATTCCAGCGGTCGGCTGGATGCAGGAAGCGCCACCGGCCGGTAAATCGACCGGCACTATCCAATAAAGCATTTTGCACGCCACCTGTTGATAAATCGGGCAGATTGCACACTAACCCAAATCGGAGGAGCGTCGATGAAAGTCTTGGTGGTTTACTCCAGTCAAACCGGAAACACCCGCAAACTCGCCCATGCTGCCTATGACTGTTTGACCTGCGAAAAGCAAATCCACGCGTTGAAGGATGCGCCTGATCCGCTCGGCTTCGATGTGGTGGTGGTGGGTTTTTGGCTGAAGGCCGGAAAACCGGATCCGGGGTCCATGGAGTACCTGAAGCGGGTCGACCGGGCCGATGTGTTTCTCATCGCCACCCATGGTGCCGCTACCGAGTCCGACCACGCCAAAAAAGCCTTGGATTTCGCGAAATCCCTGGTAGCCTCGGGCCGCATTCGCGGCACCTTCAATTGCCCCGGCGAGGTGGATCCTGCCCATCTGGAGAAGGCGCGTGCCAAAGACCCACAGCCCCCCTGGATCCAGGACGCCCCCGGAGCTGTGGGTCGGCCCAACGAGGCAGACCTGCAAGCGCTGAAAATTGCCCTCACGACAGCGGTCGGCGTCACCGCCGGTTGATTCTGGAGGGTTCACCCGAGATGGGACACTGCATTCATCATCCGGACCGCGAGACCCGTTTTCAGTGCATGAAACACAACGTCTGGCTGTGCGAGGAGTGTCTCAAATGCCGGGATTCCGAGCTGTATTGCAAACACCGGTCGGCCTGCCCCATCTGGTTTATCGAAAAGCGGCAGAAGCGCTTGGCAAGGGAGCAAGCGGATGCGGCGGCGCTGCAGCGCTTCCAGGTGACATTTGAGCCGGGCGCCAGGGTGATTGAAATGCCGGCCGGATGCACCCTTCTGGAAGCGGCCCAGGCAGCCGATATGCACCTGAATGCCTCCTGCAACGGCAAAGGCCTGTGCGGCAAGTGCAAGCTGGTCGTGGAATCGGGCCAGATCGAGAGCGAGTCGACGGCGCTTCTCAGCGATGCGGAAAAGCAAAAGCGCTATGTGCTCGCCTGCCAGAGCCGATTGCACGGCGATGCCGTGGTTCGCATTCCCGCGGAGGCGATCGAGCGCAAACTGAAAGTGGCCGGAATGGGCCGCGACGCCACGGAGCGCCTGCAAGGGCTGGTCGCGCAGATCGACCCCATGCTGCGGGAGATTCCTCTCGAGCTTTCGCCGCCGACGATCGAGGATGCCGTCAGCGACGTGGACCGGCTGAACCGCGGCCTCAAACAGCGGGGTTGCGACATCGAAAAACTCTATGTAGGGCTGGCGGTGATGCGGCAGCTGGCCGCCGTCATGCGCGAGGGGCAATGGAAGGTGACCGCCTCGGTTCTCCGCCGCCGCCGCTTCAGCGAACTGGTGGAGGTCCGCCCGGGCAACGGAGCGGAGGCCAGCCTGGGACTTGCCATCGATGTGGGCACCACGACCATCGTGGTCTACCTGGTGGACATGGCCGACGGCACCGTTCGGGCGGCCACCTCCGGCCACAACCGGCAGGCCGCATGCGGCGACGACGTCATCAACCGCATCGTCTGCGCCGAGAAAGACGGCATCCGCAAGCTGAACGCCATGGTGCTGGCGACCATCAACAGCCTGGTCGGGGAGGCGCTCGACAGCGCGGGGGCCCAGGCCTCTCAGGTGCGCAATGTGGTCGTGGCCGGCAACACGGTCATGACCCACCTGCTGCTGCAGATCGAACCTCGTTACATCCGTCGGGCGCCCTACATCCCGACGGTCGCGGAGTTCCCTATCCTGAAGGCCGGTGAGATCGGGTTCAAGGCCCACCCGGCGGCGGCCGTGTATGTGATGCCCGGTCCGGCCAGCTACGTGGGCGGGGACATCGTCGCCGGCATGCTCCTCGCAGGGTTCCAGCGCGATGCGCCGCTCACGCTTTTCATCGACGTGGGCACCAACGGTGAGATCGTGCTGGGCAACCGGGAGTGGCTGATGACGGCGGCCTGCAGCGCCGGCCCGGCCTTCGAGGGCGGCGGCATCCAGTGGGGCATGCGTGCCGAACAGGGGGCCATCGAAAAGGTGGTCATTGACCGGGAGACGCTCGAGCCGGAATTCGCCACGGTGGGGGACGAGCCGCCGCGAGGCATATGCGGCTCGGGCATGATCGACGTGATTGCGGAGTTGCTGGCCGCCGGCATCGTCGACCGCAGCGGGCGGTTTGCCCGTGATCTCAACCACCCGCGTGTTCGCAGGGTCCGGGAGGAATGGAGTTACCTCCTGGTGCCGGCAGCCCGGACCCCGGCCAACGAGGACATCGTTTTCACCGAGTCCGACCTGAAGAACCTCATTTACAGCAAGGGAGCGGTGTATGCCGGGTTCACCACCCTGCTCAAGGAGGCCGGGTTGAAGTTTGCGGACGTTGAGCGGGTGTTGATCGCCGGCGGCTTCGGCCAGTACCTGGATATAGACCAGGCCGTGCGCATCGGTCTGTTGCCCGACATCGATCGGGCGAAATTCAGCTACCTGGGCAACAGCTCCATCGCCGGGGCCTACCTGGCGCTGCTCTCCGACGCCCACCGCCGCGAGGCCCGGGAAATCTGTCGGGCGATGACGTATATCGACTTCTCCAGCAACCCTCGATATATAGATGAATTCACCTCTTCGTTGTTCCTGCCGCACACCCATCTGGAGATGTTTCCAAGCGTGGCCCGAGCGTTTCATGGCCGTGGGGCTTGACAGATGGCATTGCCGGCAGCGCTGTGGTTGTGCGACCCGGCACCCGCGGTTGCCGCCGTGGGATGAGGCCGGTTGAATGCCTGCTGGTTTCCGCCAACGGCGCTGCGAGGCAGGAACACGGCGGCAGGTCGTGAGGCAAAGCGCTCTTAGACTGATACCGCAAGAAGGAACAGGACGATGGCTGATGATCTGGACGATTTTGTGGCGCGGTTGCAGAATCAAATCTTCGAAGAGACTCGCGTCGCCTATGGGGAGGCCGGGTTTCAGCGCTGGCGCCGCCCTCTGTATCGGGGCGTCCTGGACGATGCGGACGGGCATGGCCGCGTCACCGGCCGGTGCGGGGATACCATTGAAATTTTCTTGAAATTTGAAAACAACCGGGTGGCGCAAGCAACATTTGTGACCGACGGATGCGGATCCAGCACCGTGTGCGGTTCGTTTGCCGCCGAGCTCGCTCTCGGCAAAACCCCCGATGAAGTGACGGACATCACCGGCGAGAAAATCCTCGACGTGCTGGGTACCTTCCCCAAAGAAGACGAGCACTGCGCCTATCTGGCGGCGGAAAGCCTGCAGGCGGCCCTGAGCGATCATATGCAACGGTCCGGCCCCGCGTTGCGATGAAAAAGCGGTCGTGGTAAGAAGGGGCACCAACATCTCACGCGCTTAATAGTCAATGTTGGATCCTCCGGCCGGAGCCGCTGAGGGCCGAAGACGCCGACCCGGTAAGCATACCGTGACCTCATCCAAGCTTGTTTCTCTTGCCGACGCCATCGCGCGGTTTGTGCCGGACGGCAGCTCCGTGGCGGCGGGGCTGTGTCTGGAGGCGATGATCCCCTTCGCCGCGGGCCATGAGATCCTGCGCCAGGGCAAGCGCAGGTTGACGCTCATCGGGCCGATCTCCGACATTCTCTTCGACCAGTTGATCGGTGCCGGCTGCGTCACGTGCGTGCGGGCCGCCTGGGTCGGGAATGTCATCACCGGCTCGGGTTACAATTTCCGGCGCGCGGTCGAGTCGGGCGCCCTCGCCGTCGAGGACCACTCCAACCTCACCATGGCCATGGCGCTCAAGGCCGGGGCCATGGGCCTGCCCTTCATGCCCGCGCGCACCGCCCTGGGCAGCGATCTCTTTTCCACCCACCCCGGGCTGAAGAAGATGACCTGCCCGTTTACCGGCGTGACGCTGGCGGCCGTGGCGGCCATCGTGCCGGATGTCGCCCTGGTCCATGTTCAACGCGCCGACGTGTTCGGAAACTCCCATGCCTGGGGATGCCTCGGGGTGATGCGCGATGCCTGCCTGGCCAGTCGCCATGTTCTTCTTACAACGGAGGAGATCGTGCCGACCGAGCTCATCACCCGGGACCCCAACCGCGTGGTTATTCCCGGCCTGCGGGTCAGCGCGGTGAGTCATGTCCCCTGGGGTGCGCACCCCTCGCCTGTGCCGGGCCACTACAACCGCGACCACCAGGCCTTTCTCGACTACCGCGACCAGAGCCGGTCGGCGGGGGCCTTTGCCCTGTGGCGGGAGCGCTGGGTGGACGGGGTCGCGCAGCCGGAGGACTATCTGGATCTCCTGGGGGAAGAGCGCATGCAGACCCTGCGCTTGCAACACCACGCGTTTTCCGAACCGGTGGATTATGGGTATTGAAAGAAGTGGGAAGTTGAAAGTTCAGAGTTGAGACTAAACTGACGGCGGCCTTAAGTGCCAATGCGGACTGCGTGAGCGATTTTTTGGAGACGTTTGCACGATTCCAAATTAACGACAGCACCATGGACAAGAGCGCATGCCGGCTTATAACGCATCGGAATTGATGATCTGCGCTGCCGCCCGGGAGATTGCCGACGGCGAGGTCGTGTTTGTCGGCATGCGTCTGCCGCTGCTCGGGTTCCTGCTGGCCAAGGCCACTCATGCCCCGCATGCCGTGGGGGTCTACGAACTCGGGGTCGTGCGCGAGGAGACGGCGGCGGCTCCCATCCTGACCATGGGCGATTTGCCGAACCTCCACCGCGCGGCTTGGTTGGCCGACACCGCCGACGTGATGGGGCTTCTTCAAAGCGGGCGGGTGGACGTGAGCTTCATCGGCGGGGCCCAGGTCGACCGTTTCGGCAACCTCAACACGACAAGCGTCGTCGGTACGGACGGCGCCGCCACCCGTCTGCCGGGCAGCGGCGGCGCCTGCGACCTGGCCTGTCTCGCCCGGCGCCACATCATCCTCATGGCCCACGAGCAGCGCCGGTTCGTGCCGCAGGTGGATTACATCACCTCGCCGGGCTACGGGGACGGGTTCGGCTGGCGCGAGCGGGTGGGACTCCCGCAGGGCGGCCCGGCCAGCGTCATCACCACCCTCGGGGTGTTCCGGTTCGACCCGGCAACCTGCGAGATGGTGCTCTCCGCGCTTCACCCCGGCATTTCCGTGGAAGAGGTCCGCTCGAAAACCGGGTGGCCGCTCAAAATCACCTCTGCTCTCATCGAAACTCCGGCCCCCTCGACCGCGGAGCTTGCCATGATTGCACGCTTTGACCCCCAGCGGTTTTGGACGGGAGCGGCGCCTTGACTCTTCTGGGGCAACGTCTGCTTTTGCACAAGCCTTTTTTGCTTGACAAAGCTCACCATAGCTGATTTATAGCTATTAAACCGGTTTCGGTAAATGAACGAGGTTTATAGTATGTATGAACCCTGAAAAAAGGAGGCGGCGATGCGGACGAGAAAGGCTTTGATTTTTCTTCTGACAGGTCTGGTTCTTCTTTCCTTTTCTGCCGGGTTGGCAATTGCCCAGCAGAAATCCCCCCTGGATGCCTGGAAGCCGGCCTTCGACCCATCCGGTGCTAAATACAAGGCCGTTGTTTCCAATGTTTCCACGCCTGGCCTCAAAGGCGTCTACGCAGGGTTTGCCATCCGGGATGAGCTCTGGAAGCGCACCAAGGGGCAGATCTATATAGACTTCAGGCCGTTTTCAATGCTGGGCGGTGAGGTCGAAGTGTTGAACCAGCTCAAGATGGGTGCCATCCAGGGCATGGCGGTAAGCTCGGTGGCCTCCACCAACCTCGGCCCCCGCTTCGGTTTGGTCAATTTGCCCTTTCTCATCGACTCGTTTGACAAACTGGACAAGTTCGTTGCCAACAAGAAGCTCTTCGGCCATTTCCTTAACGCCATGGAGCACCAGGGTATCATGGCGCTGGACATCACCGGCTACGGCAACTACGGTTGGAACACCAAGGTCCCGGTGAAGACGATCGACGATTTGAAAAAGGTGAAAATCCGGATTGCCGAGGCCGAAGTCAACCGGCTCACCTACAACGCCTGGGGCGTCAACCCGGTGGTGATGCCCTGGCCGGATGTGCCCATGGCCCTCAAGCAGGGCGTGATCGACGGTCTGGATCACACGCTGATCGTCTGCAGCCTCACCAAGAAGTTCGAGGATGCGAAGTTCTTCACCCAGATTAACTACGCCCAGGGCCTCTTCATTTGGCTCTTCAACCGAGCCTGGTTCAACTCCCTGCCGGCCGACCTGCAGAAAATATTCACCGAGACCGTGCACGAAATCGCGGCCGAGATGCGCAAGCAGGGCAGGGCCCAGGAGGAGCAGGAGATCGCCAAGGGCAAGACCGCCGGAGTGACCTTCTTTAAGTTGTCCGATGCGGAGATGGCCACGCTGCGCAAACTGGGTAACCCCGTGCACTACAAGTATTCCAAGGAGATCAACCAGCTCCACCCGACCGACAGTTACAAGCCTCAGGATTTCCTCAAAGAGGTCCAGGAACTCATGGGGTATAAACCCTAAGCCGCGTTACGCGTCATAGCCGAAAGGGGAGGCAGCGCCCATGCTTCCCCTTTTCTGCACCCCTGAACACCCTATACTCCCTTTTGGAACGAACGATGGCGAAATTGGCTGTGCTCACAGACAAGGTGCTCACGTTTTTTGAAGAGTGGACTCTATTCATCACGGTCATGGTGGCCATGATCTCGCTCTTTTTCAACGTGATCCTGCGCTACGGCTTTTCCTACTCTCTCTCCTGGTCCGAGGAGTTGGTCCGGGAGGTGATCCTTTACACCACCTTCATCGGCTGCAGCGTCGCCATCAAAAACGGATCCACCGTTCGGATCGACGCCCTGGTGCAGCTGGTTCCCGTTCTGAAATTTCCCCTGGCCATGTTCAGCCACCTCGTCAACCTGGCCTTTGCGGCGGTGATGATTTATTTCGGCATCCAGCTTGCCATCATGCAGGTGGAGAGCAAACAAAGCACTCTGATTCTCGATATCCCCACCGTGTACCTGTTCGCCATTTTGCCCCTGATGGGCTTTCTGATGGTGGTGCGGGTGCTGATCGTGATGCGGGAGGAGATCAACGCCCGGCGCGCCGAGAGTCGGTCATAGCTGAATTCGCTGCCGGCGGCCCGGCTGCCGACAAGGAGTGAGTACGGCATGGACATCGACGTCATCATCATTCTGCTGCTGCTGCTGGGGGCCATGGCGGCTTACGTCCCGGTTTACATGGCCCTGTTTTTCACCGGCCTTCTGGGGTTTGTCTTTTTTGCCCCGGAAACCCAGACGCTCATGCTCGTGCAGGGTTTTTTCAAGAGCATGGACAACTTCGCACTGGTTGTGGTGCTCTTTTTCATCCTGTGCGGGAACATCATGACGGCCGGCAGCATCGTCGAAAAGCTCATCAAGGTCGTCAACTCGCTGGTCAGCTGGCTGCCCGGTGGGTTGGGCATGGCCGGCTGCCTGGGATGCGGCCTGTTCGGGGCCATTTCCGGCTCCACGGTGGCCACGGTGGTGGCGCTTGGCGGCTTCATGATCCCGGCGCTGATCAGAAACGGCTATTCTGAAAAATACGCCGTCGGGCTCATGACAACCTCGCCCAACCTGGGGATCATCATCCCGCCCAGCATCAGTATGATCCTCTACTGCATGATCACCAACGTCTCCCTGCAAGGGCTGTTTCTGACCGGCTTCGTCCCCGGGGTGCTCATCATGGCCTCGGTCTGCGTCTTCTCCTATTGGACCTATCGCGACAGCACCACGGTGGTGCGCATGCCCGTGCCCAATCTCAGGGAAGTGCTTGTGGTCTTCCGGGAAGGCTTCTGGTCCCTGATGCTGCCGGTGATCATTTTCGTAGGCACTTTCTCCGGGATGTTCACGGCCAACGAGGCGGCCGTGGTGGCCTGTGTCTACGCCTTCATCGTGGAGCTTCTTATCCACAAAACCATGAAATTCCGGGACGTGAAGAAGGTCGTCGTCAACTCGGCGGTCACCTCGGCCACTCTGCTCATCATCGTGGCCGGGGCCACCTGCTTCGGTCGCTATCTGACGTTTGAAAGCGTCCCGGCCAAGATTGCCGAGACGGTGATCGCGAACATCGACTCGCCCCTGATGTTCCTGATCATGATCAACTTCTTTCTGCTGGTGGTGGGCATGTTCATGGATGTGATCTCCGCCACCCTGATCATCGGCCCGGTACTGATCCCGCTGCTGCCGACGTTCAACATCGATTTCATGCACTTCGGCCTGCTGATGACGGTGAACCTGGCCATCGGGTACTGCACCCCACCCGTGGGAGTGAGCATGTACATTGCCGGGGCCATCGCCAACAAAAACATCCTCTTTGTCAGCCGGGCCGTGCTCCCGTTTCTGATCATTCAGCTGGCCGTGCTCTTCGTGATGACCTATTTTCCGGAATTGGTGCTGTGGCTGCCTAAAGCCATGGGGTTCTGGGAGGCGATCGACACCAGCTTCCCGGCATTGTAGTGTGTCAGCGGTGTTGTGAGGCGGGGGGGCTGAATGCAGTTTATTGCCTTGGCGCTGCCGGCCGCAGCGTTCTCAACCCTTCAGACCGATCAACTCCCCCAGTTTGCGGGTGGTCCAAGGGCTGGTTGAACCGGGCCGGCAGACGGCGGGCCAGTTTTCGCGGATAGACGGCAGGCTCTCCTTGCGCCACATGGCGCCCATGAACAGGCCGATCCAGTCGGCAAACCTCCCGATGGCTTGCCCGCCCGCCACAAGGCCGTCCTTGAGGATGATTCTCAGGTAGTCGGGACCCTCGTCGCGCTCGATGATCTCGAGCCGGCCCAGTTCGCACTGCGTGGCGCGGGTGGTCTTGCCGAAGGTGACGGCGTGGATGTCGAAGAAATGCGCCCGGGCGAAAGCCCAGGCCCCCGGGTAGTCCGTGTGCTCCCCCAGCAGATTGCGGGCGACCACGCGGGCCTGCTCCAGGGCGTTGTGCTTGAGCTGGAACATGGCATCCTCGCCGGTGCAGGCGTCCACTGTTTCCACGCAGTCCCCGCAGGCATAGATGCCGGAGAGGTTGGTTTCCATGTGAGCATCCACCCGGATGCCGCGGCCCACACCGATGCCGGCGGTCTGCGCCAGCGCCTTGCCGGGGATGACCCCGGTGGCGATCACCACCGTGTCGCACGCGATGCGGCGCTTGTCGGTCACCACGGCGCTGACGCGGTCCCGGCCCTCGATGGCCAGCACTTTTTCCGAGGTCAGGACCCGCAGGCCGCATGCGTTCATGTGCTCCGCGAGCCGCCTCGAGGTCTCCGGGTCGAAGAGGGCCGGCAGCACCCAGTCGAGCAGCTCGATGATGGTCACCTCGTAGCCTTTTTTCTTTAGGGCCTCGCCGGCTTCGAGCCCGATGGCGCCCGAGCCGA
>JBGSTS010000042.1:0-1572 GCA_041736435.1 Desulfobacterales bacterium | reverse complement strand
TGAGAGGCATACACGGGATCCAAGGCACGCTTGAGGGTGTCACCGCAGCCGGAGAGGGCCAATGCCCCAATCGAAAGCGCGGAGATGGTGAGGAGTGGGATGACTCTGGAATGCGACATGGGGGCTCCTTGTCGGGGGTGGAAGCACTGATGGATGGTGTTGGGGGTGATCACTTGGCCGGACGGCCCTTGATGAAAGCAAGGAAATCCTTGTCTTCCGCCAGCTTCTCAATGGCGTCTCTCACGATGCTGTAGGCCAAATCGGTGTCGCCGCTCTGAGCGAACTCTGTGTCGAGCTTATCGGCCGCTCCGGTAACCGTCTTGGAAAGCTGAACTTGGCCGGATTCCAGGTCGATGATCCGCACGCGCACCTCGGCCGATACGATGGTCCGCGCGGTGGCGACGCCGTAACCCTGGAAGGATTTCGTCTCCGTCCGTATCTGGTTGATGGTCCCGACGAGAATGGCTCTTGCGCCAGCTAGCTTGCCCCAGCGTACGGCGTCACCTGGGTTGGCGAGCCGTATCTGCCCTGTCTCGCCCGTTTGCTCTTGGCTGACTCGGTTCTCATGATGGCCGACCGGAGGCGCCATGGCGGGTTCGGGCTTTATCCAGGTAGATGTTTCCCGTCGACGGCGTGGGCGTCCTGATTCCCGTCGCCGGGTGGTGGTTGACCTTCGTGACGGCATCCGCCTGGGCTTCTCGTCAAGCAGTTCGCCGGTGGTGGTCCGGGCGGTGATCGAGGCCGTCATGGGCCTGGGGCGGCGGCGATGCTGAGCTTCTCCTCCTCGCGGCGGATCTTTCTCGCCAGGGCCGCTACTGACATGCGCCGGGGAATCGACACCCTGTCATCGATGGTGCTGAATGAGCTCAGCGAGGATCCGCGCAGCGGGGATTGCTTCGTGTTCGTTGGCCGCGACCGGCGGCGGTTGAAGATCCTGCTCTGGGACGAGGGCGGCTATTGGCTGTGCGCCCGCCGCCTCGACGCCGGCACCTTCGCCGTGCCGCCCTGCGATGATCCGTCGGCAATGCGCGTCGTGCTCTCTCCGGCGCGCATGCACCTGCTGCTGGCCGGTATCGATGTGCGCGCCGCGCGGTATCGCAAACGGCTGAAGCATTGATGCAGCTCCGCCGTGCTTTGCGCCGGCACAATCGCGATCGATCGGTATAATCCAGCCCATCGTGAACGACGTCCTGAACCAGCTGCGCGACGACAACGAGAAGCTCAAGGCCGAGGTCGCCCGGCTGGCCCAGCTCAACGGCAGGCTCACCCACTACATCCGGGGGCTGCTTCGAGGACGCTACGGACGAGCCACCGAAAAGCTGCTCGGCGACACTCCAGAGGATCAGCAGTACATCGCCGAGATCGAAGCCTTCCTGAAGGTCGAACGCGCCCAGGAGCCGGCTCCCGCTCCCACGCCGTCCGAGGTCGCTCCCGCCGCTGAGACCTGCCCGTCACCGTCCACCCCGCCTGCCACTCCGGGGCATCCCCCAGAATGTGCTGACGGAATACCTCCTCGTACAATCGCCCTGCCAAAACCTGCCGCTGGGCAGGAACCCCTTCCACCGCCACCCC
>JBGSTS010000098.1:0-7349 GCA_041736435.1 Desulfobacterales bacterium | reverse complement strand
GGGCCAGCTCCCGCAGTGCGTTTCGCAACTCGGCGGGGGGCGGCAGATCGGGGTTACCCAGGGAAAAATCGTAGACATTTTCGACGCCGTGGAGTTCCTTGAGCGTGCGGCCCTCCTCGAACATGTTCTTGATCACGGCGAACTCCGCCACCCGGCGAATCATTCGGTCTGCAATCGGCATGGTGCCCTCCCGGCGTGCGATCGGCCTCGGTCCCGCTCTGAACATCGCAACGCGAGGCGCGACTATACGAGGTTCGGATGAGCCGGTCAAGGAGCGCGCAGAACTGTCATTGAAGCGGCCGGAAAATTTTTGCTTTAATTTCATCCGGCTTGATTGTATCCTGGCCGCTGAAAATCACCGCGGAAACTTATGCGGGAACGGGAGGTGGGGGATATGCCCTTCGGATACACCGGAAAAATTCTGCACGTGGACCTGACGGCTCGACAACTAACGACTGAAGAGCCCGGCGAGGTTTTTTACCGCAATTACCTGGGAGGCCGGGGCATCGGCTATCACTACCTGATGCGGGAGGTGCCCCCGCGCACGGATGCGCTGGCGCCGGAAAACATCCTGGTCCTGGCCACCGGGGTGATGACCGGATCGCCGATCGCCGCCTCGTGCCGGTTTGCCGCGGTCGGAAAATCGCCGCTCACCGGCACCGCCGGCGAGTCCGAGGCCGCGGGCTTCTTCGGCCCCGAACTCAAAAAGGCCGGCTTCGACGCCGTTGTCTTCAAGGGACGGTCTGAAACCCCGGTTTATCTGTGGGTGACCGACGGCCGGGCCGAGCTTCGGGATGCGGGGGCCTTCGCCCTGCAGGGCGCGCGCGAGGTCGAAGATGCCATCCGCGCGGATTTGGGCAGCGACAAGATCCGGGTGGCCCAGACCGGTCCGGCCGGGATGAAACGGGTGCGCTATGCGAACATCACCAACAACCTGGGGCATTTCAACGGCCGCGGCGGCTTCGGCGCCGTGATGGGCTCAAAAAACCTCAGGGCCGTGGCCGCTCTCGGGAACAGCGCTCTCGAATACCGCGACCCCGAGTTTCTGCGCAAGACCGCCACCGAATACGCCAAGAGCTTCCGGCAGAACCCGATCGGCGATGCGCTCTACGTCTACGGTACCACCGCCTTTCCGGAGCTGCTCTCGGCCGCCGGCGGGCTGCCGGTGAACAACTTTCGGGCCAGCGCCCTCGCGGATGCCTCCCCCCTGGGCGGTGAAGCCTACAATTCGCTGCTCCTGAAGCGACGCAAGGGCTGCCATGCCTGCCCCATCATGTGCAAACGGGTCATCGCCTTAGAGGACCCGGTCTACGGCGTCGATTCGCGCTACGGCGGGCCCGAGTACGAGACCATCGCCGCCCTGGGCTCGAACCTGAACATTACGGACCTGCGGGTGGTGGCCAAGGGCAACGAAATCTGCGACCGTTACTGCATCGACACCATTTCGGCCGGCATGACCATCGCCTTCGCCTGCGAGTGTTTCGAGAAAGGCATTATCACGACCACCGACACCGGCGGCATCGAACTGCGCTTCGGTGACCCCGGGCTGCTGCTGAAGCTGCTGGAAATGATCGCCCGCCGGGAGGGGTTCGGTGATGCGCTGGCCGAGGGCTCGGCCCGGCTGGCCGAACGTTGGGGGGTCGCCGACGCGCCTTTCTGCATGTGCGTCAAGGGCCAGGAGCTGGCCCTGCACGACCCGCGCATCAAGGCCGGCGTGGGCTTGAGCTATGCCTTGAGCACCTACGGGGCGGATCACATGAACGCTCCGCACGACCCTTCTTTCGTGGACGAAACGTCATTTTCCTTCCAGTCGGCCAACGCGCTGGGTATCTATCGGCCGATGCCCGCCACCAGCCTGTCCACTGACAAGGTGCGCGCCTTGGCCGCCCTCGAAAAATTCTGGCGGATGCTGGATTCGCTCGGACTCTGCGTTTTCGGCTTTGCGCCCCGCGGGGTCATGCCGCTGGAGACCCTGGAGGATTGCATCCGGGCGGTCACCGGCTGGAACGCGAGCCTTTATGACCTCATGAAGGCCGCCGAGCGATCCTCGATCCTGGCGCGCGCCTTCAACAGCCGCGAGGGGTTTTCGATCCGCGACGACCGCATTCCGGGCCGTCTCTTCGATCCCAAACCCAACGGCCCCCGGTCCGGGGAGCGCATCTTCTCCCGGGAGGAGTTCCAGAAAGCCGTCGAGATCTACTACACCATTGTCGGCTGCGACCCGCAAACCGGGCGGCCGCTGCCCGGCAAGCTGACGGAGCTCGACCTCGAGTGGGTGGATGCGCTGTTGAGCCCAACCCTCGCGGCATGATGCGTTGAAGGTAGCAAGGAATGTGTGAGTCCTGAACCCTGAACCCCAAACCCCGAACCCCGAACCCCACACCCATGCACTCCAAACCCACTAAGGTTCTGACCCTCGGCGGCGGCAGCGGGCAGTTTGCACTGCTCTCCGGCCTGCGGGACCTGGAGCAGATCGACATCACGGCGGTGGTGTCGATGGTCGACAGCGGCGGCAGCACCGGCCGGCTGCGGGATGAATTCGGCATTCTGCCGCCGGGGGACATCCTCAAGTGCATCGTGGCCCTCTCCCCGCACCGAGACATGGCCCGCGGACTGCTGCTCAAGCGGTTCATAGAAGACCGGCGCCTGAAGGGCCACAACGCCGGAAACCTGCTGCTGACCATGCTCTCGCGCTACACCGAAAGCTTCCCGGCCGGGGTCCAGGCCCTGGCGGAGATCCTGGACGTGCGCGGCCGGATCCTGCCGGTGACGATCGACCAGGCCACGCTGGTGGCCGAGCTCACCGACGGCACGCGGATTTTCGGCGAAAAAGCCATCGACGTGCCGCGCGGGACCCAGCGGGAGAAAATCCGGGATGTCTTCCTGGTGCCCCATCACAGCGAGTCGATTTCGGTTTACCCGCCCGTGATCGACGCTGCCTGGTGGGCCGATTACATCGTCATCGGCCCGGGCGACCTGTTCACCAGCATCGTTGCCGGGCTGATCGTTCCCGGGGTGAAGGAGGCCTTTCAGAAAAGCCGCGCCAAGGTGCTCTACGTGCTCAACATCATGACCAAGTTCGGCGAAACCCACAATTTCAGCGGGTGGGATTTTGTGGCCTGTTTAGAAGGCTTCATGGGCCGGGAGGTCGACGCGGTTCTCTGCAACACGGCAGCGCCCGAGGCGTCGGTTCTGGCCAAATACGGTGCGCAGAAGGCCGAGGTGGTGCAGATCGATCCGCAGGAGCGTTGCTGGGGTCGCCGCCGCGTTTACGCCGACGACCTGCTCGACACCTCGGGGGGAATCGTGCGGCACGACTCCAAAAAATTAGCGCACCTGCTGCGTCGGGTCATCGACGATCCGGCGACAGGCCGAAATTGAGAGGGGAGGGCGGGCATGAGCATACCGATCCGCACCAGGACCATCGTGACCCACTATGAGCTTTGCGGGGCGTCAACCCAACCCGTGGTGATGTTGAGCCACTCGCTCGCGTCGGGGATGTCCATGTGGGATTACCAGCTGGCTGCCCTACAATCCGATTTTCGGGTCTTGCGCTACGACACCCGCGGCCACGGCGGCAGCGAAGCGCCCCCTCCTCCCTACCGGCTGGACGAGCTGGTGGAGGACGCCGCCGCCCTGCTGGATGCGCTCGAGATCCCCAGGGTGCATTTCGTAGGCCTCTCTATGGGCGGCATGATCGCGCAGGGGCTTGCCCTTGGCCATCCGCACCGTCTGCTGAGCCTGTGTCTGTGCAGCACCGCCGCGGCCATGCCGGAGACCGCACAGCCGGCCATTCAGGCGCGCATCGACACGGCGCAGGCCGAGGGCATGCAGGCGCTGGTCGAGGGTACGCTGGCCCGCTGGTTTACCCCGGGCTTTCTGAAAGACCGCCCGCCCGGCGTGGACCGGATCCGGCGCCAGCTCCTGGCCACCCCGGTGGCCGGCTACGTGGGGTGCACCGAGGCCATTCGGAAATTGAATTATCTTGACCAGCTCCGGTGCATCAGCCTGCCCACGCTCGTCTTGGTCGGCGCCGACGATCCCGGCACGCCCGTCTCCGCATCCCAGGCCATCCACGAGCGTATCCCCGGCTCCCGCCTGGAGGTCGTTACGGCGGCCATGCACCTGGCCAACGTCGAGCACCCCGAAATCTTCAACCGCGCGCTGGTTGATTTTTTAAAAAGCGTAGCGCCTGCGGCCACCTGATGCGCTCAAGTTCGGCGGCGGCGGTGCCGATACCAATGCCTTGGAGGGGCCGGCGACCGAGCCGATTATGAACAGCAGCTACCAGGCCGAACAGTTGGAGGCGCTTCGCCTCGTGCGCATGCATCTGAAGTCCATGCCGAACACCGAGCGGGATCGGCTGCGGGCGCAGATTGCCGACTATATGGCCTTCCGCCGCCGGATGGATGAATTCCTGGATCTTAATTTCGGCGCCGTCTGCAGCAGCACCTGTTACCGGAGCCGGCTCAGCGCCTGCTGTTCGCGGGAAGGGATTGTGACTTTTTTTGCCGACGTGGTCATCAACCTGCTGCACTCCGGTCAGCGTGAGATCGAGCTGCTCGTCACGGCGCTTCAGACCGAAAACACCGGCTTGAAGTGCGTCTACCTCGGGGAGCAAGGCTGTTTGTGGCGGGTCAAGCCGATTGTGTGCCAGATGTTTCTCTGTAATCCGGCCAAGGCGAGAGTTTTCGGCGCTCGTCCCGAACTGCAGAGCGAGTGGGCGGGATTCGAACGGGAACGGAAACGCTTCACGTGGCCGGACCGGCCGGTGCTTTTCGACCTGCTCGAAACCTATTTCATTTCCGCCGGATGTAGCTCCTCCTTGATGTACCTGCACCAAAGCCCGGGGCTTCTGCGCGTTAAGCACCGGGCCGGACTTTGACCGCCCTTTTTCCCCGGCCGCCTCGATCCTCATAGAATACCATACCACCTGCATTCCACTCGCCTTGCCCCAGTGGCAATCTTGTTATTAAATTAAAGAAAAAAAGAAAAAATTTATTAAATTAAAAATATAATAAATAAAGCTTGTAAAAATTAATTATTTATTTTATTATTTCAAGCATGAAGCACAAGAAGACCTTTTCCACGCGGATCGACGATACGCTTCTCAAGGCGCTCAAGCACCTGGCGGTCGACACGGACAAGTCGCTGGGTGAACTTCTGGAGGAGGCCATCCGGGAGTTGCTTCGGAAGTATGCCGCGCCGAAACCATAAAGGGGAGGTTCAACGATGCGGGCGAAAAAATCGGGATTACGCGTTGTGGCGGACTATGACGAGGTGCCGTATCAGCCCGGTGAGGACGGCATCACCATGGAGTGCACATGCCCCCGGTGCGGTTGCTCCCACCGCATGAAACTGCTCTGGGCGGGCCGGGGAACGCCCAAGAAGTTCTGCCAGCCCTGTAAGACCTACATCGGGACCTTGGAGACCTACGAACTGCCCTGTATGCCGGTCTCAGTGAACCGGATGGTAGGCTGAACTCAACCATCCGGGCATGCTGCGCGCCCATTCTTGTTCAATACTATCGGCATCCCGTCAGATGTCCGGCACCCGCACCGAATTTTTTCAAGCGTTAATCAAACGCCGCTTGCGGGATCCCCGCAAACGGCGTTCTGGTTCGACTGCGGACTGCGGTGATGCCGCGCGCTTCTAAAGGTTGCCCTCCGGTTTGAAGGCCCGGTTTAAAATCGGGTCCATGACCGCCTCGCAGCCGGTCAAGCGGGCGACGACCTCCCCCTTTGCATCCAGAAACATAAAGTCCCCGCGCATTTTCTTTTCGGTTACGCTGCGCACCTCGAGGACCACCGTGATGTCCTCGCTGGGGAATGCCTGCCGAAACTGCCGGTAAGAAGCGGCATGGCTGGGCAGCGACACACACCCGTGCTGCTCGTAGCACCACAGGCTTGCCATCTGGAAGGCGGCGTCGAGCACCAGCGGGTCCGCCAGCCAGGTGTTGCGCAGGGGGGAGGCCATCCACTGGCCCGGGGCCGGGGCGCCGGAGGCCTCGGCCACCATGCCCTGCGGGGTGCAGCAGCGGATCGTGCGCAGACCTTGAAGGTGGCGGCCGTGGAACAGGATTTTTTCGTAGATTTCGGCCGCCGAACGTGGATAGTGGTTGCAGGCCAGCGCCTCGGGCACGCGGTAGGCCGGCGGCGGTGCGTAGCCCTCGGCCAGGATCGCTCTGGCGCGGCAGTGCAGGACGTCCTTGCCCTCGCGTACGCCGTTTCTCAACTCGAGCTCCACCTCGAAGTGGCCGTTTTTGCGCAGGGCTTTTCCGGCCAGGAGGCGGATCAGCTTGGCGTGTTTGTCCAACCGGATGCCGCTCAGGATGCGCATGTCCTCGAGACCGTGCAGGATCAAACCCGGGTTTTCGTGCAGCGCGCCGTGCCCGAAAAGCTCCGCCATCAGCGCCATGGGTACGACCGGTTTGCCGTCAATGACATGGGAGCTGAGCACCGGGTAGGACGCCAGATCGATTTCGCGCTCGAAGAGGATATTGAGGCGCTGCCTCGGGGTTTCCGCGGCAATCTCCATACCGGCGGGGTTCAACGTTCCCCCGATCACCACTTCGACCGGGGCGCCGGCGGGCCGGCTCAGTTCACGGATCAGGGAGAGGGCTCCTTCGGAGGCCGGCAGCAGGGTGACCCCCTGGCGCTCGAACTCGCGTTTGATGGGGGCGGTCACCATGCCGCATTCCCAAGGCCCCCAGTTGATGGAGACCACGCGGCAGTCGGGCCGCTTGCGGGATTCGGCCTGGGCCAGTTTGTTCAGCGCCTCATTGGCCATGGCGTAATCGGCCTGGCCCCGGTTGCCGATGCGGGCGGTGATCGAGGAGAAGATGACAATGGCCTTCAACTCGTCCGGGTCGGATGCGTCGAGCAGCGACCGGAACCCGTTCAGTTTGGTCGTAAACACCCGCTCGAACTGTTCCATGCTCTTTGCGGCGATCAGCCGGTCTTCCAATACCCCGGCACCGTGGATCAGACCGCGGATCGACCCAAAGTGCGACCGGGCATCCGCCAGAGCGGACTGAACCTGCCCGGCGTTGCGCACATCCACGGCATAATACCGTACCGCAGCTCCGGCGGCTTGAATGGCCGCGATAGAGTGCGAGATCTCCCGGTTTGCCAGAAGCTGTCTGAGGCGCTTCTCGACATCCGCCGGCCGAACCGCTGCACCGGTGAATTCGTTTTGAATCAGCGCGGTTTTGATCTCCGCCTCCGCGTCCATTGCGTTCATCCACTCCGGCTCGGGGAGGGGCTCGGGCGAACGGCCCAGCAGGACAAGGCGGGGGCGGACCCTGCGCGCCAGCTCTAAAGCGCAGGCGGCGGTGATGCCGCGCGCGC
>JBGSTS010000063.1:0-4649 GCA_041736435.1 Desulfobacterales bacterium | reverse complement strand
GCCGCCGCGTCCGCCTCGAGCCCGATGCCCGATCGGCCCAGCCCCCGCTCCTCGTCCACCAGCGCCTGGGCGATGATCGCGGCGATATCCGCCTCGGAGAGCCGCTCCAGGGTCACCACCCGGCAGCGCGAGAGCAAGGGGGCGATCACCTCGAAGGAGGGGTTTTCGGTGGTCGCACCAATCAGGGTGATCAGCCCGCTTTCCACGTGATGCAGAAAGGCATCCTGCTGGGCTTTGTTGAAGCGGTGGATCTCGTCGACGAAGAGCACCGTGCGTCGCCGGTGAAGGGTTTGCTGGGTGCGGGCCGCTTCGATGACCGCGCGGATCTCCTTGACCCCGGCAAGCACCGCCGAGAAGTGCACGAAGTGGGCCCGGGTCTCGCCGGCGATGATGTGCGCGAGAGTGGTCTTGCCGCACCCGGGCGGCCCCCAGAGGATCATGGAGAAGACCCGGTCGGCGAGGGCCGCCTGCCGGATGAGCCCCTGCTCCCCCGCGAGGTGGCGCTGGCCGACAAACTCGTCCAAGCGTCGTGGGCGCATGCGCTCCGCCAGAGGCCTAACCGCATCGGCCGCCTCCTGCGCGTGGTGCTCGAAGATGTCCATACCATCAGCTCGAGGCTCGAAGCTCGAAAAAGGCGATTCCCCCGCTGCCGGCTGCCAACTTCAAGCGTCAAGCGGTCTTGGCAATACCGCGGCACCCCGGAAGGATTCGAAAGTGCCATCTGCCGGGGGCAGACCATCGGCCATCGATGGCGCCGTCATCCCCTGCGTTCCCGCCGCTGTCGTTCCCGGAAAAACAGGCGCAGCGGGGCTTGGTCCAACCCCGCCTGCTCCCGCAGCTGATTGAGCAGGTAGCGCTTGTAGGAGAAGTGCACCGCCTCCGGGTGGTTGACGAAGCAAACGATGGTCGGCGGCTTGGAGCCGACCTGGGTGCTGTAGTAGAACTTGACCGGCCGGCCCCGGTGCAGCGGCGGAGGGGTTTTCGCAAGGGCCGCCTCCAGCAGGCGGTTCAGCTCGGCCGTGGCGATCCTGCGGCAGTACTGCGCATAGACCGTGTCGACCACCCCGAAAATCTTGCTCACCCGCCGGCCGCTCAGGGCGGAAACGGTCAATGCCGGGGCAAAACTCAGAAACTTCGCCTGGCGCCGCAGTTGCTCAAGGAGGGTGCGCTCCGCGCTGCCGCTTTTCTCAACTAGGTCCCACTTGTTCAGCACCAGAACGCACCCGCAGCCGCGGTCGAAGGCATAGCCGGCCACGGTGATGTCCTGGTCGGTGACTCCTTGCCCGGCATCCATGACGATCAGCGCAACGTCGCAGCGCTCCAGACTTCGCAGCGCCTTTATCACCGAAAACTTCTCCAGCTTGCGCGAAACCTTGCCCTTGCGGCGGATGCCGGCCGTGTCGATCATCAGGTAGGTCGCGTCCCCACGGCGATGAACCGTGTCGATCGAATCCCGAGTCGTGCCGGGGGTGGCGCTCACCAACAGGCGCTGCTGCCCGAGGATGCGGTTGATCAGGGAGGATTTGCCGACGTTCGGGCGCCCGACGACGGATAGGCCGATCATCTCCTCTGCTCCCGGCTCGCCCGCATCCGCGGGGGACCGGGGAAGTGCCTTCACCAGGTCGTCGAGCAAATCTCCGACCCCGTAGCGGTGCTCGGCCGAAACCGGGTAAAGCGGCTCGACCCCCAACCGGTAGAATTCCGCCAGACGCGATTCCTCCCTTAAGCCGTCGATCTTGTTCACCAGGTAAAAAATGGGCTTGCGGGAGCTCCGCAGGATGTCGAGCAGCTCGCGGTCGAAAGGGGAGAGCCCGGTCTTGCCGTCCAGGACGAGCAGAATGGCGTCGGCTTCCTCGATGGCTTGAAAAATTTGAAGGCGGATCTCCTTGGAGAACTCGTCGTCGTCGGCAAACCCACCGGTGTCGACCACCAGGAACTCGACCTCATTCCAGACGGCGTGGCCGTAGTGCCGGTCGCGGGTCACGCCGGGGACATCGTCCACCAGAGCGTCCTGGGTCCGGGTGAGGCGGTTGAAGAGGGTCGACTTGCCCACGTTGGGCCGACCCATGATGGCGACGATTGGTTTCATGGCGGGTGGTGCCTGCTGTTTGGTTGTGAGTGTTTAGCGTCTGGTGGTGATTACGGGTTGAAGGCTCAAAATGCAAGCGCAATAGCCTCAGTGGATGATCTGGCTCAGGAACCGGCGCGTGCGCTCGTAACGGGGGGCGGCGAAAAACGCCTCCGGGGTGCTGGCCTCCACGATCACCCCTCTGTCCATGAAGAGCACCCGGTGGGCGACCCGCCGGGCGAAGTTCATTTCGTGCGTCACCACGATCATGGTCATCCCCTCCTCGGCCAGTTCGATCATGACGTCCAGGACCTCCTTGACCATCTCCGGGTCGAGGGCCGAGGTCGGCTCGTCAAAGAGCATCACCTTGGGCGACATGCACAGACTGCGGGCAATGGCCGCGCGCTGCTGCTGGCCGCCGGATAACTGCCCCGGGTATTTGCGCGCCTGCTCGGCGATGTGCACCTTCGCCAGAAAGTGCATGGCAGTCTCCTCGGCCTCATTTTTCGGCATCTTGCGCACCCAGATCGGGCCCAGGGTCAGGTTCTCCATGATGGTCAGATGAGGAAACAGGTTGAAGAGCTGGAACACCATGCCGACTTCGGCCCGGACCTTCTCGACGTTACGGGCGTTGTTGGTCAATTCGATATTGTCGACCACGATCCGGCCGCGCTGGTGCTCCTCGAGGCGGTTGATGCAGCGGATCAGGGTGGACTTGCCCGAGCCCGAGGGGCCGCAGATGACGATGCGCTCCTGCCGGCTGACGGCCAGGTCGACCCCCTTGAGCACATGCAACGCCCCGAACCACTTGTGCACGTCGATCAGGACGATCATCATATCGGATTTATGTGGAATTCCGCCTGGGCGCATTTGTCCGGTTGCGTTGAGTCGACACCTGATTCAAAAGCCAATAAATTATACTTTTTACATTATTTTAAGTAGTTATCATCAAAGTCCTAAACTAGCAAGTTACTTCACGGCAGATGTTTTTTTTTGATTGACAAGGGACGGATATGCCCTTAATAAAATCGGTTGGATCTACCTCAGCCACGGCCGAGGCAATTCGATGCCTGAGGCCGTTTTTTCTAAAGCGTCGCGAGGATCGCCGCATGCTGAGCCCGCAGGAGACCCTGCTTCTGATCGTCGACATCCAGGAGAAGCTTTTCCGGTCGATACATGCCAAGGAAGAGCTGCTCGCCAATGCCCAGCGGCTGGTCAGAGGCGCCCGGGCGTTGGGAGTCCCGGTCGTCTGGGCCGAACAGAACCCGAAGGGCCTCGGCCCCACCATATCTGAGCTCGCGGGATTGCTGACCGGTGTGGCGCCGATCAGCAAGTTCAGCTTCAGCTGCGGCCAGAACGAGGGCTGCATGCTCGCCCTGCGCGCCAGCGGGCGACGCAATGTGCTGATATCGGGAATCGAAGCCCACATCTGCGTTTACCAGACGGCCACGGATCTCACCGCCGCCGGGTTCGCGGTTGAGGTGGTGGCCGACGCCTGCTCGTCGCGCACCCCGCAGAACACGCGTATCGGCCTGGAAAAGTGCCGCGCGGCCGGCGCAGCGATCACCAGCGTCGAAACGGCCCTTTTCGAACTGCTGAGGGTCGCCGAAGGCCCGGTGTTCAAAGAAATTCTGAATATCGTCAAATGATTCTTAGTGTCTATCCAAAAATGGTGAATTTCGGTCCAGGCCAAGGCCGCAGCGATTTCGCAACCGGAGGCGTAGTCAATCTATGCCGAGGATTGCGAAGAGCGAGAACGCCGGCAAGGGCCGAAAGACGTCGTTTGTGGGTGGGCACTACTTAGGACATGCCCGGTTGCCCCCGGGCGTTGAAACCATGACGGATCAGCGGGTTCTCATCATCGGAGGCGGTATCGGCGGCCTGACCGCGGCCGTGGCCCTGGCGCAGCGTGGCTTCGAGGTGGACGTCGTCGAAAAGGACGTTACCATCGGCGGGCACGCCGCCCGACTTTCCTGCAAAGCGCTCGACCGTTGCGTCAAGTGCGGTGCCTGTCTGGCTGCCCAGACGATCGCCGCGGCCGGCACCCACCCCCGCATCCGCCTGCACACCGCCTGCCGCGTGTCCGACATCCGCCGTGATCGTCATTATGCCTACACGCTCGAGCCGCACGCCCAGGAAGGGGCACCCGCCCGCCCGGCGGCACGCCAAGCCGATGCCGTGGTACTCGCCACCGGGTTCCGGACCTTCGACCCTTCCGGCAAGCCTTACGGCTACGGCCAGTTTCCGGACGTGATCACCAACCTGGAACTCGAGGGCCTGCTGCGCTCAGGCCCCAGGATCCGCAGACCCTCGAACGGCGCTGAACCATCCCGCATGGCCTTCATCCAGTGCGTGGGCAGCCGGGACGCAGCCCTCGGCCACCTGTGGTGCTCCGCATTCTGCTGCGCGGCGGCCGTGCGCGCGGCGCGGCTGGTCAAGCGTCGCCAGCCGGCACTTGAGATCACGATCTTCTACATCGACATCCAGAACTTCGGACGGGACTTCGAGTCCGTCTACGCCCAGGCCCGCCGGGAAATCCGCTTCGTTCGCGCCATCCCGGCCGATGCCGTGCAGCGGGAGG
>JBGSTS010000062.1:0-9858 GCA_041736435.1 Desulfobacterales bacterium | reverse complement strand
ACGCAAACCGACAGGAACACCAGTTGAGCAGACCCGCCGGCCAGAACCGCCAGGGCCAGCGCCTTCTCGGGCCGGATCATCAACGGGGCCAGCCCTAGCAGACCGGCGATCATGGCGATGTTGAGCAGGGCGGGGGTGAGGGCCGGTGCGGCAAAGCTGCCGAAAACGTTGAGCGTCCCCATCCACAGGGCGGCCATCCCGGCTGCCACGAGATAGGGCAGCATCAGGCGGGTCAAGCTGACGGTGAGCTCGAACTTGGCGCCGGAGAAGCCCGGGGCTAAAACGTGGACAATGCCCGGGGATACCAGCATCCCCAGCAGGCAGGCGGCCGCCAGCGCGATCGCCAGGATCCGGGCGGCAGAGGCCGCCAGGCGCTGCGCATCGCTCCGGCCGCCCTTGGAGAGGGTCTCGGTCAACACCGGAACGAAGGCCGAGCTCAGGCTGCCTTCGCCTAAAAGCCGCCGAAAGAGGTTGGGGATGCGAAATGCGGCCAGGAAGGCGTCCGAGCCGAAACCGGTGCCGAGACCCCAGGCGATGAGGAGGTCGCGCAAAAATCCCAGCAGGCGGCTGGCTATCGTCGCCAACGCCACGCTGCCGGCCGCCCGGGTCAGGCGCAGGTTCTCAACCGCGACAGCCGTCGAATCGCCGGCTGGGGCGCGGGGTGTGAGATCGGAGTGCGTCACAAAGAATTGGCTTGACAGGTCGGTTCGAATTTATTAGTAAAAAAAATTTATCAGAATTTACCGAAAGGAGCAAAGAGCTTGGCCAACCACAAATCCGCCATCAAACGCGCCCGTCAGAGCGACGAGCGACGCCTGCGCAACCGCACGAACCGGACCCAGGTCAAAAACGTCGTGAAGCGCGTGCGTCTGGCCGTCGCCGGCAATTCGGTCACCCCGCAAGACCTGGATGCCGCCAAATCCATCGTCGCCAAGGCGGCCAAGAAAGGCGCGCTGCACAAACGCACCGCCGCACGCAAGATCTCGCGCCTTTCCAAGCTGATGAACAAACAGCCGGCCTGAATCTGCCGACCACAACCGCAACTCTCACGATCACCGGGGCGGCCGTTGCACGGCAGCTGCCCCGGTGTTTTTTTTAAGACAGATCAGAAATCGTCGGTGAGCCGGCTGTAGATCCGCTCGGCGATGCGCACCGCAACGAAGGCCAGCGCCGCGCGCTGCCGCTCTTCGTTGGCGAATTTGTCGCCGGTCACCGGGAAGCTTTCGTTGTCGGTGAGATTTCTGGCCGCCCAGGCGACTTTCCCCTCGGGTGTAACCAACTGCACATCCACATTCAGGCTGACGCGCCGCTCGCCGGTGACGTCCCGGCCCCGGGTGGATATGCTCTGGATGTCAACGGAGCGGATCACGCCCTTCATAACCACGCTTGCCGTGGCGGAATTGAACGTCAGCGCGGATCGGTGGCGCCGGGTGAATTCGACCACGACGGCGTTGGTCACCGTGGTTTCCAGACCGGCATTGTTGGTGCGATTTTCAAACACATCGATGAAGATGGGTTCGAGCCCTTCGGGAATGTTGCCCGCGCTTTGAAACCGGTACCCGCAGGACGCACCCAGCAGCACCACCAGGAGCAGACCGCCTGCCGCCGGGATGCTTCTTTTCCACCACCATCGGGGCCTCATAGAAGTCCTCGACGCCTCCCCAAGCCGGCTTCGCAACGTAGTGCGCCGGCAAAATACCATGTTCAGATCACAACATTGACCAATTTGTTTTTGACCACGATGAGCTTTTTGACCGGCCGGCCCTGCACGAACTTCTGAACGCCATCTTCCGCCAGGGCTCTCGCCGATACCTCCTCGTCCGCGAGATCGACGGGCAGACGGATGCGGCTGCGGAGCTTTCCGTTCACCTGGACCACGATCAGAACCGTTTCCTGTTCGATCGCCGCCTCGCGCCATTGCGGCCATGCCGCCCGGAGAATGCTCTCCTCGTTGCCCAGCCGCCGCCACAGCTCCTCGGCGATGTGCGGGACGATCGGGGCCAGCATGAGCGTCAACGATTCGAGCGCCAGGCGCATGACCTGGGCCTGATGAGCGCGGCCCGGCGCCGGGGCCGCAAGCCCCATGTCGTTAAGGAGCTCCATGATGGCGCTGACGGCCGTGTTGAAGTGAAACCGGTCCTCGATGTCCCGCGTCACTTTGCGGATGGTCAGGTGGGTTTTGCGCAGCAGCGGCCTCAAGCCCTCCTCCAGCGCCTCCGGCGGGCCATCAAACGGTGCAACCCCCCGCACCGTGTCCATCCAATCCGCCGCCAGCCGCCAAACCCGGTTCAGGAACCGAAAGCTGCCGTCCACCCCCTGCTCGCTCCACTCGAGGTCCTTTTCCGGCGGGGCGGCGAACAGGCAGAACAGCCGGGTCGTGTCGGCCCCATAGCGGTCCAGCAGGGTGTTGGGGTCGATGACGTTGCGCTTGGACTTGGACATTTTTTCCACCCGCCCCACCTGCACCGGCCGGCCGCACTGCGCGCAGCTCGGGGCGCCGGAGGGGCCGGGGCCGACATCGGCCGGGAAAAGAAAGCCGTGCTCGGGGCAGGAGACCGTCTCCTTGCACACCATGCCCTGGGTGAGCAGCCGCGTAAACGGCTCTTTGAAGGCGAGCAGGCCTTCCTCCTGCAGCACCCGCGTGTAGAACCGCGAGTAGAGCAGGTGCAGGATGGCGTGCTCGACGCCGCCGATGTACTGGTCCACCGGCATCCAGTAGGCCACCGCCTCCGGGTCGAACATGCCCCGTTCGCAGTCCGGGCTGCAGAAGCGCTCGAAATACCAGGAGGACTCCACAAACGTGTCCATCGTGTCGGTTTCGCGCCGGGCCGGCTGGCCGCAAGCCGGGCAGTCGACCCGTACGAAGGATTCAAGCTCGGGCAGCGGCGAGCGGCCGCCTGCGAGCAGGTCCGCACCCTCCGGGAGCACCACCGGCAGGTCCGATTCGGGCACGGGTACCACGCCGCAGACGTCGCAGTGGATCACGGGGATGGGCGCCCCCCAGTAGCGCTGCCGGGAAATACCCCAATCCCGCAGGCGGAAGCTCACGGTGCGTCGACCGAGCGCTTTCTGCTCCAAGTGGTCGGCGATGGCCTCCTTGGCCTGGGTGTTGGCCAGTCCGTCGAAGGCGCCGGAGTTCACCATACGGCCTTCCCCCGTGTAGGCCTCGGTCATGGCGTCGGGGTCCAGCCGGTGCTCCGGGGGCGTGACCACGACGACGATCTCCAGCCCGTACTTCCGGGCGAATTCGAAATCGCGCTGGTCGTGGGCCGGGACCGACATGACGCCGCCGGTGCCGTAGGCCATCAGGGCGAAGTTGGCGGTGAAAACGGGCATGCGGCGTCCACTCATGGGGTTGAGGCAATAGGCGCCGGTGAAGACGCCTTCCTTCTCGTAGCCCTCGAGCGCCCGATCGGAGCGGTCCTGGCGCGAGATGCGCTCCACGAAGGCCATCACCTCCGCTTCCTGCGGCCGGCCGCTGCAGAGTTCGGGCACCAGCGGGTGCTCGGGCGCCAGACACATGAAGGTGGCGCCGAACACGGTGTCCTGGCGGGTGGTGAACACTGCGATCTCCCCCTGGCCCGTCTCGAGCGGAAACCGGATTTCGGCGCCCGTGCTGCGGCCGATCCAGTTGCGCTGCATGGTGATGACCTTCTCCGGCCAGCCGGGCAGCCGGTCGCAGTAGGCGAGCAGGTCTTCGGCGTAGCGGGTGATCCGAAAGAACCACTGCCAGAGCTTCTTCTGGTGCACCGGCGTGCCGCAGCGCCAGCAGGCCCCGGCCTCCACCTGCTCGTTGGCCAGCACGGTCTGGCAGGGGTCGCACCAGTTGACGTAGGACTCCTTGCGGAAGGCCAGCCCCTTTTCCAGCATGCGTAAAAACAGCCACTGCTCCCAGCGGTAGTACCCCGGCGTGCAGGTGGCCAGCTCCCGCTGCCAATCGTAGCTGAACCCCAGCCGCTTGAGCTGGGCGCGCATGGTGTCGATGTTGGCATAGGTCCAGCGCGCCGGGTGGGTGCGGTTGGCGATGGCGGCATTTTCGGCCGGCATGCCGAAGGCGTCCCACCCCATCGGGTGCAGCACGTTGAAGCCGCGCATGCGCTTATAGCGCGCCACCACGTCGCCGATCGTATAGTTGCGCACGTGGCCCATGTGAATGTTGCCCGAGGGGTAGGGGAACATCTCCAGCAGGTAATACTTGGGCCGGCTGGGGTCTTCCGTGACGCGGAACAGGTTTTCCTCCTGCCAGCGGCGCTGCCATGCGGGCTCGATGCTCTTTGGATCGTAGCGGTCTTCCATGGGAAAAACGACGTCCCTTCTGATGGTCGGGTCTTTGCCGGACGGCGGGCGGACACGCCGCGCTCAGGCTGCGGGTTGCTAAAAACGGATTACTGCCATAAGATGCCCCGAAGTGCAAGCGCTGCCGAAACACCCGGCAGCGGGAGAAATCGATTGACTTGTCTGTGCCGATCCCCTATGGAAGCAGCACAATAATTTCAGGAACACCCTGAATTGATTGAGAGAGTTGAGGTAACTGCCCCATGAGCCATAAAATACTGATCAATGCGAACGACCCGGGCGAGGTGCGGGTCGCCACGGTCAAGGACGGACGGCTGGAGGAGTTCCGCATCGAGAGTGCCGCGCGGGAGATCACCCAGGGCAACATCTACAAGGGCATCATCGCCCGGATCGAGCCCAGCCTCCAGGCCGTCTTCGTCGACTACGGCGCCGATCGCCACGGGTTTTTGCAGAAACACGACATCCACGAAGACTACTACCACGAGGAGGACGACGGGAGCGCGCCGCTGCAGCGGCTGGTGAAACGCAACCAGGAGCTGCTGGTGCAGGTCATCAAGGACCCGATCATGAACAAGGGCGCAATGCTGACGACCCAGCTCTCCCTGCCGGGCCGGCACGTGGTGCTGATGCCGGGCCACTCGGTGAAGGGCGTGTCGCGCAAGATCGAGGACGAGACCGAGCGCGCCCGGCTCAAGGCGATTGTTGCCGAGCTGGAGATCCCCGATGGCTACGGGGTCATCGTGCGCACAGCGGGGATGGGCTGCTCGAAGACCATGATTTCCAAGGACCTCAAGGAACTGATGCGCCTGTGGAAGACCATGAAGGCCAAGGTCATGGCGGAAAAGGCGCCGGCCCTGCTCTACAAGGAGCGGGCCCTCGTGCTGCGCTCGATCCGCGATTCCTTCACCGCCGAGGTCTCCGAAATCCTTATCGACGAGCCCAACGTGTTCCGGGAGGTCCAGGAGCTGGTGGAAATCTTCGCCAGCAAGCAGAGCCAGACCGTGAAGCTCTACGACGGGGAAAAACCCCTTTTCTCCAAGTTTCAACTCGAGGAGCAGATCGCCTCGATCTTCGAAAACCGGGTGCGGCTGAAGTCCGGGGCCTCGATCGTGGTCGAGCCCACCGAGGCCATGGTCACCATCGACGTCAACTCCGGCAAATCCACCCACGAGAAGTCCGTCGAGCAGACCGCCTTCCAGACCAACCTGGAGGCAGCCGAGGAGATCACGCGGCAGCTGCGCCTGCGCGATTTGGGCGGGCTCATCGTGATCGACTTCATCGACATGAAGGACGCCAAACACCGCGCCGAGGTCGAGCGCGCCCTGAAGGCCCACTTGAAAACGGACAAGGCCCGCACCCGCGTGGGACGCATCTCCAAGTTCGGGCTGCTGGAGATGTCCCGCCAGCGGATCCACCCCTCGATCGAATTCGGCAGTCACATCGTCTGCCGGCAGTGCTTGGGCAAGGGTCTGATTGCCTCCACCGAGACCCTGGGCATCGGCTTCCTGCGCAAGCTCGGTATGGAGAACTTCAAGGCCGATGTCGCCCGCGTCAGGGCCTTTGTGCCGGTGGCCGTGGCGGAGTACCTGCTCAACCGCAAGCGCCGGGACCTCCTCGAGTTCGAAACCCGGCGCCGCATCAGCATCGAGATCCAGGGCGACCCCGGCCTGGTGCCGGGCGAGAGCCGAATCATCGCCGACGCCTGAGCAACACCCGGGAACGTAAAGATAAGATTTGACGTTCATCGGGAAATTCTGTATACCACCGGCACTTTTCATTCTTTAAGGAGGGCTGAGTCGTGTTCGATATCGCTTACGCCATGGGTCAGGGGGGGGCGCCGGAGGGCGGCGCCGGCGGGTTTGCCAGTTTCATCCCGCTGATTTTGATGTTCGTCATCTTTTATTTCCTGCTCATCCGCCCGCAGCAGAAGCGCAGCAAGGAGCACCGCAGCATGGTCGCCGCCCTGAAAAAAAGCGACCGTATCATCACCAGCGGGGGCCTGCACGGACGGGTGACCGGCATCGACGAAACCACCCTCACGGTGGAAATCGCCGACAAGGTCCGGGTGAAAATCAACCGCGCCAACGTGTCGGCGGTCATCCCATCGTCCAGCCCAGCCCCTGAAGCCAAGCCGGAATAATGCAACGCCGTGTACAAACCGGCAGCGCCGCCCCCGCCGGGGACGGCGCTGCTTTTTGTCTGAGGCCGTTGCGCACCGACCGGATGCGGCCCGACGCCCCGTGATGCCGCAAAGAAGGATAACGCCTTGAAACGCTTTTCGGTCAGACTGGGTATTGTGCTGGCGGTCATCGTCACCGCCGTGGTCTATTGCCTGCCCACCTTCAAGACAGACCTGTGGCCGCGCACGAAAATCAATCTCGGGCTCGACCTGCAGGGCGGGATGCACCTCGTGCTGGAGGTCGACACGGCCAAAGCGCTCCAGAGCACGATCGACCGCAACGTCCTCGAGATACGGGACCTGGCGCGCAAGAGCCAAGTCCAGAACCTCACCCTGGAGCGTCCGGGGCCGTCCAAGATCGCCGTTCAGGTCAGCGGCCGCGAAAACGTCGCCAAATTCAGGCAGCTGCTCGACAAAGAGCTGCGGGACCTGCGCCTGAAAATCCAAAACGAGGACGCCGACAACCTGGCCCTCGTGCTCGACCTGGCGGACACGGACGCGGAGCAGATCAAAAAGCTGGCGGTCGACCAGGCCCTGGAGACCATCCGCAACCGGATCGATCAATTCGGGGTCGCCGAGCCGGACATCCGGCGCCAGGGGGAGAACCGCATCCTGATCCAGCTGCCGGGCATCCAGGACACCGACCGGGCCAAGGACCTCATCGGCCGCACCGCGCTGCTGGAGTTCAAGCTGGTGGACGAGGCCCACGACGTCAATGCCGCGCTGCAGGGCAGCCCGCCGCCCGGCAGCGAAGTCCTGTACAAGGTGGACGAAGATGCCGCCACCAAACGCACCAGCCGCACGCCCTTCCTTGTGCGCAAAAGCGCCCTGCTGACCGGCGCCTCGCTGACCGATGCGCGTGTCCAGATCGACTCCCAGTTCGGCGAGCCCTACGTCTCCATCGACTTCGACAAGAAGGGGGCGCGGGTCTTCGAGCGGGTCACCGGCGAGAACGTCGGCAAACGCCTAGCCATCGTGCTCGACAACAAGGTCTACTCCGCCCCGACCATCCAGGAGAAAATCGGCGGCGGCCGCGCCCGCATCACCGGCCGCTTCACCATGGAAGAAGCCCGCGATCTGGCCATTGTGCTGCGTGCCGGCGCCCTGCCGGCGCCCGTCACCATTCTGGAAGAGCGGACCGTGGGCCCCTCCCTGGGGGCGGACTCCATCCGCGCCGGGCTGGTGTCGATGGCGGTGGGCGCGCTGTTGGTGCTGATCTTCATGGGCGTCTACTACAAGCTCGCGGGGCTTCTGGCCGTGTTCGAAGTCCTGCTCGACATCGTGCTCATCGGGGCCGGGCTGGCGGCATTCGGGGCCACGTTGACCCTGCCGGGCATGGCCGGGATCATTTTGACCATCGGCATGGCCGTGGACAACAACGTGTTGATCTACGAACGCATCCGGGAGGAGCTGCGCTTAGGCAAAACCCCGCGCGCTTCGACCGACTCGGGCTTCGACCGGGCCACCACGACCATCATGGATGCCAACCTCACCACCCTGATCGCCGCCGTGGTGCTCTTCCAGTTCGGCACCGGCCCGGTGAAAGGTTTCGCCGTCACCTTGAGCATCGGGGTAATCGCCAGCATGTTCACGGCCATCGTGGTCTCCCGGCTGGTGTTCGACTATGTGCTGACCACGCGCAAAGTCCGCAAGCTGAGCATTTGATCCGCAGCCGCCTCCTGCGCGCTGCGCGTCGTCCATAAGGAACCGTTGTCATGGAAATCATCAAGCCCGGAATCAACATCGACTTTGTCGGCAAACGCCAGCTCGCCTACACCGTTTCGAGTGCGCTCATCGTGCTCAGCATCATTTCCCTGATCTGGCACGGGGGGCCGCGCTACGGCATCGACTTCGCCGGTGGGGCGCTGATCCAGGTGAAGTTCGACCGGCCCGCACCGATCGACCGGATCAAGAACGGGTTGGGCGAACTGGGCATCGCCGGCGCCACCGTTCAGCGCATGGGCGAGGCCGCGGACAACGAGGTCCTGATTCGCACCGACGCCGCCGATGTCAACACCGGCGAGTTCATCCCCGCGCTGCGCAAGGCGCTGGAGGCTTCCTCCGGAGCGACCGCGGAGATCCGGCGCGTGGAGATGGTCGGCCCCCAGGTGGGCAAGGACCTGCGCGAAAAAGCCCTGCTGGCCATCTTTTTCGCCCTGACCTTTATCGCGATCTACATTTCCGGCCGCTTCGAGTTCAAGTGGGCGCAAAGCGGAATCGTGGCCGTGGTGCTCGGCGGGGCGGTCTACGGGCTGTACACCTTCGGGGTGAGCATGCCGCTCATCATCCTCGCCGCGCTGGTCGTGACCCTGGTGCTCTTTTGGGTCCTGGGGCTTAAATACGCCCTGGGCGCCATCGTGGCGCTGCTTCACGACGTGATCATCACGGTGGGGATCTTCTCGGTCGCCGAAAAGGAATTCACGATCACCGTGATCGCCGCCTTGCTGACCATCATCGGCTATTCGCTGAACGACACCATTATCGTCTACGACCGCATCCGCGAGAACCTCAAGAAACTGCTCAAGAGCCCGCTCGCGGCCGTCATCAACCGCAGCGTCAACGAAACGCTGAGCCGCACCATCCTGACCGCCGGTACGGTCTTCGTCGTGGTGGCGGCCTTATTCATTTTAGGCGGCGAAATCATCAGAGACTTTGCCTTCGCCATCCTGGTGGGCGTTGTGGTCGGGACCTACTCGTCGATCTACGTCGCCAGCTCGATCGTGCTGACGTGGCAGGAACGCGCCCGCAAGCGCCGGTAAGACCGCGCAAGCGACCACCCCGATCGATTGCCATCGCCCCCTTGGGTTCCAAGGGGGTTTTCCATTATAGCGGCAGGCGGTCAACTCTCCCCGCGAAGGGGAGACCGGAACGAAGGGATCGCAGGCGTGGAAGAGATTCTGCGGTGGTTTCAGCTGAAGAGCGTGCCGGGGGTCGGCAATCACCTGTTCAAGCGGCTCCTGGAGCGCTTCGGTTCGCCTCAGGCCGCGCTATCGGCAACGAGCGCAGAGCTGCTGGAACTGGAGGGCATCACCCCGCGCCTGGCACATGCCATCCGGACACATCCGCTTCCGGCGGCGGCCGCATCCGAAGTGGAAGATGCCCGCCGGGCCGGCTGCCGGATGATCGCCATGACCGACCCTGGCTATCCGCGCCTGCTGCGCGAAATTCCGGACCCGCCCCCGGTGCTTTACGTGCGCGGGGAGCTGGTCGCGGACGAGGCGCCGATTGCGGTGGTGGGCTCGCGCATCCCCACGGACTATGGTCTGGAGACCTCGCGTCAGATCAGCGCGGGCCTGGCGCAGCAGGGGCAACGTGAACAACAGGGGCAAAGGGGAAAAGGGGCAGAGGGGCAAAACTTCAAGATTACTTCAGCGGGCGCAATC
>JBGSTS010000035.1:0-53208 GCA_041736435.1 Desulfobacterales bacterium | reverse complement strand
GGCCGGCGCCGCGGGCGAACACCCCGGCCGGGCCTGGCAGGCCTATCTCATCAATTTTCTCCTGTGGTCGTCCGTGGCCCAGGGCGCGGTGCTTTTCTCGGCCGTGACGCAGGTCACGCGCGCGCGCTGGAGTGCGCCGCTGGAGGGGCTGTCGGGTGCCTTCGCCGGCTTCTTCCCGCTCTCGTTCGTGCTGTTTCTCGTTCTGATCTTCGGCGGCCCCCACGTATTTCCCTGGGTGCACGAAGACCTGCACGGCAAAGAGTCCTGGCTGAACGTGCCCTTTGTCCTGGCCCGTAACGGGGCCGGTCTGCTCATCCTCTACGGCACCGGCTTCATGTTTCTGCGCCAGGCCCTGCAGCTGAGGATGGGCTCCGAGCCCGCCCGATCGGGCCTGCGCCGCCTGATGGCCGGCAGCGCGCCGGGAGGCCCGGCTGACGCCAAACGCCTCCGCGGCCGCATGACCCGCTGGGCGGGGCTCTACTGCTTCGCCTTCGCCCTGGTGCTCAGCCTGATCGGCTTCGACCTCGTCATGAGCCTGGACCCGCACTGGTACTCAACCCTGTTCGGCGCCTACCATTTTGTCAAGGCGTTCTATTTGGGGCTGGGCGCCCTGATCATTCTATCCGCCGCCATCTTCCTGCGGCAGGGCCGTCGCTCGGGTATCGAACCCCGTCATTTCCACGATATGGGCAAGCTGTTCTTCGCCTTCTGCCTGCTGTGGGCGGACTTTTTTTATGTCCAGCTGACGGTGATCTGGTACGCCAACATACCGGAGGAGACCCACTACGTGATCCTGCGGACCATGTTGCCCCCCTGGCGGCCGCTGGCCTGGACCGTGTTCAGCCTGGTGTTCATCATCCCGTTCATCATCCTGATCAACAAGCGCATCAAGACCGTCCCCGCGGCGGTCATGGCCCTGTGCAGCCTGGTGATCGTGGGGCTGTGGCTGGAGCTGCTGCTGCTGGTAGGGCCGCCGCTGAACCACGGCGCCGCCGAGCTGCCGCTCAGCGTGAGCGATGCCATCGTGTTCCTGGGATTTTTAGGCCTAATGGTGATGGCGGTTGCCGCCATGTTGCGGATCTTCCCGGAGCTGCTGCCCCCGGCCCGGCCGGCAAACGACTGAAGAGCGGCCCATGGAGCTTGAAAAGAACGATACGCGATCCGGACTGCTGATCAGCCTGGGGACCGTTCTGTCCATCGCCGCCTTCCTCTATTTTTTTTATGCCTGGCCGGAGCCGATCGGACCGGAGCAGCCGATCCCCTTCAGCCACAACGTCCACAGCGGCGTGAAGCTGATCCAGTGCCAGTACTGCCACCCCTACGTGGCTTACTCGAACTTCCCCGGCATGCCGCCGGTGGAAAAATGCCTGCACTGCCACAATTACATCATCCCGGAGTTTCCCTGGATTCGGAAGGAACATCACTATTACAACACCGGCACCCCGACCCCCTGGGTCAAGGTCAACTATGTCGCCGAACACGTGGTGTTCAACCACCAGCGGCACATCAACAGCGCCATCGCCTGCGAACAGTGCCACGGTGAGGTCAGCCGCTTCCAGCGCCTGCCGCAGAAAATCTGGCGCATGGGCAAGTGCCTGGAATGCCACCACGAGAAGAAGGCCAGTGTGGACTGCTGGCTGACGTGCCACAATTGAGTCTCGCTTCGCCTGGCGGCCAACCTCTTCGTTGCGCTGCAGTTCGCGGCTGCTGCGGCTTACAGGGAGCACGCTTCGCAACGCGATTTGCGCGGCGTGCCTGCCCCGCTCCAGCGGGGATCTTGGCCTCCGGGCGAAGCGAGACAGTGATGGGAGAGCTCAAGCACCTCTCGGGGCAACCCGGAAACAGGAGTTCGAAGTGAGCACCGCAGAAGAGAGCATCGAGCACGGCAACCAGACGGCCAGGGCCTTCACGCTGACCTCGGCCCTGTGGTTTGCCTTTGCCACCACCTTCGGCATGATCGCCGCCGGCTACCTGGTCGCGCCGGATTTCATGGCCAACGTCGAGTACATCCACTTCGGCCGGGTGCGGCCGATGCACGTCAACGCGGTCCTCTTCGGCTTCGTGACGCCGGGGCTGATCGCCGCGGCCTTCCACTACATCCCGCGGCTGTTGAAGACCCAGATTTACAGCGAGCGGCTGGGGGTTTTTTCGGCGGTGTTCTGGAACCTCAGTGTCGCGGCGGGGATGGTGGGGGTTGCCCTCGGCCACAGCCAGGGCCGCGAATACGCCGAGCTGCCGTGGCTGGTGGACATTATGGTGGTGATCAGCTTCAGCCTGGTCATCGTCAATTTCCTGCTGACCATCCGGCAGCGCACCGAGCCGATCCTGTATGTCTCCATCTGGTATGCCGCCGCCGCCGTCGTGCTGACGGCCTGCACCTATTTGCTGGGCAACGTGGTCTGGAAGCCGGACACCGGTGCGCTCACCGGCATTCCGGACGCCATCCTGCTGTGGTTCTACGGCCACAACGTCTTCGGCCTGCTGCTCTCGCCCATGGCGCTGGGGGTGGCCTACTATGTACTGCCCATCGCCACGCGCAGCCCGCTTTACAGCCACACCCTGTCGCTGATCGGGTTCTGGTCGCTGATCATCGTCTACACCCACATCGGCACCCACCACCTGTTGCAGGTGCCGGTACCGACGTGGCTCAAGACCATCTCCATCGTGGACAGTGTCGCCATGATCATCCCGGTCATGGTCTTCCTGATCAACATCTGGTACACGGTCAAGGGCAAGCTCGGCGACGTCCACGCCGACATCGGCGCCAAGTTCGTCTTCACGGGCACCATCTACTATTTCTTCGTCAACATCCAAGGCTCCATGATGGCCCTGCCGGACGTGCAGCGCATCACCCATTTCAACAACTGGGTGGTCGGCCACGCCCACATGGGGGTGCTGGGGTTTGCCGGCGTTACGGCCCTGGGCGGGCTCTACTTCATCCTGCCGCGGATCACCGGGCGCCCCCTCTACAGCCGGTTCCTGGCGGACTTTCAATACTGGCTTGTGCTGATCGGGGTCACGGGGTTTTCCATCGTGCTGACCATCGTCGGGCTGATGCAGGGGCAGGCCTGGTATAACGGGGAAACCCTCTACCGGACCCTTCCGGGGATCCAGCCTTACTATATCACCCGGCTCTCCTTAGGCCTGCTCATCATGGTGGGGGCATACACCGGACTGTACAACGTGGCCCGGTCCCTTTATTTCAACCGCGGAGCCGCTGCATGAGAATGACCCCTGCCGTCATTTTGGTCGGCGTCCTGTCGCTGCTGGCGGCCATCGCCCTGATCATGGTCTACTGGCCCTACGCCCGGCAGGACCGGACCCCTTCCGACATCTTCCGGGCACGCACCGCCGAGGAGGAGGCCGGGCGCGCCATCTACATCCAGAACGGCTGCGTTTACTGCCACAGCCAGTCGGTGCGGGCCTTCGACTGGGACATGGGCGCGGAGCGCATCGCCCAATCCGGCGACTACATCGCCGACGAGCCCATCCAGCTCGGCTCGCAGCGCACGGGCGTGGACCTCTCCCAGGCCGGCGGGGAGCACCCGGACGACTGGCATATCGCCCATTTCACCAACCCGCGCTATACCCGTCCCAGTTCGATCATGCCCCCGTTCGAATGGCTGGGAATGAAGCGCATCAACACTCTTACACGCTACGTGCAGAGTTTGGGGCTCAAGGCTGCGGACCGGCGCATGGAGCGCCAGAACCACTGGAAAACCGAATCCATCACCGCCTATGAGGCCGGGGTGGATGCCAACGTGCGCTGGCTGGCCGAGCAGGTGCCCGAGGGCTGGCGCAACATCCCCAACCCCTACCCGACCTCTGCGGCGGGCCTGCAGCGTGGCCACCGCATCTACCAGTACTACTGCATCGGATGCCACGGCCCGATCGGGGACGGGATGGGCCTGGCCCAGCCATGGATCTACCCGCCGCCGCTCAATTTGACCGCGCTGAACGGCCGGGAGATTTCAGGCGGCATCCTGTATTATCAGCTCATGAACGGCATCACCGGAACGGCTATGCCGTATTTCAAACGCGACCTCGAGTCCCAGAAAATCTGGGAGGTCGGCGATTATGTCGCCTACTATTTCATCAACCAGAGCGATGCCAACCATGAGCCCAGGGGCATCGATGCGGCGTGGGAACCATGACATACGAGTGATGCGTAACGAGCAACGCGTAAATGCAAACAAAAAACTGAAGTGAAGGGTGCTTGAGATGTACTTCCCCTATTTTATTGCTTACATGACGGTAGGGTTTGCGGTCAGCTTGGGCGTGTTTTTCTGGGCGCTGAACCGTGGTCAGTTCAAAGACCAGGAGCGGGCGCGCTATCTGCCCCTCGAACACCCGGTGAACGTCACAGCGGCCAAACTGACCCGCAAGGGGCTGATTGAAACCGTCGGATTGTTTGTGCTCGCCTGCTGCGGCTTGGCCGGCAGCGCCGCGGTGATCGTGTTCGCCCTCACCCACGCCCGCTAGCGCGGAGCACGAGGAAACCATGCGCATCTTCGATGTGTTGAACATCCAGCATTTCGTCATGTATCTCTTTCCGGCGTTGGCTTTTGTTTTCCTGTTCGCGGCCGGGCTCGGCTACACCGCCACCCGCCGCAGAGGCTCCGAGGAGCGCACGGCCCGCATCATCGAGGAGTACCCCGGCGGCATCCAGGGCCGCAACGCACCGTTTCCGCTCTTTCTGTCCCTGGTCATCGCTGGAACCATCCTCTGGGCCCTGCTTTACGTCATCTTAACCGGCACACTGGGAGTGAAAATCTGAGCATGCACCCGGAACACAGCGCATCGTCGGCAAAAACCTGGATGCTGGTCACGGCCATGCTGGGAATCGTCTTTTTCCAGGGGTGGCTGGCCTACACCGTCATCGGCGATCTCGGCCCGCCCGACTGGGACTACCGCCCGATCCCGGACGTCTACGGCGAGTCGCCTTACGCCATCTACCCCGCGCTGCCCTATTCGCAGCATGTCAGAGCTCCGCAGGGCGCGGAGGCCTACCCTTTGAAGCTCCTGCCGGTCCAGGGGGTTCCATGAAGAAGCTCCTGGGGCTGATCCTGGTTGTGATCGTGGGAGGCCTGGCCGCCTACCACGCGCTGATCTATTACGACAACGAGTTCCGCTACGGCCGCATGCGTGAAACCCCGGCGGTCAAGCCGCACGAGGAGCCACTGCCGATCATGCCGACCGGGGTCGTGCCCGTTTCCGGCGGCGACCGCCTCCTGCGCCTAACCCCGACCGACCGGCTGATGCCCCCGGTGGCAATGGAGGGCGCCGGTGTGACCGCCCGCGGGCGGGCGGTCTATTTCACCTTCTGCGCTCAGTGCCACGGCCCGGAGCACAACGGCGAGGGCACGGTGGGACAGAGCTTCAAACCACTGCCGACCGACCTGCGCAGCGAGGAGGTGCAGTCGCGGCCGGCGGGCGCACTTTTCCACACCGTCAGCTACGGGATTGTCGGCGGCCGCCAGCCGGCGCTTGAAACCACCATCACGGTGGAGGACCGCTGGAGCGTCGTGGCCTACGTCAAATTGCTGGGCCTGCGCCGCTGATCCGAACCATCTGCCATGCCCACCACCCGGCCCGCTACAGACTCCGCCGCTGCCGCCCGACCCGCGTGCGATTTGTGCGGCTTGCACCTGAGCGCCGGCCGCGTGGAGGCCGCCTTTGCCGACCGCGCCTATGTATTCTGCTGCACGGGCTGCCGCCAGGTATTCACCATTCTGATGCTGGCAGCCGGCACGGCCGATCCGGCCGCCTTCCGGCAAACCGACCTGTTCCGCCGCTGCCAGGAAAGCGGAATTATCCCCCGCACCGAGGAAGACCTCCTTCTCCGGCCCACCCCCGCTGAGCCGGCGGCCCGCAGCGAACCGCCGATCGGATCCCCCCCCCCGGCGGGAGCGCTCGGCCTGAACCTCAAGATCGACGGCATGTGGTGCCCGGCCTGTGCCTGGCTGATCGAAACCGCTATCCGTGAAGCGCCGGGGGTGATGTCCGTCTCCTGCAACTTCGCCACCGACCGGCTGAGTGCCAGTTATGACCCCGTGCGCACATCGCCGGATAAGCTGGCCGCCGTTATCGGCAGCTACGGGTATCGCGTCCGGGAGCCGGCCGGGGAACAGTATGCGGCCGACCGGAGGCGCATCTGGATCCGTTTCGGCGTGTCGGCTTTTCTCACCATGAATGTCATGATGCTTTCCTTTGCGCTCTACTTCGGTTTTTTTTCAGACCTCCCCGGCGACTCCGTGGCCAGCATCTCCTGGCCGACGGCCGTGCTGGCGGCAGTCGTGCTCGGCTATGGCGGCTTCCCGCTCTACACCCGCGCCTGGCACGGAATGCGCCGGGCGGCCTTCAGCATGGAAACCCTGGTCATGGTCGGCGCTCTGAGCGCCTTCGGACTGAGCGTCGTCAACCTCTGGGCCGGCAGCATCCACCTGTACTTCGATACGGCCAGCATGCTGGTGACCCTGGTGCTGCTGGGGAAAATGATAGAGCACCAGACGAAGCAGCGCGTGCTGGAGGGACTGGACCGATTCCTTTCCCTGATGCCATCCAAGATACGCATCGTCAGCGAGGCCTTCCCGGACGGCCGCTTCGTGGACTCCCGGCAGCTCGCCGAGGGGGATTTCTTTCGCGTGACCGAGAACGAAATCGTCGCCGCGGATGGGGTCGTCGTCAGCGGCAGCGGGGCAGCGGACGAGTCAGCCGTCTCCGGGGAGCCCTTGCCCCTAGCCAAAAAGCCAGGTGACCCGCTCCGCAGCGGAAGCCGGGTCCGCAGCGGCGCGTTTACGGTTTGCGCCAGGCGCGTCGGTGAGGAGTCCACCCTGGGCCAGATGATCGCGGTCGTCGAGAAAACCCTGGCTGAAAAAACGATCGCGGAAGGGCGTACTGAAAAATGGCTGCAGTGGTTCGTACCGGGAATTTTAGGATTGGCGGCGGCCACCGGCCTTGCTTTGGGATGGATCGGCGCCGGGCTCGAGGAGGCCGTGCTGCGGGCGGTCACCGTCACCGTGATCGCCTGCCCCTGTGCCCTGGGGGTGGCTATTCCGCTTGCCCGCTCCACCGGCGTGGCGTTGGCAGCCCGCCAGGGGATGCTGGTCCGGAATTTCGCCTCGTTTGAGGCCACGGAGCACCTGGACACCATCGTTTTGGACAAGACCGGCACCGTCACGCGCGGGCAGTGGCGGCTGCTGCAAATCCTGCCGCTCGGCGGGATCGACGAAACGCAGGCCCTGGCGCTCGCCTACGGGCTCGAACAGGATGCAGACCACCCGATAGCGTTTGAAATCGGGCGCGCGGCCCGGGACCGTCTGGTGCAGCCCGAAACCCTGGCGGCAGTCTCCCGTGCCGAGAACGGAGTGACGGCTCTCCGGCGGGGCGTTGAGGTCAAAATCGGGTCCGCCGACTTCGTGGCCGGAGAATTTGCCGGCCGGAAAGAGCTGCTGGCGGCGCTGCCGATGAGCGAGCCTGGAAATTCCCAAGTCTACCTGACCGGCGGCGGCAAACCGGCGGCGGTATTTGTTTTCGGCGACGAGCTGCGCGGCGGAATCGAACAGACCATCGCCGGGCTTCAGCAGCGCGGGTATCACCTGGCCCTGGTGTCCGGAGACGGAGCTGAAACCACGCAGGCCATCGGCCACAGGATAGGGATCGCCGAGACCCGGGGCGGCCAACTGCCCGAGGACAAAGCCGCCTTTATGGCCGAACTCCAGGGCCGCGGCCGGAGGGTGGCCATGGTGGGTGACGGGGTCAACGACGCTCCCGCCTTAGCCCAAGCCGACGTGTCGCTGGCGGTCTTCGCGGGCGGCAGCCTGGGCAGGGAGGTGGCCGATGCAACCCTGATGCGGGCCGAGCCTGGTCAGATTCTGGAATTTCTCGATTTCGCCCGCGAAGTCAACCGCAAGATCCGCCAGAACCTTACCCTAACCTTCATCTACAACTCCGTCGGGATCCCGGTGGCCATGAGCGGCCTGCTCTCGCCCCTGGTAGCGGTCTGCGCCATGCTTTTGAGCAGTCTGAGCGTCATCGGCAACACGCTTCGCATGGTCCGGAAGCACTCATGACCCATACGGTTCTCGCACCGGTCCCCCTTCACCAAATATTTAGGCGCGTTCGAAGACGGCGGTAAGGCCCTAACCGCCTCCTCCGCAGATGGTGATCAGGCCGCGTGAGAGCCGGCCACAAAACGTGCCATTATCGTCCCTCCGTGTTGAATTCGTTCACCGTATGGCGGAGACGATTGTCGCCGTTAACGCCGATGAAAGTTGGAAGCTGCGGTGTTTAGGGTGGCCAGAGGACCGGCAGCCGCCACACGGAGACCAGAAGTATCAGAGGGGTGAGCAGAATGGCGGCAACCGTGACCGTTCTGATCTTTGTCCTGAGGTTATAGCGGATCAACGGGATTCATGGCAGCATCGGCGACCTCATGCCGGAGAGGATTTCAACAACATCGTCAATATCCTTCTCAGTGTGGGCGGCGTTGACCTGAAACCGGATGGTTTCATCCCCGCGGGGAACCACCGGGAAGGTCAGGCCGACGGCAAGAATGCCGTGATCGAAAAGGTGCCTGACCAACTGATGGGTTCGGGCCGTGTCGCACACAAGCAGGGGCACGATCGGGTGCGGCCCGGGTATCGTCTGCCAGCCCAAGGCGTCAATCCCCCGGCGGAAGCGAGTGGTCATCTCCCGCAGGTGCTCAAGCCTCTGCCGCCCTTCAGTGCCGTCGCAGATCGCAAGGGCCCGGGTTGCGGCCGCGCAATCGGCGACGCTCAGAGGATTGGTGTATATGTAGGTGTCGGCTCTCTGGCGGACGGTCTCGATCACGGTCGGTCCGGCGGCAATAAACCCCCCGTTGACGCCGAAGGCCTTGCCGAAGGTGCCGATAACCACGTCCGGCCGGGCGCCGGTGTGCTCCGCAGTGCCGCGGCCGGTTGCGCCGTAGGCGCCGATGCCGTGGGAGTCGTCCACCACGGTGACGACCCCTTCCTTGAATTTCTCACTGAACGCGGCGGAGATCGCTTCAATGCGGTCGATGGGTGCAACATCGCCGCGCATGCTGAAGATGCCGTCGAAGATCACCACCACCCGCTCCATGCCCGCGGGGACATTCTCCAGGCATTTCCGCAGATGGTCCATGTCGTTGTGGGTGTAGATGGCCTTGTTTTCGGAAGGCACATTGGCAATGCGCATGGCGCGAATGATGCTGTTGTGGTTGAGCTGATCGCCGATCCAATAGGTCTTTGGATTGGAAATGGCCAGGGCCAAGCCGCAGTTGGCGGTGTAGGCTGAGTTGAAAATTTTTGCGGCGGGTTTTCCGACAAAACGCGCAACGCTCTCCTCCAAGGCGACGTGATGGGAAAAAGTGCCGTCGATGAAGCGCACAGCACCCGGGCCAACGCCCAACGCTCGGGTGGCCTCTTCTGCATCCCTTATCACCTCGGGGTGGTGGGAGAGCGAAAGGTAGCTGTTGGAGTTCATGCGGATGAACTCCTGAACGGAAGCCTGGAGCCGATAACGCGGCCCCTTGTCGCCCTGCGGCGGGAGGTAGCCGACGATCACCCGCTCGGGCGGTTTGGCGCGCCCCTCGGCCTGCAGGGCGGCCAGCTCCATTTTCAACGCGCGATCCAAGGCGTCCAGTGACATGGTTTGCTCCTTTGAAGAAACCCACCCGCAAAAGCGCAGAGGCGGTTGGGGATAACCGGTGTAGTTCAACTCTCCCAGGAGAGAATTACTTTGCCCGAATGACCCGATCGCATCACCTCGAACCCTTTTTCGAATTCCGTGCAGTGGAACCGGTGCGTGATGACCGGCGTGATGTCCAGTCCTCCCTGGATCATGACCGTCATTTTATACCAGGTCTCGTACATCTCGCGACCATAGATCCCTTTGAGGGTCAGGCTGTTAAAAATGACGGTGTCCCAGTCGATGGGCGTGTCGTGCGGCAGAATGCCGAGGAGCGCTATCTTGCCGCCATGGCACATGTTGGCCAGCATGTCGCGAAACGCCTGGGCGTTACCGGACATTTCAAGCCCTACATCGAAGCCTTCCTTCATTTCCAGTTTTTTCTGGACGTCGGCAATGGAACCCCGGCGCACGTCCAGAGCAAAGGTCGCACCCATTTTCTTGGCAATCTCCAGCCGAAACGGGCTCACATCGGTCACGACGACGTGGCGTGCACCGGCGTGCCGAACGATGGCGGCCGCCATGCAGCCGATCGGCCCGGCGCCGGTGATGAGAACATCTTCCCCGAGAACATCGAAGGAGAGCGCCGTGTGTGTGGCGTTGCCGAGTGGATCGAAGCAGGCAAGGACGTCGCTGGGGATGGCAGGGTCGCAGTACCAGACATTACTGACCGGTATGCAGAGATATTCCGCAAACGCCCCCGGCCGGCTGACGCCCACCCCGCTGGTGTGCGGGCACAGGTGCCTGCGTCCCGCCAGGCAATTGCGGCAGCGGCCGCACACCAGGTGGCCCTCGCCGGAGACGAGGTCGCCGACCTTGAAGTCGTGCACGTTGCTGCCGACCGCCGCCACATGGCCGACGAACTCATGGCCGACGTGCATGGGCACAGGGATTGTTTTCTGCGCCCATTCGTCCCAGTTATAAATGTGCACATCGGTGCCGCAGATGGAGGTCTTCTGAATTTTGATGAGCACATCGTTTATGCCCATCTCCGGAACAGGAACCTCTTGCAGCCAAAGCCCCTGTTCCGGCTTGGCTTTGACCAGCGCCTTCATGGTGTTCATACGCTCCTCCAATACCAACCGCCCCCGCCGCAACCGGCGAGGAATACCCGCATTTTCCAGGCGTGATCATTTATCAATTCCTGAAAAGTTCGGGTGGTTTCCGCGTGCTAATCCCATCAGGCCGGTTTTACCTGCGTTGCTTCAAGAACTCCTCTAACCGGGCCACCGCATGGGGCATATTGCGCCGCCCAAATCCGATGCGAAAGTGGTTGCCGGCGTCATTGAACATCGTGCCGGGGAGCAACAAGACGTTCGCCGTGGCAACAAGCTCATGACAGAACGCTTCAACGTCCTCGCCGATCAACCGCGGGAACCCGATGGGCCCCGCTTGCGGGCGTTGCCAGCTGAATTTTGTAAGGTGCTGCCTGAAGAAGTCTTCGAGGAGGGCGAGGTTTTCCTTTATGATGGCGACATTCCGCTGAGCCAATGCGCCGCGGTGGCGGAGAGCGAGTTCGGCCAGAAACTCACTCGGCGCGCTGTTGCAAATGGTCGTATAATCTTTCAACGCTGCCATATGCGCAACCACCGCCTGATTTCGCGTCGCGACCCAGCCGATGCGCAACCCCGGCAGTCCGTAGGTTTTCGACATGACGCCCAGGGATACGGACCGGTCGCTGAGATCGCAGGCCGCGGGCAACCGATCGGCCGGATCATATTCCGACTCACGATAGACTTCGTCCGAAAAAACGATGATCCCATGCTGATCTGCGATTCGGTGAACGCCTTGAAACTCATCGCGGCCCATCAGGTAGCCGGTCGGATTGTGAGGGGTGTTGATCACAATCACCTTGGTGTTCGGCCGCAGCGCCTGTTGCAGTCCCGACAGATCAATCTGCCAGCCATGAGCCTCGTCCGCCACCCACGGCGTGACCGAACACCCGATACTCCGCGCGACGCCGGCAAGAGACTGGTAGCAAGGCGTGTGCACGATCACGTGGTCGCCGGGGCTCAACACGGCGTGCATGAAGAGGAAAATCGCCTCCTCCGCGCCCGCGTGCACCAAGACCTGGTCGGGAGAAATCGCCGTGTACAAACCGGAAATCTCGCTGCGCAGCGCTCCCCCCCCTGCAGACTCCGTGTAGCCCAGCCGGAGGCTCTGGAATCGGTCGTGTGCGTTTGGCTCCAGGCCGAGCAGGTCCTGGACCGCGAGCGACTCGCAATCGGAGCTGCACAGCAGGTGGTCAGCCGTGAATTCGTAGCGGGCGAAATAGCGTTCGAGAAGAAATGGTGGCAGCAAAACCGGTTCTCCCTGTAAAATCGTTACACGCCGTGATACTGCCGGCAAAACCGGATCAGCCGCGGAGATGCTTGTCGAACCAGGCCAGACAGCGGGCCCAGGCATCCTTAGCCTGATTCTCCCGATAGCTGGGGCGGTAGTCCGCGTGAAAGGCGTGGGGGGCATTCTCGTAGATGACGATCTCGGCTGCGCGACCGGCCGTTGTGAGCGCCGCCTCCAGCTCCTTCACATCGGCCACCGGGATCCCCAGGTCCGCGCCTCCGAAAAGGCCCAGCAGCGGCGCCTGGATGCGTCCCGTCACGTCGAGCGGGCCCACGGTGCGAACTCCCGGGGTCTTGGCGGGTTTGATTTGCCCGTACCACACCACCGCCGCCGCCACATCGGTACTGTGGGCGGAATAGAGCATCGTGTAGAGCCCTCCGCGGCAGAACCCGGTCACCCCGATTCGATCGGCCCGGGCGGATGGGTGTTTTTTCACATAAGCGACAATGGCATCCAGGTCCGCCATGACCTGGGCGTCCGGCACCGCGTTGACCACCTTCAACAGGGTTTCCCGGTCCTCGATCTGCAGGACGCCCCCGGTGCGGGCATAGGGTTCGAAGGTGACGGCGAAGAAGCCGCGCTGAGCAAAGCGGCGCACCACATCCTTGATGTACTCGTGCATGCCCCAAATCTCGGGGATCACGACCACCACCGGATGGTTCCCCGGTGCTTTCGGCCGCGCCTTGTAGATCGGCACCTGGAAGCCGCCGGAGGGAACCTGGCCCGCGGAAATTTGCAGGCCGTCGGCGGGAGTCTTGATGATCTCGCCCGCCAGTGCCTTGGAGGCGATTGCAAAACCGGCGACAACCGCTCCGGCAGCCGACATCTGCGCCAGGAACTGCCGGCGGGACATCTCCTCGTAGGCGTTCGCGATCCAATCTTTTTCGATTTCCATGGCGACCCTCCATCGGTAGGCCATCTGTCGAAGAAGGCGCAATCTGTGATCGGGCATGCGCGCAGATTCGTGAGGTTTTAGTGTTACGTGTTTCTCGGCTCTGCGTCAATCTTGCAAGAGCAACCCTTTGCCGGGATCCGGCATTCCGGGCCACACGCCAAGGGGAAAATAAGAGTTTGGTTCTTGCGCTACGCTGTAAATGAATTATAATATCAAGTTCAACCTATTGATTTCACAAGCAACCGGCCTTTTCCGGATGCACGAGCCTGCCGGCTAAGAAAAGGGGGAGGGATGGAGAAACATCAAAAATTTTCCATTTGGTATGTCCTGCTGGGCGTCTGGGTGGTTCTCATCATTCAAAACATGATTTTTTCGTCATTTCAAGTCAAGGTCATCCCCTACAGCGAATTCCTGAATGCGCTCAGCGACGGCCGGGTGACGGAGGTGGCCATCACCTCCAACCACATCCAGGGACGGATGAAGTCATCGACAAGCAGCGCCGACCAAGGCCAGGCCTTCCGGACGATACGCGTCGACCCGGAGATCTCGGAGAAACTGGCCATGCACAATGTGGTCTTCAAGGGGGAGATCGAGTCCACCTTCCTGCGCGACCTGCTCTCCTGGGTATTCCCGGTGGCGATCTTCGTCGGCATCTGGTTTTTCATGATCAAGCGCATGCAGGGTCAGCAGCCGGGCTTTATGAGTTTAGGGAAAAACAAGGCCAAGATCTACATGGAAGACGAGGTCGGCGTGCGCTTTGAGGATGTTGCCGGGGTGGAGGAATCCAAGCAGGAGCTGGTGGAGATCATCGAGTTTCTCAAGGAACCGGGGCGCTTCACGTCGGTCGGCGGCAAAATGCCGCGCGGCGTCCTGCTGGTCGGACCGCCGGGCACCGGCAAGACCCTCCTGGCCAAGGCCGTGGCGGGCGAAAGCGGTGTGCCGTTCTTCATCATGAGCGGGTCGGAATTCGTCGAGATGTTCGTCGGGCTGGGAGCGGCCCGGGTGCGGGATCTGTTCACCCAGGCCAAGGCCAAGGCGCCCTGCATCATCTTCATCGACGAGCTCGACGCCCTGGGCAAGGCGCGCGGCATGGGCACCATGGGCGGCCATGACGAGCGCGAGCAGACCCTGAACCAACTGCTGGTGGAGATGGACGGTTTCGATCCTCAGGTCGGGGTCATCCTGATCGCCGCCACCAACCGCCCCGAGATCCTCGACCCGGCCCTGCTGCGTCCGGGCCGTTTCGACCGCCAGGTGCTGGTGGACCGCCCCGACAAGAAGGGCCGCGAGGCCATCCTGCGCGTGCATCTTAAGAAGATCAAGTACGAGGAGGGGCTGGATGTCGAAAAGCTGGCCAACATGACCCCGGGCATGGTCGGGGCCGACCTGGCCAACATCGTCAACGAGGCGGCACTGCTGACGGTTCGGCGCGGCAAAAGCCAGGCAGGGATGCCCGAATTCCAGGAGGCGGTCGAACGCGTGATCGCCGGCCTTGAGAAAAAAAACCGGGTCATCAACCCGCGCGAAAAAAAGATCGTGGCCTACCACGAGCTGGGCCACGCCATCGTGGCCATGTCACTGCCGGGCACCGACCCGGTTCAAAAGATAACCGTCATCCCACGCGGGATCGCCGCCCTGGGCTACACCATGCAGGTGCCCACCGAGGACCGGTTTCTGATGAGCAAAACCGAGCTCGAAAACAAGATCGCCACCCTTCTCGGCGGACGAGCGGCCGAGGAGATCGTCATCGGCGACATCTCCACCGGCGCCCACAACGACCTTTCCCGGGCCACCGACATCGCGCGCAGCATGGTGCGCGAATACGGAATGAGCAAGGTGGGCCAAGTCTATTATGCCCCCAACCGCCGCGCCCAATTCATCTCGATGCTACCGGAAGGCCCTGGAGATTACAGCGAAGCCACGGCGGAGGCCATCGACAAGGAGGTGAACGACATCATCGGCGCGCAGTACCAGACAGCCTTCGGCATCTTAAAGCAAAAGCGTGAAATTCTGGAGAAGTCTTTTGCCGTGCTGCTCGAGAAGGAGACGATCGAGGGCGACGAGCTGAAGACGCTGATGGCGAGCGTCGCCGAGTCTCCGACTGCGGCCTGAGGCGCTGGAGGCGCAATGCCATTGACCAAACCCCTGTGGCTGGATGCGGCCGAGCGCAGGCGCCAGGCGCAAGCGCCGGTACAGGAGAGCACCTATTTCGGCTACGAACGCATCCGGGCCCGGGAAAAAACCGACCGGGTGGTAAAACATTTCAACTCGGTGGCCCAAGTCTACGATTTCATGAATTCCCTGCTGAGCTTCGGCATCCACCATGCCTGGAAGCGGGAGGCCGTGCGCATGCTCGGGCTGCAGTCCGGGGAGCATGTCCTGGACGTCTGCGGCGGTACGGGAGATCTTGCGATTCTGGCGGCCCGACGCACCGGCCCGCAGGGAAAGGTGGTGATTTACGACATCAACCGCGCCATGATCACCGCCGGTTTGCCCAAGGTGATCGGGACCCCACTCGAGGGCCGGATCCGGCATGTTCAAGGCGATGCCGAACAGATTGCCTTCCCCGACCGCAGCTTCGATGCGGTCATGGTGGGCTTCGGCATCCGCAACGTGACGCACATGCGCCAAGGGTTCTCCGAGATGTGCCGCGCCCTCAGGCCTGGCGGTCGCCTCCTGTGCCTCGAGTTTTCTCGCCCGGTCTGGCCGATGTTCCGCTGGCTTTACGATTTCTATTCGTTTTACATTATGCCGTTTCTCGGTGAGATCGTGGCCGGTTCGCGCAAGGCCTATACCCACCTGCCGGAATCCATCCGCATGTTCCCGCTGCCGGATGAGCTTTCCGACATACTGCGCGAGGTCGGTTTCAGCCGGGTTACGTATCGCCGTTTCACAAACGGCATCGCCGCAGCCCACCTGGCGATCAAGTGAAGCTCAAAGAAGATTTCGCGCGGGCAGGGCGGCCCCTGCGTGTTGACTTCGAGCTCAAGCGCTTCGGGATTTTATCCGCGCGTACGATCCCTCACGCAATGGAGTATCTTGTGAAAAGGTTTTCCCATTACACAACAAGATTTTTCATATTTTCGAGCCGGCGCCTTCCCCCAATGATCCTATCTTTTTGATTCTACTCAATTATTCTACTTGAAAAATTTTGGCCTTCTTTTTGCTTTATGCTTAGGGCAGAGCCACCTGACTTCAACCACATAAAACAACCCCAATTGAGCGTCAGCTCAGAGAGAGGTTAATTTGAAAAAGGAAGGTCTCAAGGTGGCACTGGCTTCCCGGATGTGCGTGCATCTTTCTCTCCGTCTCTTCCTCCATAAATGAAGGCCACAGACACTGAGTGAAACAACGGCATCCCGGGAAGATCTGAAATTATCAGGCGATGCAACCTTTTTGAGTGCACCCTGTATGGGATAAGGAGCACAGATGCCGGCAAAATTTCAGCTTTCAAGCAATGTTGCCCAAAACATCCTACACGTGAAATTGCTGGGAGAATTTGATGGCAGTGCGGCCTGTGAGCTCATCCGGAAAATAGAGCAGGATGCTTCCGGTGCATCGAGGATTCTGGTTGACACCACAGATCTGCGACACGTACATCCATTCGGGAAGACTGTATTCCAGAACAGGCTCGGACCTCTATCCCGGAAATTGCACGGCCTGACGTTCGTCGGAAAATACAAACATCAATTTGAGCCCTGATCCCTGTCAGCAGTGCGGTTGACCCTTGCTGACGCTCGCCCGTGTTTTTCAACAGGTTCACCATGTCGTTCAACGCACGGCGCGGCGGCTATTCTTTCTCGACCGGAAAGGTCATCGACGCGCCGTTCCATCCGATCACGGTGACCATCGCCGAGAGCGATAGCACCAGCAGAATATAAAGCAGACCGGCCCCGCTCAGCGCATCGAGGATATTCGGGACCTCCAGCCGCCAGACGAAAAGAACGATCGAGACCGCCAGCATGGCCAGGGTGAGGGGGATCTTGATCCTGACCTGCTTGAGCGGCTTGGCCAAGTAGTTCAACCACCACGTGTAAAGACCGGTGGCAATTCCGACCACATTGAAGAAAACGCCCGCGCCCAGGCAGTGAAAGGCCGTGGTGTCGAAGGATTTCTCCCCGGTGACCAGATAGAGCAGGCTGAAGACCGTCGTCGAGAACATGAAGACGATCGGGAAGTGCACGGTCATCGGGTGAGGGTGGCGCCGCAGGAAAGGGAACGTGTGGATCAGGGTGGCCAGAGCGGCGGGCACACGCCGGTCTTCGGCCTCCTTTTCCGCCGCGAGGGTTCCCACCTGGGGGAAGCGCTGGAGCACCTCCGGGGTGTGGGGCGCTCCCTGAATGTCCGTGGTGAGATCCCGTCCGGAAGGGTGGCGCTTCATGTGCGAGCCGGTCTTCCACATTTTACTGGCGCTGACGTCGTAGACCTTGCCTTGGTGGGCGACGTAGACCGGCTTTCCGTTTTCTCCGTTGCACTGCGCCAACTCCTCAGCGGTGAATTCCCTCATGTCATCTCCTTACCATCGACCCGCCACGAGTCCCAGCAGCACCACTCCCAGCAACACCGGCGGGTAATAGCTGGCCCGGGTGAAAAGAGTCATCGCCGCGGCCCGGTCCTTTTTTTCGGACAGTTTCATTCCGGGCCACGCGAGCAGCCAAAGCCCGGCGGCCACGGCCGCCATCGCCACACCGCTCGCAGTTGCCAGCGGGCTCATCTGAAATACCACCACAATGAGCACCAGGGATAGGGCCAGCGCCGCCACGGCAATGGACACGGCCCGCTCCACCCCGAAATGAACCGGGATGGTCCGGGCCCGCATGCGCCGATCCTCTTCGATGTCGGTCAAGTCGTTGGGGATATTTTGACCGCCGACCTCCCAGAAGAAAAACGCTAAAAACAGGGCGACCACAAATCCGGGCGAGGGGTTCGGGTCGACGGCAAACACGGCGGCCATGGCCCCGGAGGTCTTGACAGCCCCGCTCACCAGGGTCCGGTAGGGGCTTACACGCCAGAGCCAGCAGTAAATGGCCTCGAAGGCGCAGCCGCCGAGAAAAATGGCGGCGCACACCGGGTTGAGCACGAAGGCGCCGGCGAGGGCCACTGCCAACCAGAAGACGGCCCAGGCCAACCCCGCCCCAAAGCCGAGAAGCCCCTGGGCCATGGGGTGCCGGACGATCACACCGTCGATATCCCCGCCGGCGGCAACCAGCCCCCCGGTCGCCGCCTTTTCCCGATCGACCCGGTAGTCCACCACGTCGTTCAGCGCGTAGACCGCCGTGTAGCCCGCAAACGTGGTGATCAACCCGACCACCACCACCGGCATTGCCGGAAACCCGCCCAGCCACAGCAGGGCGGCAAAGACCGGGGTACACATGTCCAACAGACCGTGGGCGGTCCTGGACAAGGCCCAGAAAAGCTTCAGCCTGGAAAATCCGCTGAACGATTGACGCCGCGCCGGTTCATCCACTTCATCGTTCCCAATCAGGTGCCGATCCTGGAAAATGGTGATTGTCTACCACGTCTGCCGAAAGTGCGTCAAGGCGGCGACTTCGATTGGGAGATTTCTCTTTTGGGCTAGGCCGTAATCTGATAGGGAGATTTTTGGCGGACCGTACGCTGGAATCATCGCTGCACAAACCGCGGCAAGGAGGCCACAGGCGTTGGACGGGGTCGATATCTGGGGGATGTTCCTGCTGGGGCTGCTCGGCACCGGTCATTGCATCGGGATGTGCGGCCCGCTCATCTTTGCCTTCCCGGGCCGGACCGGAAGGGTGCTGCCGCACGTGGCCTACCACCTCGGCCGGATCGCCACCTACACTGGTGTCGGAGCCGCTCTGGGCGGAATCGGCCAGATGATGGCGGGCTCCGGCGGCGATCCCGGCAGGGTCATCATGATAAAAGTCGTCTTGTGGTTCGTGGCGGCTTCCCTTCTGATGGTGCTGGGGGTGGCACGGCTGGGGATTTTTCGTGAGCCGCGCTGGCTGAGCCTGATCGCACCGGAACGCATTCCCGGATTCAAAAGCGCCCTGCAGGGAGCCGATTCCGGAAGGGGCCTAATCCCCTTTCTGGTTCTGGGGCTGATCCTGGGGCTTCTGCCCTGCGGGCTATCCTACGGCGCGTTCGCACAAGCCTTGGGGACCGCCAGCGTGCTCAAGGGCACGGTATCCACCCTGGCGTTTGCGGTCGGGACCGCCCCCGGCCTCATTCTGCTGGGAACCGGAGCCTCAGCGTTGTTCAACCGTTTTCGCCGGCAGTCGGATATTCTGGCCGGCATCCTGATGATCGCCATGGCACTGAAAATGGCCCACAAGGCCATGACCATGCTGGCCGCATAACCCTCACCTACCGTGACCGCGTCGTTACTTCTTCATGCGGCATTCCTGGTCCCACTCGGGGCAGGCGTCCTTGGCCGGCACGGAAAACTTCGCCATGCATTCCCCGCACTCCATGTCGAAGTTGGGCACATGGCCGTAGCGCGCCTTCAGCTCTTCCTCGCTCAAAACAGTCGCCCCGCTGCAACCGCACTGGGGGCAGGAGCTCTTGACGGTGTAACGTTTCTTTTTTTTGTCCATGCTTCCCTTCCTTTCCTGGTCAAACCACGTGCTGCAGTCATGTCAGAGCTTCAACGCCGCGTCGATCTCCTCCGGGGTCAGCACCCCCTCTTCCAACAGCACCGCACGCACCGTTTTGCCGGAATCGTGGGCCGCCTTGGCCACCGCGGCAGCGCGGTCATAGCCGATACGCGGCACAAGCCCGGTCGCCAGCGCCAAGCTTTTTTCGACAGCCGCTGCGCAGACGGCCCGATCGGCCGCGATGCCGACGACGCACTTCTCCGCAAACGTCCGTGCCGCCGCCGCCATCAGGTCGATGGACTGCAGCAGGTTGTAGGCGATCACCGGCAGCATGGCGTTGAGCTCAAAATTCCCGCCCATCCCGCTCAGGGCGATCGTGGCGTCGTTGCCCACCACCTGGGCGGCGGCCTGGATCACGGCCTCGGGGATAACCGGGTTCACCTTGCCGGGCATGATCGAAGAGCCGGGCTGGAGGGCGGGGATCACGATCTCCCCCAGGCCGCAGCGGGGGCCCGATCCGAGCCAGCGGATATCGTTGGCGACCTTGATGAGGCTGACCGCCACCGTCCGCAGGGCCCCGCTCGTCTCCACGGCCGCATCCCGCGCCCCCTGGGCTTCGAAGTGGTTTTCCGCCTCACGAAAGGCAACCCCGGTCTCCTGCGCGACGAGCGCGATGGTCTCGGCGGCAAACCGCGGATGCGCATTGACCCCGGTGCCGACCGCCGTCCCCCCCAATGCCAGCTCGGTCAGGCGCACCGCGGCGCCGCGCACCCGCTCGATGCCGAGCTCTACCTGGCGCGCATAGCCGGAGAATTCCTGGCCCAGGCTCATGGGCACCGCGTCCTGCAGGTGCGTGCGGCCGATCTTGCGCACGTCCGCAAACTCGAGGGCCTTGGCCGCAAGCGCTTCGTGCAGCCGCTGCAGAGCAGGGATCAGCTGCTGTTGCAGGGAAACCGCAGCGGCGATGTGGATCGCCGATGGAACGGCATCGTTGCTCGACTGGCCGAGGTTGACATGGTCGTTGGGATGCACCGGGCTGCGGCCGCCCTTCCGGCCGGTCAGCCGTTCGTTGGCCCGGGAGGCGATGACCTCGTTGGCGTTCATGTTCGCCGAGGTCCCGGAGCCGGTTTGAAAAACGCCCACGATGAACTGGTCGTCGAGACGGCCTTGCATGACCTCCTCGGCCGCCGCAGCGATGGCCTCGGCCAGACGGGGCTCCAGCAAGCCCAAACGCCGGTTCACCATCGCGGCCGAGCGCTTGACGAGAGATAGGGCCCGTATAAAGCTCACGGGCAGTTTGATTTCGGGGCAGAGGACGCTGTCGGCGGCACGCCGGGTCTGGGCCCCGTAATAGGCCGATTCCGGCACCCGCACGACCCCCATGGTGTCTTTCTCTTCACGAGTCGAAACCGCGCTCATGGCGTTTCGGGTCCCAAGGAGATGCGTTAGGGTCAGACTTGCTTCATGCGCTCGATGTTAGCCCTGAGCTGGGCGATTTCAATTCCCAGCCCGACGCATTTCTGCCCGAGCATGCACTTTTCGGCATCCCCGTCCTCGAGAAAGGTTTTGAGGCGGGTGGCGCCCTTGGTTAATCTCACCACCCAGGACTTTTGCTGGCTGTCGAAATCGACATCCATGTCGATCCCGCACTCGCCGATGTCAGGGTAAATCTGTCTGATTTTGTCACACAGGGCATTTTTGTCGATCATCGATCCGCCTCCGTTCTGCGGCTCAGCGCCGGCTAAGGGTGTGTAAGCATATATTAAGTAAGATAATGCCGAACGCCTGAAAATCAAAGCCGGCGTTCGCCATCATTGCTTCGGCTCGAGAGCCCCGCTGATTTCCCCCCCGGCCCGGGCGGTCCGCAGCTGCTCGCGTTGAATGAAAAACAGGAGCAGGGAAGGGATGAGGAAAATGGTGAACACCGTTGACACGGTGAGGCCGCCCAGCACGACGCTGCCCACCCCGCGGTAAAACTCTGACCCCGGCCCCGGCACCAGCACGAGCGGCAGCATCGCAAACAGGCTGGTGGTCGTGCTCATGTAAATCGGGCGCAGCCGGGTGCGGGTGGATTCGAGCACGGCCTCGCGGTGCCCCATACCGTAAATGCGGATGTTGTTCAGCGTCTGGTGGACGATCAGAATCGGGTTGTTCACCACAACCCCCACCAGGATCACGAACCCGAGCATGGTCAGGATGTCCAGCGGCTGCGGGGCAATGGCAAGATTGACGAGCTTCAGCCCCACCAGCCCACCCACGGCCGCCAGCGGCACCGAGAACATGATGATCAGTGGATAGAGGAAGTTCTCGAACAGGGCGGCCATCAACAGGTAGCAGATCAAAGCGGCGAGAATGAAGTCCCATTGCAGGGTTTGGCGCGCTTCGGTCAGTTTGTCGGCCACCCCGCTGAAGCCGATCTGCGTTCCCAGGAGAAGGCCTTTGCCCGCCAGGCCGGCCACCACCTTCTCCTGGATGATCTCCATGGCCTCCTGCAGCGGCACGCTGAAGGGCGGGGTCACTTGCAGGGTGATCGTCCTCTGGCGCTCGAGATGGCGCACCTGGGTGATTCCGTTGGTCCGCTCCAGGCCCGCCAGCGATGACAGCGGCACCACCTTCCCCCCGGGTACCGCCACCGGTGCGCTGTAAAGGGCCTCCGGCGTGTCGATGACCGTTTTCGAGCCCATCAGCCTCAGGTCGATCTTCTTCTGGCCTTCCTGTTTGTAGTCGCCGATATCTCTGCCGTCCATGAGCACATCCACGATGAGGCCAAAATCCCGCGCGCTCATCCCCAGCGCCCGCAAACGGTCGCGTTCGGGGAGCAGCCGCACCTCAGGGAAAAGAAGCTCCAGCGAGGGCACCGGTCGGATCTGCGAGCCGGGAATGGCCCCCACGATTTCCCCGAAAAGCATCCCGGCTGTCTGCACCAGGCGGTTCAAGTCCTCACCGCTCACATCCACCTCGATCGTGCGGCCCCGGCCAAGGCTGGTCTGAAAGACCCCTGCCTGCAGGCTCACCCCCAGCATGCCGGGAATCGAGCGGATGGTGCGCTGAAACAGGGGGATCAACTCGCCAGCGCGCTGCTCGTGGGTGCTGATGGCGCCGAAAAGCATGAACCCTTCCGCACCGATGTAAAACATGGTTTCGATCCCGGGCAGTCCCTCTTTTTCCGTGCCGACGTGGGGCTCGATTTCCCGGTAGATGTCTTCGCCGATACCTTTGCGCTCGTCAAAGGAAAGCCCGGGCGGGGGGATGAGCAGGTTGAGCACCAGGTTGCGGTTGCCCTGGGGCAAGTATTCCATTTTGGGGAACAACAGGATCGACAGGGTCACCGCGGCCGCGGTGAACAGCAGCACCGTGGCCAGGCGGGAGGCCATGCTATGCGTCGTTATTCTTACGCCGGCCATGATGACGTTTGCCGCGGCCGAGCCGGCAGTTCCAACCGACCGGCGGATACGCTCCGACAGGGCGTCCTCCCGGATAAGCCGGAAGAGCTGCCGGGACAACATGGGGATGACCAGTACCGACACCACCAGGCTCAACCCGATCGCAAAGGTGATGGCGATGGCGATGTCCCGAAAAAGCTGCCCGGCCTCCTCGCGCATGAAAATCACCGGCAGGAACACCGAGACCGTCGTCAGTGTCGAGGCCAGCACCGCGCCCCACACCTCTTGCGCCCCCTCGTAGGCGGCCAGAAACGGTCGTTTGCCCATGCTGCGGTGCCGGTCGATGTTCTCGAGCACCACGATGGCGTTGTCGACAAGCATCCCCGCCGCGAAGGCGATGCCGGCCAGGCTCACCACGTTCAGGTTGCGGCCGAGCAGGTCCATAAAGGCGAAGGTGCCGATCGCGCTGATCGGGATGGCGGCGGCCACCACGAGCGTGGAGGAGAGGCGGCGCAAAAAAACCATCAGGACAACCACCGCCAGGACCGAGCCGAGGGCGATGTTGCGCCAGGCCAGGTCGATGGCGCCGCGGATATAAGGCCGCTGGTCGTAGGTCCAGTCGATATAGATTTTTTCGGGCTTGAGCTTCTCCTCGTTGAGCTGCCGAACAACCGCCTCCAGCCGGTCGGTGAGCTCCAAAATATTGGCATCGGGCTCGGGCTTCACCCCGATGGCAATGCCCTCCCGGCCCATGTGCAGGGTCGCCGCCTCCAGCTTCTGGTAGCCGTCCCGCACCTGGGCGATTTCTGCGAGGCGCAGTCGGCGCTGGCCGGTGGAGGCGATGATCAGATCTTCGATCTCCTCCTTGGAGCGGAATTCGGCCGTGGTGCGGATGCGGTAGTCGCGCCGCCCGACCCCCAAGGTCCCGGCGGAAATGTCCACATTCTCCGAGCGCAGAATCTCGATCAGCTGCGGGATCGTCAGGCCGTGAGCCGCCAGCCGCTCGGCGGAGACCTCGATGTGAAGCTCCTTCTCGGTGCCGCCCCCGATAAACAGCTCCGCCACCCCCGGTGTTCTTTCCAGAAACTGGCGGATGTTGTTTTCAAAGAACGTCCGGTAGGTGTAGGCGGAGGCCGGGTTGCCCTCTGCGGTTTTCAACACCATCCAGACCACCGGTGAGGTGGCCGCGCCGGTGGCGGTGATGATGGGCTTGTCCACGTTTTCCGGGTAGGAGGGCACCTCGTCGAGCTTGTTGGACACCCGCAGCAAAGCGGAGTTCAAATCCGTGCCGATGGCGAACTTAAGGGTCACCGTGCCCTGGCTGTTGGAAGAGGTGCTCTCCATGTCGAGCAGCCCGGGGATGCCCTTGAGCACCTTCTCCTGTTCCTCGATGATGTCGCGCTCGACCTCGTAGGGGGTGGCGCCCGGCCAGGTGGTGGTCACCGTGATTTCCGGTTCGATCACCGTCGGGCTGAGCTGGTAGGGCATGCGCTGCAGGCCGATCCAGCCGAAGAGCAGGATAAAGGTCACCCCGACCAGAACGGTGACGCGTTTTTCGATGCACAGCTGGATCAGGTTCATCGACTGAACGCTACCTCCTGCCCGTCCCGCAGCCGTTCGTTGCCCTTGACCACGACCTGCATGCCCTCAGCCAGCCCCTCTCCGGCCACACCCGCCTTCAGGGCATCGTAGCCGACCACCGACACCGGGATCAGTTGCGTCTTGGCGTCCTTCACCACGAACACCACCGTCCGGCCCCTGCTGGAGATCACAGCGTCCCGCGGGACGATGAGCGCCGGCCGGGCGCCGCCGGTCGAAAGCGTCACCGTGGCGGACTGGCCCTCGACCAGCCCCGTGCGGTTGGCGGTTCGGACCTTGACCGGAAGAGTCCGAGTCGCCTCGTTCACGCGCGGGACAACCGCAAAGACCGTGCCGTCAAAACTCTCGCCGCCGGCCGAGACCCGGGCCGGCACGCCGGGGTGGACCAGCTTGATGGCGGTTTCCGGGATCTCGACCACGATGTCCACCACGTCGTTGCGCGCCAGGACAGCTACCGGCTTCGCCTTGGCCAGCCACTCCCCGCGGCTGACGCTGCGGCGAATCACAACGCCGTCGTAAGGGGCTCGAATCACCGCCTTCCTGGTTTCAAGTTCGAGGCGCTCGACCTCCGCCTTAAGGGATTCCGCCCGCCGCTCCAGCGCTCGCGCCTTGAAGCGGCTGTCATCGTAGTTGCCCTCGGCGATCGACCCCTTCCGGAACAGCGCCTCTTTGCGGCCGAGATCAAGCCGCGCCACTTCCAGTTCGACCAGCACCTGCTGGTGCGTGGATCGGGTGGCCTCCAGCCGCTTGGCCAGCAGATCGGTGTTCAACTCCACCAGCGCCTGACCGGCTTTCACCCGCTGACCGTCCTCGATCTTCACGGCATCGACGATTCCCTCGATTTCCGAGGCAACCTCCGAGACTTCGGCGAAGTAAACCGTGCCGACGAATTCAGTCTGCGGCGCGATCTTTCCGGAGGCAACCGGCGCCAGAACCACCAGCGGCGGGGACCCGACGGGAGGTTTCGCCTGGGCCGCACCCTGAACCGCCGCAAGGCAGCTTCCCCAAAAGAAAACCAGGGCCATGACGGCCCGCAACGACCGTCCGGAATCATGTGTGAGTGAACATCGCTTCATGGCGTCTCCCGCTGCACAGGCGGCTTCTGTCTATCCAAGGGGACGGGCGAAAATAGTGCAACCGCCTCGTTTACCTATTAGAAGAGGATAATAATCACGTCAGGGGAGGTAAAAGTCAACACGCACCCTTTGAACGGAAGACGGATTGCGGAAAACGAGAACGCCGGCATGGGCCGAAAGAGGCCGCTAATGGATGGGCCCTAAAACAGGTGGGCGATATCCTTGATCAACTCTTTGACCTTTTCCTCGACTCGTCCGATGGTGTCCGCCGAAAGCCCCAGAAGGGTAGCGGAGGAGACCCCGGCCAGATCGCTGCCGTCCCACTCGAAGGAGCTGTACCCCATTTTACGCGTGAGCATGTTCGCCAGATGAACGACCAGGATCTCCTTGTTGGTTTGAGCGGAGAAGTTTGCACCCTCGTGCAGGGAGACCACCTTCTGGAACTCATCGCCGAATCCCCAGCGCTTGAGGAGCAGGATCCCGATGGACTGATGGGCCTCCTGGATGGCATTCAGGATGATGTCGATGGGGAAATTCCTTTCCCGGGAGATATCGGCAAACGCCCTAAGCAGGATCACTTTGCCGACGTCGTGGGTCAACCCCATAAGAAACAGGGTCTCCGGGTCGTCCATTAAAAGAGCCTGAGCAAAAAGCTTGGACGCATAAGCACTGGCGATCGAATGGCCCCACATCTTGTCCAGTGCCACCTTGAACTGGGGCTGTTTGGCCTCGTACAGACTTTTGTTGGCAATGGCCACGACGATGCTCAGGGTCTCTTTGAAACCCAGGCGCGGGATGGCCGCCTGAACGCTGGCGATTTCCCCGTACCCCTTGTAGACCGGGCTCTTTGCAACTGAGATCAACCGTAGGGAGATGATGGGGTCTTTTTCGAGAATCAGTGCCACGTCCTTGACCGTCGCCTCCTGGCGTTTGATGGCGCTGCGCAGTTCGAAAACCACCTGAGGCATCGCCGGCGGCTGGATCTTGCCCGCACTGAACTTTTGAAGAACGGAGGAAAAATGCTGCTTCATCAGATCCGACTGCTTTTTGAGCATGAAATCCGCCCCCATCCCCGGGGTGGATTCCACGAACGTTTTGAACGCGGGGACGAGGCCCGGGTCGAATTCCACACCGGCCTTCTCTTGGATTTCGGTCAAGGCGTCACCGGCCGGCAGCCCCTGCGGCCGCCGATAGGTTGATGTCAGGTCGTCAAAGGCATCGACAAGGCGCAGGATCCGCGCCGCCAGCGGGATCTCCTCGCCGCGCTTGCCGTCGGGATAGCCGCTGCCGTCCCAGGCCTCGTGATGGTGCCGGACGGCGGCCAGCAGAGGTTCGAATTTCTGCACCGGGGAAAGGATACGGACGCCGGCCACCGGGTGTTTCTTGATGTGTTGCGCCTCGTCGTCCGACAGGGGTGGGTTTTTTCCGACGAGACTCCCTGCCGCCGCGATGAGCCCGGCATCATGCACCATCCCCGCCAAATAAAGGTAATGCAGATCGTCATCGGCCAGGATCCCGGCTGATTCGCAAAAATTCGCGCAGGTGTTGGCCACTCGTTCGGAATGCTGCCTGAGGCGCGTGTCCTTTTCCTCCAGCGCGGCGAGCATCATCCTGGCGATTTCCAGCAACTGGTCGCGTTCGGTTGCTGAGAGCGCAGAAAACGTGTCATCGGGCATGGCTGAATGGCTCCTTTATGGCTGCAATGCGAGCAAACCGATTTTCGGGCGATACCGAAAGCATCCCATCCGCAACCCCTGACGATGACCCTTACATTTTACGGGTCGGGGTGGCGGCCGTCGCAAGGCATCGGGTTCCCGTCAACGGCGAGGTACTCGGGTACCGCGACAGGATACGGTCGGGATGCCCGCATGGGTGCACCCCGTGCGGGCATTCGCCCTAATTTCTTATCTTACATCACATTTCAGCAGGAAGCAAAATTTTCGGAGTGCTTTCCGGCGATCGATTACCGTTTGACACCGTTGCGCTATTTCTCTATGATTCGGGCTGGTTTTCAGTCTTGTCAAAGAGATCCACCCCAGGAGCGGCCTGCCATGAGCGCATTCGTTGCCCCCAACCTCGACCTCATCGAGAAGCAATACCGCATCTGGAAATCCGACCCCGCCCGGCTCTCGTCGGACTGGCGTTTTTTTTTCGAGGGGTTCGATCTCGGCTCTACCGGGCGCTTCCAGGAGTTGGGCGACGGCGACGGCACCCAAATGCCCCGGCAGGCACGCGTCCACTCCCTGGTGAGCCGCTTCCGCGAAATAGGCCACCTGCTCGCCTGCCTCGACCCCCTGGAGGCCTGCCCGACCGAACACCCGCTGCTGAGCCTCGACGCCTTCGGCCTGGGCTTGGACGATCTCGAGCGCAGGTTTCTCGTACCGGAGGCCGTGCCCAACGTCAAAGCGCCCCTCAAGGACATATTAGCCGGGTTTCGCGAAACCTACTGCCGCTCCATCGGGGTCGAGTTCATGCATTTGCAGGACCCGGCCGAGCGCCGCTGGCTGATCGACCGCATGGAGCCCGTGCGCAACCGGCCCGGCCTGGACACGGCCGGCCGGCGCCGCATTCTTGAAAAATTGGTCCAGAGCAGCGTCTTCGAGCAGTTTTTGAACACGAAGTATGTCGGCGTGACGCGCTTTTCGTTGGAAGGCGGGGAAGCCCTGATCCCCGGCCTCGACGCCTTGCTCGAGCGCGCCGCTGTGCTGGGCGGCCGGGAGGTCATCCTGGGCATGGCCCACCGCGGGCGGCTTAACGTTCAGGTCAACATCATCGCCAAACCGTTCACCGAGATCTTCAGCGAATTCGAGAACTGCTACGACCCGGACAACCTCGTGGGGGCCGGCGACGTCAAGTACCACACGGGCTACCTGAACGACATCCAATCAGTCGGGGGGCATGCTCTGAGGGTGCTCATGATGAACAACCCCAGCCACCTCGAAGCCGTGGACCCCGTGGTCGAAGGATTTGCCCGCGCCCGGCAGGACCTCGCGGGGGATGGGCCCGGCAAACGGGTGCTGCCGCTTCTGATCCACGGCGACGCCGCGTTCGCCGGCCAAGGCGTGGTGGCCGAGACCCTGAATCTTTCGCAACTGGCCGGCTACAAGACCGGCGGCACCGTGCACATCATCATCAACAACCAGATCGGCTACACCACCCTGCCCGCGCATGCGCGCTCCACGCGCTACTCCACCGACATCGCCAAGATGCTTATGGTCCCGGTGTTTCACGTGCACGGCGAAAACCCGGAAGCCGTGGTCCACGTCATGCAGCTGGCCGCCGAGTACCGCTGGGAGTTCGCCAAGGACGTGGTCGTCGATCTGGTCTGTTTCCGCCGTTACGGCCACAACGAAGGCGACGAGCCCTATTTCACCCAGCCGCTCATGTACGAGCGCATCCGTGAGCGCCCGTCTCTCGAGCGCCTTTACGCTGCCGAGCTCATCGACGAGGGGCTGGTGGCTGCAGCCGATGTCGATCGTATCGCTGAGGAGATGCGCGGCCGCTTGCACGCCGACCATGAGGCCACCCACGGCAGCGTCTGCGTGTTTCCCGAGCAGCGCACTTATGAGAACTGGGCCCCCTACTCCGGCGTCTACTCACCCGTCAGCACCGACACCGGTGTGCCTCGCGAAATCCTCCTCGCACTGGCCCGCAACCTGAACCGGGTTCCCGAGGGGTTCCATCTGAACCCCAAGCTCGCAAAGCTGCTCGCACGGCGCCTGGACGTCGTTGAAAAGGGCACCGGCATCGATTGGGCCAACGCCGAATCCCTGGCCCTGGCAAGCCTGCTCGCCGACGGGCACCCCGTGCGGCTAAGCGGCCAGGACAGCGGCCGCGGCACCTTCAGCCAACGCCACAGCGTGCTGATCGACACCCAAAACGGCGCCGCCGACACACCCCTGAACCGCATTAAAGAGGGCCAGGCCCTCTTTTCCGTCTGGGATAGCCCGCTGTCCGAAGCCGGGGTGCTCGGCTTCGAATACGGCTACTCGCTCGCCCGGCCCGAGGGGCTGACCCTGTGGGAGGCCCAGTTCGGGGATTTCGCCAACAACGCCCAGGCTGTGATCGACTTGTTTATCACCAGCGGCGAGGACAAGTGGCAGCGGCTGAGCGGGCTGACCCTGCTCCTGCCCCATGGCATGGAGGGGCTCGGGCCGGAGCACTCCAGCGCCCGCCTGGAGCGCTTCCTGCAGCTGTGCGCCGGGGAGAACATCCTGGTATGCCAGCCCACCACACCGGCCCAGTATTTTCACCTGCTGCGCCGGCAGGCGCTGGCCGGGTATCGCAAACCGCTCGTCGTCATGACCCCTAAAAGCCTCCTGCGCCACCCGGCGGCGGCATCCTCGATCGACGAACTGGCCAAGGGAAGCTTCCGCGGGGTAAAAGAGGACCCCGATGCCGACGCCTCGGCGGCCTCGGTCCTGTTTTGCAGCGGCAAACTGGTTTACGAGCTGATGCAGCGGCGAAAAGACCTCCAGCGCACGGACCTCGCCATTCTGAGACTGGAGCAGCTCTACCCCTTTCCCCAGTCGCACCTAAAGTTCGCGCTCAAACGCTTCAAGGCGGTAAAGCGCCTGGCCTGGGTGCAGGATGAGCCGGAAAACATGGGCGCATGGCATTTCATCCGGCCGCGGCTGGAGGCTGTCACCGGCAAGCCCCTCGACTACATCGGACGCCCGGAGTCCTCATCGCCGGCAACGGGTTTCCCGCACATTTACCGCCGCCGGCAGGCGGAGATCATCGACCGCGCCGTGGGCCCAACACCCGGATAGGAAGCTGCCGGGGATGCACATCGCGCGTAAAGCACCGATACGTTATTTCCAGAAAAGGAGAGGCCATGGCACTGGTCGAAATCAAAGTCCCCAGCGTCGGTGAGTCCGTCACCGAAGCGCTCCTGGCCGAGTGGTTTAAAAACGACGGGGACTCCGTGCGCAAGGACGAGGCCCTCTTCGCCTTGGAAACCGACAAGGTGACCCTGGAGGTCCTGGCCGAAGCCTCCGGAACGCTCGGCATCGCTGTAAACGCCGGGACCACGGTCAAGGTCGGTTTGGTGGTGGGAACCATCGATTCGGCCGCCGCGGCGAAGGTACACCCCACCCCCCCGGCGACGGACGCGCCCGAGGCCAAACCGGACGCCGCGGAGCCCAAGACCCAAAAAACACCGGAACCCACCAAAGCCGAACGCCCGGCCTCGACGCCAAAATTGACCGCCGAGCCTCATGCCGCGACAGCACCGAAAACGGCACCGTCCACTGAATCCGGGCAGGATCTGCCGCCATCGGTACGGCGCCTGGTGGCCGAACACGGGCTGGATGTGAGCCGTGTCAACGGCACCGGCCCGTCCGGACGCATCACCAAGGGGGACGTGCTGCTTTTCATCGAAACGTCCAAAGCGGCGGCTTCGACCAAACCCGCAGCTCCAGCGTCACCCGATGCCCCGGCTGGCGATCCGGCCTGCCCGCCCTGCGACGGGCCCACGGAAGAGGTCACGCGCAAGCCCATGAGCCCCATCCGCAAGCGCATCGCCGAGCGGCTGCTTAGAGCGCGCCAGAACACGGCCATGCTCACCACCTTCAACGACGTGGACATGAGCGCCGTCATCGAGCTGCGCCAGCGCTACAAGGAGTCATTTCAGAAAAAATTCGGGGTGTCCCTGGGGTTCATGTCCTTTTTCGTCAAGGCCAGCGTAGAGGCCCTGAAAGCCATCCCCGAGATCAACGCCTTCATCGACGGCCAGGACATCCTTTACCACAACTACTACCACATCGGGGTCGCGGTCGGCTCCGAGAAAGGGCTGGTCGTCCCGGTCATCCGCCACGCGGACCGCCTCTCCTTTGCCCAGATCGAGCAGGCCATCGGCGCGGTCGTGGCCAAGATCAAGGAAAACAAGCTCCAGCTCGCCGATCTGGAGGGCGGCACTTTTACGATCACCAACGGCGGCGTCTTCGGCTCGCTTCTAAGCACTCCCATTCTGAACACGCCCCAAAGCGGCATTTTAGGCATGCACCGCGTGGACCGGCGCCCGGTGGCAATCGACGACGCGGTGGTGATCCGGCCGATGATGTATGTCGCGCTCAGCTACGACCACCGCATGGTCGACGGCCGCGAGGCCGTCACCTTCCTCAAGCACATCAAGGAGTGCATTGAAAACCCGGAACGGATCATGATGGAGATCTGAGCATGGTCGACAACAACGCCTACGACGTGGTGATCATCGGCAGCGGCCCAGGCGGCTATGTCGCCGCGGCACGCGCCGCCCAGCTCGGTTTGAAGACGGCCTGCGTCGAAAAATGGCCGCGCCTGGGAGGAGTGTGCCTGAACGTCGGCTGCATCCCGAGCAAGGCGCTCCTGGATTCGAGCGAGCATTACCACTTCGCCCGGACCGCACTGGCCGGCCACGGGATAACGGCCGGCGAGGTCCGCATGGACGTGTCCAAGATGATGGCCCGCAAGGAGCAGGTGGTCAGAGAGCTGACCGGCAACGTGCGCAAGCTTCTTGAAAGCCACAAGGTCACCATCGTGCAGGGCAGCGCGAAGCTTGCCGGCAACCACCGGGTGGAGGTCGCAGCCGAGGCCGGGGTCCAAACCCTCGTGGCGCCGAACATCATTCTGGCCACCGGCAGCGAGCCGGTCGCACCGCCCGGCCTGGCCTTCGACGGCAAAACCATTCTTAGCTCCACTGAAGCCCTCCGGCTCGACGCTGTTCCGGAGCGGCTGGGCATCGTCGGCGGCGGCTACATCGGCCTTGAGCTGGGGTCGGTCTGGATGCGGCTGGGTTCCAAGGTGACCGTCATCGAAATGCTCCCGGAAATCGCCCCCACCCTGGACGGCCAGGTGCGGCGCCGGCTGCAGAGCATCCTAAAAAGGCAGGGATTCACGTTTCGCTTGGGGACCCGCGTCAAAAACGCCACGGTCTCAAACGGCGGGGCCACGGTCGAGGTCGAATCCGACAATACGTCCGACACCCTGGAGGTCGATACGCTGTTGGTCAGTGTGGGCCGCCGGCCGCTGACGCGCGGGCTCGGACTGGAGGCGGCCGGGGTCGAAACCGACCCGAAGACCGGATGCGTGCGCGTGGACGCATCGCTGGGCACCAGTGCGCCCGGCATTTACGCCATCGGAGACCTCGTGCCGGGCCCCATGCTTGCCCACAAGGCATCCGCCGAGGGCAGGGCCGCGGCCGAAATCATCGCGGGAAAACCGGGCGAGGTTAACTACGACGCCATCCCGGCCATCGTCTACACCGCCCCCGAGGTCGCCGGCGTGGGTCTGACCGAAGAGCAGGTCAAAGAACGCGACATACCCTATGCCACGGGCGTTTACCCGTTTGCCGGCGCCGGACGGGCCCGCTGCCTGGGCCAAACCGAGGGCTTTGTCAAGGTGATCGCGCACAAAACCACCGACCGCCTTCTCGGGGTGCACATCATCGGCGCCCGAGCCTCCGAGATGATCGCCGAGGCGGTAATCGCGCTCGAGTTCGGCGCCAGCGCCGAAGACATCGTTCGCACCGTTCACGGCCACCCGACCTTTTCCGAAGCCCTGATGGAAGCCGCCGCGGCCGTACGCGCATGAAATACCACCCATTGGTACCAGGACCCAACACACGTGGCAGGCGAGAGCTCATCCTTCGCTGAGGTACAGGCGCGCAAGCAGCGGGCAGCGCTGATCTCGGTCATGTCCAACGCCACCCTGGTGGCGGCCAAGCTCAGCATCGGGTTCCTGATCGGTTCGGTGTCGGTCATCTCCGAGGCCATCCACTCGGGCGTGGACCTGGTGGCGGCAGCCATCGCCCTTTACTCGGTTCGCACATCGAGCATGCCGGCCGACTGCGGCCACCCCTTCGGCCATGGTAAGATCGAAAACGTCTCCGGCACCATCGAGGCGCTGCTGATTTTTGCAGCCGCCGGCTGGATCATCTACGAGGCCAGCCAAAAACTACTCCACCCTGAACCCCTGGAGGCCCCCCTGCTCGGCGTGGCCGTGATGCTGGTATCCGGAGTCACCAACATGGCCGTATCGCAGCTTCTCTTCAAGGTGGGTCGTGAAACCGACTCCGTCGCCCTTCTGGCCGACGCCTGGCACCTGCGGACCGATGTCTACACCTCGCTCGGTGTCATGACCGGGCTCGGCATCATCTGGGTCGGGCATGGGGTGCTGCCCGGCACCGACCTGCACTGGATCGATCCGGTCTGTGCCATTGGGGTGGCGGTTCTGATCATCAAAGCGGCCTACGACTTGACACGGCAGGCCGCGCGCGATCTTCTGGATGCCAGCCTCCCGGCGCAGGAGCAGGAGTGGATCCGTCAAAGCGTCGAATCCGAGCGTGCCATCGTCAACGGCTACCACGCGCTGCGCACGCGCAAGGCGGGCCACTTTCGCTTCGTCGAATTTCACATCCAGGTCGACCCGCTGATGAGTGTCGCCGAGTCCCATGCCCTGACCGAGAAGCTGAGCCGGACGATTCAAGCGCGAATACCCAATGCGAGTGTCACGGTCCACGTGGAGCCCTGTACCATGGAGTGCACCGAAAAGTGCCGGCAAGGGTGCCTGGTGTCTGGGCCGGAGGATGTGAAACGGTGACGGCCTGAGCGACCGGGTGAGGGAGTGAGCCATCCGAATTTATCCAAGGAGAATCGGCATGATTACGGAGGTCAAAGCGAAAGGCTTGGACGCAAAAAAGTTCATCGAGGAGAAGGTGGCCGAGATTCGCGGGGTCGTCGGCGACGGATTGGCCATCAACGCGCTGTCCGGCGGTGTCGATTCGTCCACCGTCACCCTGCTCGGCCACCGCGCGTTGGGAAAGCGGCTCAAGACGGTCTTCATCGAAAACGGGCTGATGCGGGATGGCGAGCCCCGGCAGGTAGTGGCGCTTTTCAGAAAACTCAAGGTGCCGGTCAAAATCGTGGACGCGCGCGAGGAGTTCTTTGCGGCGCTGCGGGGGGTCACGGACCCTGAGGAGAAGCGCGAGGCGATAACCCAGACCTTCTACCGGCATGTCTTCGGCCGCATCGTGAAAGAAAGCGGGGCCCGCTTTTTGCTGCAGGGCACCATTCTGACCGATGTCGACGAGACCGTGGCCGGCATCAAGCGCCAGCACAACGTCTTTGCCCAGCTCGGCATCGACCCCCGGAAAGCTTTCGGCTACGGGATCATCGAACCCCTGCTCCAGCTGCGCAAGGACGGGGTGCGCAAGGTGGGCAAATCTCTCGGCCTGCCCGACTCAACCTACGGGCGCATCCCGTTCCCCGGTCCGGCCCTGGCGGCCCGTGTGATCGGCGAGGCGAGCCCCGAGCGCATCGAGACGGTGCGCAAGGCCACGGCCTTGGTGGAAAAACACCTCACGGGCACCCGGGCGTTTCAGTACCTGGCGATCCTGCACGCGGACCGTGTGACCGGCATGCGCGCGGGCCGGCGCGAATTCGGCCAGCAAATCGAAGTCCGCTGCTGGGACAGCATCGACGCCCGCGTGGCCACTCCCACCCGGCTGCCGTTTGCCGCCTTGCAGAAGCTCGCGGGCGAGATCACCCAAAAGGTGCCGGGAGTCGTCAGCGTCACCTACAACATTACGTCCAAGCCGCCCTCGACGATCGAGGCGGTTTAAACAGGGGGTTGAAAACGGCGTATCAGCGCCGAGACCCGGCGATCTCAGCCTGCGTTTTGGGCGCGCAGGAGTTGGGGCAGGTAGCGCTGGGCGAGCAGGTCCGAGCTCACCAGGCCGAGCACCCGCCCGTCTTCTACGACCGGCATGGCCGAGATGCGGTTCTGCTCGAGCTCGCGCAGGATCTCCGGGATGCGCGATCCCGGCGCCGCGAAGACAACCTTTTCGGTCATGACCGCTTCCAGGTTTCCCGCGCTGGCCCCTTCGGCCACGGCACGGGTGATGTCCCAGGTGGTCAACACTCCGGCAAGTTTCCCCTGAGGGTCGAGCACGGCAACGATGTTGCCGCGGCCCTGGACAATCAGCGCCGCCGCCGCCGTCAGCGACGAACCGACACCGATCGTGGGGATCGGCTCCATGATGTCTTTGGCCGTGCGTTCGCTTTCACAGGCGGCCAGGCGGCGCAGGCTGATGCTCTCCGCCGCTTGGCAGGGCAGCAGGTCGACGGTGGAGGCGAGCACCTCCACCAGTTCGGTCATGTTGTGGCGAATCGCTTTGTCCCGGCCGGCCTGCCCCGCTTCAAGCCGCTTTTCGGAAAGCCGGGCGAACTCGGCCGCATGCTCTCTCAACCAGCCGTCCACGGCTGCGCGCTGCCCCAGCAGGGTCTCCGGGATCCGCAGCGGCGGCGGGGTCGGCAGCAGCTGCTCCTGCGCGGCGAAAATGACGCCGCCGGAGTTGACCAGGTAGTCGGTCGCAATCATGATTCCCTTCTGGCGGAACACCACCTGCTCCATGCGGATGCGAGCCGCCTTGCGGTTCGGGTCCGGCGAGTAGGTATTGGCTCCCTCGACGATCAGCCGCCACTCCCCCATGCGATCGACGCTCATTGCGCACGGGTCGGTCGGCAGCACCCCCAGGTAGTTGAACACCGGCGCAGCCGGGATGAAGCAGAAGGCGGATTCCCGCAGCAGATTGGCGGCGTCGGTGGAAAACCGCGTGGGATATCGCGGCCTCTCGAACCGGATGTGTTCGTCGTAAAAACGAACGGTGACGGTGCCGCGCGTTTTCCAGAGAATGAAAAGCTCCTCGATGGGCAGCCCGCCGGGATCGAAGAGGTAGCCCTCCATATCGCTGGCCCCGACGAGGCGGGAGGCCGGCAACCGCTGTTTCAACAGACGGGCGGCGTGGGCCCCCACGGCCCCGAAGCCTTGGATGAGAAGGGTGACCTCTTCGGGGGACGGCATGGCCAGGCGTGAGAACTGCGGCAGCACACTCAACCGCGGCATGATCTCGAGCAGGCGCTCCAGGGCAATGACCACTCCACCGGCCGCTGCGCCCAGCTCGTCGATGCGGTTTCCGCCCATTTCGGCCGGTTTGGACACGGCGGCCTCCAACCCGTTTTCGACGGCGATCGTTTTCATATCGGCATCGTTGGAGCCGACGTCCGGTCCCGGCACATAAATGTCCCGGTAGCGGCGGATGAGACGGGCAAACTGCCGCACCACGTTCGTGTGCGCTTCGGCCGACAGCCCCGGTTCGCTGACGATGCCGGCCTTGCCTCCGCCGAACGGCAGGTTGGCGGCTGCGTTTTTCAGCGTCATGCCGCGGGCCAGATTGTGGATGTCGGCCGGGGTGATTTCACTCTGGATGCGGATCCCTCCCATCGACGGCGCCCCCATGGCCAGGTTGTCCACCACGACGTAGCCTCCGACTTCAAGCGCCGTGGACTCGTCCCACGCACAGACGACCAGCTTGGGTCCGAGCTTGTCGCATACGATTCCCATTTTAGCGAGCAGGTGCTCATCCCGGTAACCCAACACCAGGTGGCACCTTCCCTCGCGGCGGCGCGTGCGGCTCTGCAGGACCGGACCCGGGATGTGATCCCGCAGATACTCGTCCATCTTCTTGGGTATCATCGCTGCGCCCTCCTTGCGTTTGAGTCGTCCGTGCGCTGAAACGACCTGAAGCCACCGACCGCAGGCCCGGGCACCCCGATGCGGCGGCGCGGGCGGGCGCCCGGGTATCGATCGGATCTGCTGTGGCCTCAGGCTGGATTGGGGTGCGTGTTTGGGGATCGTAGCATGGAATGCAGCGGGTTTTCCATGCCAAGGGGCTTGAGCGGGGAAATGATCAACTCTTGCCGAGCAGCGACTTCTGAATCAGGGGGGCGGCCGCGGGGGCGATGTTCTGGGGACTGGAGAGCAGCGAGGTCGAGAACGCTACCAAAATCGTCACACGCCGGTTGGAGAAGTCGTTCGGTTTCTCGGGGTTCTTCAAACGCCGGTCGGCATAACCGTTGACGCCGGTGATCTGGTGGTCGCGGATTCCGCCCTCCTCCAGCACCCGCCGCGCGGCATTGGCACGGTCCGAGCTCAGGTCCCAGTTGTTGTAGCCGGGCCGGACATAGGGCCGGCTGTCGGTGTGGCCTTCGATCACCACGTCGTTGGGGAAGACTCCGATCCGCGATGCGATCAGCTTGAGCAGCTTCACGGAATCGGTCTTGAGACGCGAGCTGCCGATGTCGAAGAACAGCCCTTCCGACTGCTCGATCAGCTCGATGCGCAGCCCCTCGTTGGTGATCGTGATTTGGATCTGATCTTTGAATTTGGCCAGGTCGGGAAGCGCCGCGATGGCCTTGATCAGTTTTTCACCCTCCTCGCGCAGCTGGTCCACCTCCGACTGCTCAGGGAGCCTGGGCTGCACGGCCGGCACCGTCGGCCGCGGGTCTGAAAACGGCTTGATCGAGTCGATGCCGTTCAACACGCCGGAGGCGGTCTTGTGCACCGCCCCCGGGTCCCTGAAATAATCGGCCACCGAGCTGCGGATGGTCACGTTGTTGGCGATGATCCACAACACGATGAAGAGCGCCATCATGGCGGTGACGAAATCGGCATAGGCCACTTTCCAGGCCCCCCCGTGGTGCGCCTCGTGCCCGCCCCTTTTTTTAACCCTTTTGATGATCGTGTATTTTTCGGCGTCGCTCACGATTTTTCCTTCACGTGGGATTCCATCTCCGAAAACTCAGGGCGGGTCTCGCTTGGAATGCTGCGCCGCGCGAACTCCACGCAGACCAGGGGGCTGAACCCCCGCGCGAAGGCGGCAATGGCGGACTTTACCGACTCGAACACCTGGATTTCGGTCTCGCTGGCGATGTCGAGGTTCGAGGCCAGCGGCTGAACGAACCCGTAGCACAAAAAGATCCCCAAAAAGGTCCCGACCAGGGCCGCGGCGACCTTTTTGCCGATCTCTCCCGCAGGGCCGTCGATCGCCTGCATGGTGATGACAATCCCGAGCACCGCCGCGACGATTCCAAGGCCCGGCAGCGTGTCGCCGATTTTCGCCAAAACGATGCTCGGCTTTTTCATGTCGTTGTGGTGCGTGTCGATGTCGCCCTCCATCAGCGATTCCAGGTCATGGGAGGCGATGCCGCCGATGATGACCATACGGAAGGTGTCGGTCATGAAGTCGATCAGCGGTTTGTGAGAAAGAATGTTCGCATACTTTGAGAAGATGGGGCTCTCGACCGGTGTTTCGATGTGCTTCTCCAGGGCGATGAGACCTTCTTTTTGGGCCATGTAGAGCAGCTCATACAGCAGCTTCAGCACCGAGAGGTAGGTCGCCTTGGTGACCGTCTCCCCTTTCAACGCCGCGAGGGATTTGGCAAAGATCCGCTGCAGGACGTTTTTCGGCGCCGATGCGAGCAGGGCACCTAGCGACGCCCCACCAATGATGATGAACTCGGCCGGCTGGACGAGGACCATAAAAGGTCCCCCTGCCTCCCAGAAACCGCCCAGAACGGACAAAATAACAACTGCGAATCCGATAATGACAAACACGAGTTCCCTCAGGTTTGGTCGAATTGCTCCGGCAGAGCATGGGGCTGACGCCTGCCATAAATTTCCTGCTAAGGGAATATCGGCCCCCGGGCCGGAAACTTTAGCCAGGCGGGGAGCGCTGAGGGCGGGAAAACGAGTGATTTTGGCAGGTTGGATTTTATTACGTGTAATTTCGGTTGTTTGTTATCGCACCCGCAACAGAGACCCATCGTTTGTGAGTGAAGCGCCCCGGCAAATCCCGGATTAATGATCCAACTGACCGGCCGGCCGGCCGATTATTTCGACCGGGTCTCCGCAGCGAATGGCGCCTTCCTCGAGCACTCGGCCGAACACGCCTTCACGGGGCATGATACAATCACCGGCCTTGTAATAAATGGCGCAACGATTGTGGCATTCCTTGCCGATCTGGGTGATTTCGATGAGGGCCTTCGAGCCCAGGCGCACGCGGGTGCCGACGGGAAGGCGTTTCCAGTCGATGCCGAGTGTGGCGACGTTCTCGGCGAAATCGCCGAACCCCACGTCGAGACTCTGCTGCCGGGCCGATTCGATGCTTTCGGAGGCCAGAAAGCTCACTTGGCGGTGCCATGGCCCGGCATGGGCGTCACCCTCGAGGCCATGGTCTTTTGACAGGTAGGCCTCCTCGACCGGAGTTTTGACCGTACCTTTCTTACGGCTGACGGCGATCGAAACGATTTTCATGTACATCTCCCGTTTATTGGGTTGCGATCATGTAAATGCCATAGGTTGCTCTCAGGTTTGGCAGAAGCCGGGTGATGCGGCCGTAGCGGTCCTGGGAGTTGGTGTTGATGGCCGCCTCTTTCAACACCCGCAGATCGACGGCCTCCGTAAATTTCCTGAAATCCTTAAGGGTTATCACCCGGATGTTGGGGGTGTCATGCCATTGGTAAGGCAGCTGGCGCGAGACGGGGGCGCAGCCGGTCAACAGCAGCTGAAGCCTCAGCCTCCAGTGGCTGAAGTTTGGAAAGCTCACGATTCCCCGGCGACCCGCATACAGCATGTGGCGGATGAGAGCGGCCGGCGCATACACCTGCTGGAGCGTTTGACTCAGAATGACGTAGTCGAACGCGTTCTGCGGATAGTCGAGAATCTCCCGGTTGATATCGCCCTGCAGGACCGACAGCCCCTTTTCGATGCAGCGGGCAACCCTCTCTTCATTGTGTTCGATGCCGGTCCCGACCGCTCGTTTCTGCGTGATCAGGTGCTGGAGCAAGTCGCCCTCGCCGCAACCCAGGTCCAACACCCGCGACCCGGGCTCGATCCAGGAGGCGATGATCTGCAGGTCATAGCGGATGGAACTATGCGGCGAATTCATCATGCACCCGCTGAAGGAATCCGTGGATCAAGCTTTTCAGGCGCGCACCGGGGATCAGGAAGGCATCGTGCCCCCATTGGGCCTCGATTTCGCAAAAACTCACGTCCCGGCCGCATTTCTTCAACGCGGTGACGATGCTGCGGGCCTGGTAGGTCGGGTAGAGCCAGTCCGAGGTGAAGGAAATCACCAGGAATTTGGCGCGTGCTTTGGAGCATGCCTGGACGTCGGAGCCGTTTCCGTGCTGCTGGCCCAAATCGAAATAGTCCGCCGCCTTGGTGATGTAGAGAAACGAGTTGGCATCGAAGCGATCGACGAACTTGCGCCCCTGGTAGCGCAGGTAGCTCTCCACCTGGAAGTCCGCGTCAAAATTGAAGGAGAAATCGCTTTTGTCCTGAAGGCGGCGGCCGAACTTCAGGCGCATGGATTCGTCGGACAAATAAGTGATATGGCCGATCATGCGCGCCACCGCAAGCCCTAGCGCGGGCTTTGGGCCGCCGTAGTAGTCGCCATGGTTCCAGTGGGGGTCTGCCATGATGGACTGGCGGGCGACCTCGTTGAAGGCGATGGCCAGCGCCGAATGCCGCATGGTGGTGGCAAGCGGGATGGCGGAGAATACCGTCTGCGGGTAGCGCACGCACCATTCCAGGACCTGCATCCCGCCGATGGACCCGCCCACCACGCACAGGAGCTGCTCGATGCCCAGATGGTCCACTAGGGCTTTCTGGGCCGCAACCATGTCCCCGATGGTCACCACCGGGAACTCCAACCCGTAGGCCTTTCCGGTGGCCGGGTTGGTGCCGGCGGGGCCGGTGGAGCCCATGCAGCTGCCGATGATGTTGGAGCAGACGACAAAATAGCGATCGGTGTCGATGCCTTTTCCGGGGCCCACCATGCAATCCCACCAGCCGGGTTTTTCATCCTGCGGCGTGTAGACCCCGGCGACGTGAGAATCCCCCGAGAGGGCGTGCAAAACCAACACGGCATTGCGCCGGTCCGGCGCCAGGGCCCCGTATGTTTCATACGCAACGGTCAAGGGGCCGATCCGGGTCCCGCTTTCGAGTACCATCGCGTGCGGCGGCTCGGCGAAGGTAAAATACTTCTTTTCGACGAGGCCGACCGATACGGAATCCTGGGTGTGTTCGACGTATTCGCTCATGGATTGCCATGTGCCGCTGGCGCGTAACGGCCGCCGGGCCCGGACCGGAAAGTACGTATTGATCGTCTCGAAGTCGTCTAAACCGCGAAACCGCCCCCCTCTCCTTTATCCTCTCCCTTCCTCTTGGAGGAAAGGGCAGGGTGAGGGGGTCCCCCGTGTCACTACGGAGATGCAGCCCTTGTCACACCCATAGTCCGACAGGACCGCAAGCCTGTCAATCCGGCCGTGATTCCCTCCCGGACCCCTGCTGCGCCTGATGGGGCGGGTCTCCGGCCGGTTTCAGCGTAAACGCGACGATTTCCGCCGGTGCCCCGGTGCGCATCGGCGGCCCCCAGGTGCCGACCCCGCTGGTGATGTAAATGGAGAACCCGTCTTCACGGTGCAGCCCGTACTCATAGCCGTTGTAAATCCAGTGCGTCAGCAGGCCGAACGGGAAGAACTGGCCCCCGTGGGTGTGGCCTGAGAGCTGCAACGACACCCCCCATTGCCGGGCCAGCGCAAAGGAGGTGTCCGGTCGCCAATAGGTCGCCGAGCGGCCGTCGCGCGTGGAAGGCCGCCGAAGATCCGATGGGGTGTGAAACAGAAGGATGCTGGGCGGGCGAAGTGCGCCGGCGGCCGAGAGCATTTCGAGACCACGGATATCCGCTTCGCCGCCGATGCCGGGGTAGGCAATGCCCATCAGGGTGAGACCGTCGATATCGACCACTTCGTTGGACAGCACCCGGATGCCGGCCTGCTCAACGATCTCCAGGCAGCGGCGCTGGCCCGCGTAAACCTCGTGGTTGCCGGTCACAAAAAAGACGCCGTTTTTCGCCTTCAGCCGGCGAAGCGGGGCGACGAACGTCGGCAGCCCGTCGATCATGCCGTCGAACAGGTCCCCGGTGATCACCACCAGATCCGGGGAGAGGGTGTTGACCCGATCGGCCAACCGTTCCATGGCGGAAGCGGTGTGGAAGTGGCCCAGGTGGACGTCGGAGAGCTGCACGATAGTCTTGTTGCGCCAGGTCTCCGGAAGAGGATCGAGCGGCAGGTCAACGCGCTTGACAACCGGGTGAAAGGCGCTCCAGAAGCCGCAAAGCGCCCATCCCACCCCGAGCAGCACACACACCGCCGCGAGCGTGCGAAAGCTCACCGCGGTCGATCCCACCGCGCGCATGAGGCCGTAAATCAACCAGGTCGCACCAACGGCCAGCGCGAGTTTGATGAAAACGGCAAACCACACGGCTGACGCCTTGTAAAACCCGATGGTCAGAGGGTTCTCGTCCCATCGCAGAAGAAAAAACGCCGCCATGAAACTCACACCCAGGAGGATGAAAACAACCAGAATCACCGCCCGGGCAACCGGGTGGACAACCTCCAGGCATCGAACGGCGAAGCGGTAGAGCATGAAGTGCGCGCAGACGGTGATCAGAAAGGCCACGGAGAGAAACATCATACTCCGACCCTGCCAGCGCTCGTGCGCCGGACCCCGCGGGGGCTTTGACCTTCCGGCTCCCGCTGTGCTAAAGTAATTTGTTGTTTCTTTTTCGAAAATGAGCGTGAGCTATGAGCCGTCACCACCGCACCTTTCCGCTGATCCCCGAAAACGGGAATGTCCGGCGCTGTCTGTCCTGCGGGACGACCGAGAACATGAAGCGCCGACGCTACTGTTCCATCGAGTGCCGCCAGAAACTGCGTCACAACCTCAATATCCGCACGGGCCTGCTGCAGGCGCTGCAGACCCGTTATGCCACGTTTTACTTCACCGAAACCCACATCGCTTTGGACATCCTGCAATACGGGTCCACGGAGCTGCTGAGCTTCATCTTCCCCCGCTCCAACGGCAAGAAGCCGGTGGAGGATTTTTCCCGTATGCTCAACTTGCTGGGCAATGCCTGGTGGGCGGAGGTGCACCGAACCAAGAAGCGCTATCTGGCCACGCGCCACATCCTGGCCAAAGCCAGCCAGATCGAGGGGGACATCAACTCCGTGCGGCCTTTAGAGGTGCGCGAGCCGGCGCGCATGGCCCGCTCCATGACCCACCTCAAGCTCAAGCACAAAGACCTGTACTCGTCCGACCTGCAGCAGATCATCAAGCGTGCCTTCCGCCGGCAGGCCAAGCAGCACCACCCCGACCAGGGCGGCAACCCCGCCCTGTTCCGCAAGCTGCGGGATGCCTACGAGCAGCTGATCCGCTGGTCCGAAAAACCCACCTTCACCACCCGCCGGGGGTTCCCGGACAAATGGTTCTACGAGGGCGGTTTAGACCGCTGGACTCAGCCCGCCCCGCTGCGCCGGCTGCGCTCCGCCGATTGACCCGGCCGGACGGGCGTTCGCCGGCCACCGCCTACCGCGGAAACACCGCCCCCTTGTCCGCACTGGAGACGATGGCGGCATAGCGGGCCAGATAGCCCGTGCGGATCTTGGACGTGAATCCGGGCAGCACTGCCAGACGCTTTTTGATCTCTTTCGCTGCAAGCTTGACGTTGAGACGCTTGGCCGGGATGTCAATGGCGATGATGTCCCCTTCCCGCAGCGCGGCGATCGGCCCGCGCGCTGCCGCCTCGGGGGAGATGTGACCGATGGCGGCCCCGCGGCTCGCCCCCGAGAAGCGGCCGTCGGTAATCAGCGCCACCTCCTTGTCCAACCCCATTCCGGCCAGGGCCGCCGTGGGCGAGAGCATCTCCTGCATGCCGGGGCCTCCCCGCGGCCCCTCGTAACGCACCACCACCACATCGCCCTTGCGGAGCTTGCCGCCGACAATGGCCTTAAAGGCGTCCTCCTCCGTATTGAAGATCCGTGCCGGCCCGCTGTGCTTCATCATCTCCTTGGAAACCGCCGCCTGCTTGACGATCGCTCCCTGCGGGGCGAGGTTGCCTTTGAGGACGGCCAGCCCCCCGGTGGCGTGCACGGGGTTTTTCAGGGTTCGGATGACGCTCTTGTCCTTGCTGCCGGCCTTGATGGCGTCGAGCATCTTGCCCACCGGCTTGCCGAAGACGGTCATGGCCTTCTCGTTGATCAGGCCGCCCTTGCGCAGCTCCGCCATGACTGCCGGGATGCCGCCGGCATGGAAAAAATCAACGACATGATGCGGCCCAATCGGCGCAAGCGAGGTTAAGTGCGGGGTCTTGTCCGTGAATTTTCCGAAGTCCGAAAGGGTGATGTCCAACCCGGCGTAGTAGGCAATAGCCGGCACGTGAAGCGCACTGTTGGTGGATCCGCCCAGGGCCATGTCGGTAACGATGGCATTGTAGAACGCCTCGCGGGTCAGAATGTCCAGGGGACGGACCTTGTTTTTGACGAGCTGCACCGCCGTCTGACCGGTCTGCTTGGCGATCCAGACCCGGTCGGCGTACACCGCCGGGGCGCTGCCCCCTAGCGGCAGCGTCATGCCCAGGGCCTCGGAGAGGTTGCTCATGGTGTTGGCAGTAAACATGCCGGCGCAGGAACCGGCGCCGGGGCAGGCGGCGCACTCGTATTTCTTGAGCTCGGCAGCGCTGATCTTTCCGCCTTTGTAGCGGCCGACGGCCTCGAACACCTTGTCCAACCCGGTGTCCCTGCCGTGGACGTGTCCCGGCAGCATCGGCCCGCCCGGAAAGAAGATCGACGGGATGTTCAGCCGCGCCGCCGCGATCAGCATCCCGGGGATGATCTTGTCGCAGGAGGCCATCAGCACCAGCCCGTCGAAGGGGTGGGCCATGGCCATGATCTCGAGCGAGTCGGCAATAAGCTCGCGGCTGGGAAGAGAGTACTTCATGCCGACGTGGTTCATGGCGATCCCATCGCAGACCCCGATGGTGTTGAACACCACCGGGGTACCGCCGGCAGCGTAGATTCCGGCCTTAACGGCGTCCACCAGCTTGTCCAAGTGGATGTGGCCGGGGATGATCTCGTTGAACGAGTTGGCAATGCCGATGATCGGCCGTTCCATCTCCCAGTCCGTGAAGCCCTCCGCTCGCAGGAGCGAGCGGTGCGGCGCCCGTTCCGGGCCCTTGGTCATCAAATCGCTGCGTTTGGCCATGATGGCGATCTCCTTTTGATAGTAGGTTTCAATCAACCGTGCGACCTGCCTCGAACCCCTGGTGGATCGCATCAAAGGCCCACCCCGGCTTGCGGGCATCGCCCACCACCCGGCAGGGGATGCCTTTTTGCTTTAGAACGTCCTCCAGGGGGTTGTGGGACGCGGCGCCGATCGCAAGAACAATGGTGTCCGCCTGAATCTCTTCGGTGACCCCGTCGGTTTCGATTTTCAGCCCGTCAGGGGTAATTTCCAGGACCCGGGCCGACGTCCGCGTGCGCACCCCCGCGCGGGTGAGATCCTGGAGCATGCCCCAGCGCGTTGTACGGCCGATGTCTTTGCCGAGCTTGTCTATCATTTCAATGAGAGTAACCGCCTTGGTGCCGCGTGTCGCCAGGTCGTAAAGGGTTTTGGGGTCCTCGGCCCGGTTTACCAGCAGGAACTTGACGGCTTCACCGGAGAGGGTCCCCTTTTCCGCCAGGAACAATGCCGTTTCGACACCCACCGCGCCTCCGCCCACGACCACCGCCTGCCGGCCCGTCGATGCCCGGTCGCGCAGCACGTCCCAGGCCTGGACCACGTGCGGCAGGTCGGCGCCCGGAAGGGGCGGTTTCACCGGGACGGCGCCGGTGGCGAGAATGACGGCATCCGGTTTTTCCGTTTCGATCAGAGCCGGGTCGACGGACCGGTTTAGGACGACCGTAACGCCGCTCTGGGCAACCTGCTGCCGGAGGTTCCGGGCAAGCTCTACAAACTCTCCCCGGCCGGGAGGGGCGCCGGCCAAATGCAGCTGGCCCCCAAGCCGCTCCCCCTTTTCGTAAAGGGACACCGCATGGCCCGCCTCCCAGGCCGCGAGCGCGGCGCTCATGCCCCCGGCCCCGCCTCCCACCACCATCACCTTCCGAGGGATTCGGGCCTTGCGTGGAGCCGTCTCGCCTTCGTGGCCGGCCCTCGGGTTGCAGAGACATTCGACCGGCTTCAACTTGAAAAGATTGTCGAAACAGCCCTGGGCACAGGCGACGCAATGCAGGATCTTCTCTTCCCGGCCCTCTGCAGCCTTGGCAGGTAGAAACGGATCGGCAATCAGCGAGCGGCCCATGGCCACGAAATCGCACATGCCGTCGGCTATCATCTCGCGCGCAGTCTTAGGATCGTTGATGCGGTGGCCGGCGGCGACCGGCACGTGCACCAGTTCCTTGATCCCGCGCGCGAGGTAGGCGTAAACCCCGCGGGGCACGGCGGTGACGATCTGGGGCACGCGCGCCTCGTGCCAGCCGACGTTGATGTTAAGGGCGTCCGCACCGGCCGCGACGAGCGCCTGGGCGAACGCCTGGAGATCGGTACGGCCGTTTCCGCCGGGCATGAAATCGTTGCCGTTCATGCGGACGAGAATCGGGTAGTCCGCGCCGACCGCGCGGCGTACCGCTTCAATCACCTCGACCCCGAAGCGCATCCGGTTCACGGGCGACCCGCCGTAGGCGTCGGTGCGCAGGTTGGTCAGGGGCGAGAAGAACTCGCTGATGAGGTAGCCGGTTCCGGCGAGCACCTCGACCGCGTCGTATCCGGCCTGCTTGGCCCGCCGCGCCGCTGCGGCGAAACGGCCGATCACCTCGGGGATTTCGTCGAGCCCGAGTTCCCGCGGGGTCTCGCCGGTCATGCGTGAGGCAACGGCCGAGGGCGCAACAGGCTGCTTGCCGTCGATGAAAAAGGAAAAGTTGTAGCGGCCGGCATGGTTGATCTGCAACACGGCCCGCGCACCGTTTTCGCGAATGGCGGATGCGAGGCGGGCCAGGCCCGGGATGAAGGCATCCGCATGGGCGCCGATGTTGGTGGTGCTTCCGGAGAACTCGTCCACCGTGGCATAGCCCACGGCGATCATGCCCGCACCCCCCCGGGCGCGTTCGGCGTAGAACTCGACCAGCTGGTCGGTGACCTCGAACGCCTTCGCCATGTTCATATGCATGGCGGGCATGTAGATGCGGTTTTTGACCTCCATCCGGTTGATCCGAATCGGCTCAAACAAGGGGTCTCGCATAGTCAGCTCCTGCTGTATAGGACCATAGCCGCTGCAAAGGGATTTATTTATGCCGAATTAAATCATAAACGCGCCGCCGTTGACATCCAGACACACCCCGGTGACAAAGGGCGACTCCAGCAGGTACTCAAATGCCCTCACCACATCATCGACACGGCCGATGCGGCCCACCACGGTCTTGGATTTAAGCGCCTCCTTGCGCTCGTCCGAAATGCCGACAAACGCCCCCGCCTCCTCGATGAAGGCCGGCGCGATGGCATTGAGGGTGATGCCGAATGGACCGGCCCCAGGGTTTCCCGAATCTCACGGTGATGCGCCCCCACGGCAGCGGCGTCGCCCACGTCGCCCTGCAGCACCAGCAGCCTGCGGCCCTCGGCCAGCTGGGGGGTGATCACCCGCCGGGCGTGCTCAGCCGCATTTTCGTCGCGGAGGTAGGTGAGCGCCACAGAGGCGCCGCGCCAAGCACTCGGCCAGGCCCAGCCCGATGCCCTGCGTCCCTCCGGTCACAACTGCCGTCAGCGCGTCCATTTCCGGAATCCTCAAGGTGGGGGTCCCAGGCCGGTGACCAGCACGGATTCGACCGGCAGCCCGGCGGGAATCAGCTGCTGGGCCGCCATGATCTCGGCGGTCTGCTTCCAGGCGTCAACATCGATTTCCCCGAATGCGACGCCTGCGGCAGGCAGCATCAGTTCGCGGGTCACCGTAAGCTGCCGCCGCACGACCGCCTCCGGGGTCTCACGATCCATCTGCGCCAGCACCCGGACGGCCTGGTCCTCATTGCGCGGGTCCAGGGCATCCCGCCAGCCTTGGAGCAGGGCTGATAGAAAGCGTTTCACGGTGTCCGGATGGTTTGCCACCATCTGCCGGGTCGTCACCACCGAGTTGGCCACAAACTTCACCCCGAGCCGGTCCGGGCTGACGAAGTCGAAGCGCTCGCCGGCCTGGGCCAGCTTGTTGCCGATGATGACGGCCTGGGCGTTCAGGTAGAGCGGCCAGAAGGCCACCCGGCCTTCGTAAAATGGCGTGTAGTCGTAGCGCACGCTGAAGAGATCGACCTCGACGTCGGCGATGCGGTAGCGGGCCATGAGCGCCCGCATGATGGTCTCGTCGTTGCCGCCGAAGGTGACCCCGATGGTTTTGCCTTTCCAGTCCTTCGGGGAGGTGAACGGGGTTCGGTCCGGCCGGTATATCCAGTTCAGCGGGTTGACCTGGAACAGCTGCGCCAGCACCACGATCGGCGCCCCCTTGGCCACAGCCCGAAACACCTGGTCGGCCGAGGCGACCCCGAAGTGAGCATGGCCGAGTTCCAGCTCCTTGAGCGCGTCGCGCTCAGGGCCGCCGGGCTTCACCTGGACCTTCAACCCGTTGCGGGCGAAATAGCCCTGGGCATCGGCGTAGAGGTCACCGACCGTGCTGACGTTGTAGAGCCACTTGAGCCGGTAGCCCACGTCCTCCAATTTTTCTTTTTGCCCGCAGGCAAAAAGAAAAATTACCATGAGAAAAATCGTCAGCGCTTGTTTCATGTTCGAATCCGGTTCGCCTTCTTCTAAAATGTTCTAACTGCGCTTGAAGCGTGCCTGCAGCGCAGCCCCGAGCCCCTCCAGGCTCACCAGGTAGAGGGAGGTGCCGACCCCGATCAAGAACAGCGCGACCAGGATCTTGGCCAGATCGCTCTGGTAAAGGGCAATGCGAATGCTGTAGCCGATGCCGGCCGTCGCGGCGATGAACTCCGCCACGATGGTGCCGACCATGGCCATGGTGGCACTGCCCACCACCACGGTGCTGATCTTGTGAATGTTCTCGAAGGCCCGAATTTTCACCTGCAGCCGCCACGTCATCCGCTGGGTCGACTCGTAGAAATGCTCGATCTCGGCCACCGGCTCGGAAAAAATCCCGATGAAGGAGAGCAGCAGCGGAAAATAGCAAATCATGGCGGCGATCAACAGCCGGGAGCCCAGGCCGTCGCCAAGCAGGATGAAAATGATCGGGGCCACCGCCACGATCGGATAGGCCTGAATGTTGTAGGCCGCGGTGCGGATGAAGGAGCCGACCCAGGCGGTGAGCCTGCCTAAAATCGCCACCGCCGTCGCCAAGCCGATGGAGAGCAGGTGGCCGAGGATCGCCACCGCCAGAGTGTTCAGCACGGCCAGCAGATAAGGCCCCGCGTAGACACTGGCGGTCCGCCCGATCTCCGCCGGGCCGGGGACGACGTAATCCGACAGCCCCAGCGCGTATTTCAGCGCAAACAACAGCGCGATCCCCAGGGCATAGATCATGAAAAACTGGAAGATGCGCCTACGCAGCATGAACGATCTCCAGCATGGCCCGCTCTAATCGCTCCGGTTGAGGGGCGGGGCTTTCCGGCGCGTGGTCCGCACCCTGGACGCAGACGACCTGCGGGGCCTTCGACGCTGCGCGCAGGACCAGGATCCGGCCGCAAAGCCGAGCCACCTCGGCCACGTTGTGGGAGATGTAAAGAAAACAACGTTCCGGGAACAGGGCCTTGATCTTCAGAATGATTTTCTCGCGGGTGAATTCATCGACGTTCGCCAGGCTTTCATCCATGATGAGCACATCGAACTCCTGCAGCAGATAGCGCACCAGGTTGGCGCGGTTCTGCTGCCCCATGGAGAGGCGGCTGAAGCGCGAGTCGACACAGCCGTCGATGCCAAACTCAGTGATCAATTCCTGTGCCTGCAGGCGGCGCGCGGGCGGCGCAGTTTCATCGAGGTGGCGCCGGACGCTCGACCAGCCGGGCAGCCGCTCTAAATTGTAGGTGTAGAGAACCCGCCGGTTGCCGTTCAGGGAGATCTCCCCGCTGAATCCCCGGATCTCGCCGGTGAGCATGCGGGCGAGCGTGGTCTTCCCCACCCCCGACGGCCCGAACAGCGCATGAAACCCTTCCGCCGGCAACTGAAAGCTGAGATCGGAAAACAGGTTGCCGCTTGCGTTCGGGAAGCGAAATACCAGCTGGCGAACTTCCAACTTCATCCTAACATCTCAGTTCACCGAATCCACCCCGAAGTCCGGGGCGGGTTTCAATTCTTGGACGACGGCAGCCGATCAGCGCTTCAGCTGCTTGCCCAACTTCGTATATCAGCAACCCGTTTGATTCTCAACCGGGTCCGGCAACATTCTTGCCAAACGGCATCCCGCGAGTTATTGATGAAGAATCCATCAGAACATACCGTAAAATGTCAATTCGACCCTCCAGTCTTCAGGGGCGCTTTGCGCTCTGTCTGATCCTGCCCGTGTTGACGCTCTTGGTCGTCATGGGGTTGATCGGATTTTTATTCGCCCGCGACCTTTTGCTGGCACAGTGGCAGGAATCGGCAATTTTAAAGCTGGAGCGGGCCGCCCACCGCATGGACATGCACCTTGCGGCCGTCAAGCAAGGGATCCATTTGTTTCATGATATTTCCGGCAGCCGTCACGACGACGCTTTCCATGCGTGGGCCCTGGATAGGCTGCGTCGTCAGGAAGGCATCGTCGATGCCGAGTTGAGTTGGACCGACCCGCAGGCTCCTTCCTATTCGGCTCCAGAACCGCACCCGCCGGCGCAAGGCATGGGTCGCGGCATGCCTGCCACGGGCAACTCCGGAGGCATGCGCCGCTTTCAAAGTGCGCGGATCCGTGAAATCACCGCCCCGCGTTTTGATGGAGGCGAAGCCCATGGCACCATCAGCATGATCTCGGAGCTGCTCGATGAGACCGGAGCGGCCATCGGCCGGCTCGAGGTAATCGCCAACTTCGATGTGATGTTCAACCACGTAGTGGAATCGGGCTGGTGGCAGAGCAGCAAGGCTTTCCTGGTGGACGGAACCGGGCATATCCTCGTCTGCACGGTGCCGGGACGACACGGAAGGATCGTCGACGCCGGCGATCCGCTGGAGAAGGCGACGTTTGCGGCCATGGCCACCGAAACGCGGGGCACCGTTTGGGGCGAGGGCTACCCTCCGTCGGAGATCAGCGGCTTTTTTCGGCTCGATGAAGCGCCGTGGTCCCTGGTAATGATCGCTCCCGGCCGCGAGATTTTATCCCCCATTATCCAGTTTCGGTGGATCTATTCCGTTGCGGTCATCGGGTTGATCGTGTTGGTCACGGCCTTGATCCGATGGGTCACGGGACGCGCGGCCTCCGAAATAAAAACCGTTTCGGAAGCGGCCATGCAGCTCTCGCAGGGAAGGTTCGGCGAGCCTCTCCATGTGAAAAGCCATGATGAAGTGGGCGAGTTGACCCGCAGCTTCAACCTCATGACCAGCGATCTGAAAGAGCGTTTACAGCTGAAGCAGGCCATGAGCCTGGCCATGGAGGTCCAACAAAACCTGCTGCCGGCCGCGGCCCCGTCGCTGCCGGGGTTCGACATCGCCGGCCGCAGCGTCTACTGCCAGGAAACGGGCGGGGACTACTTCGACTACATTTTCCGGGACGGGGACGAACGCCGTCGGCATTTGTGCATCGCCGTGGGGGATGTGGTCGGTCATGGGATATCGGCCGCTCTGCTCATGACCACTGTTCGAGCCCTGCTGCGCATGCGCCTCGACTGTCCAGGCCCCATCGCCGCGGCGGTGACCGATGTCAACCGCCTGCTGTGTCGGGATACGGACCCCAGCGGGAGCTTTGTAACGCTTTTTCTGCTGCAGGTGGAAGCGGCCACGGGCCGCCTCGAATGGGTGCGGGCCGGACACGACCCGGCGCTGTTCTTCAACGCCACGAACGGGGAGATTCGGGAACTGAACGGCGCGGGCGTGGCGCTAGGAGTGGACGAGGCCTGTTCCTATCCGGGCGAGAGCCAAGCACGATTGCACACCGGCGACATCATACTCATCGGCACCGACGGAATCTGGGAAACGCGTAATGCCCTCTCGGAAAAATTCGGGAAACCCCGTATCGGCGACATCATGCGCCGGCATCGCGAAGAGCCCGCAGAGGACATCCTGGAGGCCGTCCTGCACTCCCTGGAGGAGTTTCGCGGGGATATGCCGCAGGAAGACGATATCACCTTGGTCGTTTTGAAGGTCGCATCTCCTGGATGAGCGCCAGGTCGGCCAGCACCAGGGCCGCCATGCTCTCCACGATCGGAACGGCGCGGGGGACGACGCAGGGGTCGTGGCGGCCTTTAGCCTCCAGGGTGACCGGCCGCCCCTCAGTATCCACGGTCTGCTGGGTCCGGCCGATGGTGGCAGGCGGCTTGAAGGCCACCCGAAAGAGGATGGGCTCGCCGTTGGTGATTCCGCCTTGCACCCCCCCGCTTCTGTTGGTAAGCGTGCCCAGGCGCCCGTCTTTCATCACGAACGGATCGTTGTGGTCGCTGCCGCGCAGGCGGGCGCCGGCAAACCCCGAGCCGATCTCGAAGCCCTTGGTGGCCGGAATCGAGAGCATGGCCAGGGCCAGCAGGGCCTCAACCTTGCCGAACACCGGCTCCCCTAGTCCGGCGGGCACGTTGCGGCAGACGCAGGTGACGACCCCGCCGACCGAGTCCGCCGCCTCGCGCACCCGGATGATCTCCGCGATCATGCGCTGCGCGGTTTGCCCGTGAGGGCAGCGCACAACCGTCTGATCCACCGCCGCCCGGTCTATCCCCTGCGCATCCGCCTCCGGCGCTTCGATCTCACCCACCGTGCTCACCCAGGCGACGATCTCGACCCCATGGCGCTCCCGCAGAAATTTTTCCGCCACGGCACCGGCCGCCACC
>JBGSTS010000026.1:0-33690 GCA_041736435.1 Desulfobacterales bacterium | reverse complement strand
CGACGCCGCCGGCGGCGCGGCCATCGGCCGGGCGTAGGTCACCATGGGCGGGCCGCCGATGGCGTCCACGCCGACCTCGAAGTAGTCGCCATCGACGAACACGTTGAACGTGCGCAGGTTTTCGCTCGGGGCGGGGGCCTTCTTCTGAGGCTTCTCCACGAGCAGCCCCGCTTTGGCCTTGGCAACCAGATCGTCCTGCTTTCTGACCTGCTCCATGCTGATCGGTTGGGTCTCGGGAGGCGGCGCTTCTTTGCCGTACTTCCACTTGAGGAACTTGAGGCCGGTGACCGGGTAGAGGGCATAGATCAGGACATCGTCGGTGTCCTTGGCCAGACCCTTGGTCGCCTCTTTGGCCTTCTCCAGCTCGGGCTCGAGCACCGACGCCGCCCGCGCGGTGATGGGTTTCTCTCCGCGGGAGTACCCCTTGAGGGCCTTCTTCTGAACATCCGGGTTGATGGGCACGGCCGTCTTGCCGTACAGGCCGTAGCAGAGATCCTTGACCTGGTCGGTGACCATTTTGTAGCGCTCGTCCTTGGTGTCGAAGAGCACGTTGTTCACCGTCTGCACGCCCACGATCTGGCTCGTCGGGGTGACGAGCGGGATCTGGCCGAGGTCCTTTCTGACACGCGGCAGTTCGGCGAAGACCTCGTCGATCCGGTCGACGGCGTCCATCTGCTTCAACTGGTTCACCAGGTTGGAGAGCATGCCGCCCGGGGTCTGGTGCAGCAGCACGTTGATGTCGATGATGGACATCTTGGTGTCGTCGAGCAGGTGCTTGTACTTGGGCATGACCTCCTTCTCAAGCACCTCGTTGATCGAGGCCAGCAGTTTGATGTCGAAGCCCGTGTCCCGGTTGGTTCCGATCAGTGTCATGACCAGGGGCTCGATGGCGGGGTGCGAAGTGCGGTAGGCATAAGGCGCCATCACGGTGTCTAGAATGTCCACGCCGGCTTCGATGGCCTTGAGCTGGGACATGGCGGACATGCCCGAGGTGAAGTGGCTGTGCAGATGGATGGGCGGCGCGACGGCTTTCTTGAGCGCCGCCACCAGCTCGTAGGCATCGTAGGGTGCAATCAGCCCGGCCATGTCCTTGATGCAGATGCTGTCTGCACCCATGGCCTCCAGCTCCTTGGCCTTCTTCACGTAGTAATCGATGTTGTAAACCTCCCCGCCCAGGCGCGGCGCGGTCAGGGTGTAGCACATGCACCCCTGGAAGTGCTTGCCCGCGGCCTTGATGGCCGGTACCACGACTTCAAAGTTGCGGTAGTCGTTCAGGGCGTCAAAGGTCCGGAAGACGTCCATGCCGTTCGCCGCCGCGCGCTCGACAAAGACCTTGGCCACATCGTCGGCGTAGTTGCGGTAGCCGACCAGGTTTTGTCCTCGCAGCAGCATTGAGAACGGGGTTTTCTTGATGTATTTTTTGAGGGTGCGGATGCGCTCCCAGGGGTCCTCGTTCAGAAACCGATGCATGGTGTCGAACGTGGCGCCGCCCCACACCTCCATGGCCCAGAACCCGACCTGGTCCATCATCTCGGCCACCGGGAGCATGTCCTCGGTGCGGCCGCGGGTCGCAAACAGCGACTGGTGGCCGTCACGCAGCGAAAGGTCCTCGATCCTGACAGGGTTTTTCGCCTTGGGGCGATTGGCGTCGTAGTTCATTTTGCTCATTGTCACGGCATTCTCATTGCTCATCGCGGGTGTCTCCTTTTAATCTTTTTGGCAAACGGTTCGGCCGGCCCGGGCAGAAAGCGCCGGGTCCCGGCGGTGATGTCATCTCAATCGGCCGAAGGCACGCAGCTGCATCAGGTTGCGCAGCTGCATCTGGGTCTGACGGCCGTTCAAGGCCCACGGCGCTGGGCCGGGCGGCACTGCCGGTTCCGCAGCCGGAGGAGCAAACTGCAGCGCGGCCAGCTCTTCCTCCTGCAACACCTGCATGACCGCAGCCAAGGCGGCAGCAATTTTTCTCTGAGTTTCAGTCATGATTTCCTCGCAAATTTTCGGCTGCGCATCCCACGCTCGGAAGCTGTGCCCTCAAAGGCGGCAGGGCGAATGGTTGTTTGCCCTATTTCCAAGTTATAAAGCAGGTGGCGTCTCCCGCTTTCTACATGGGAATGTTGCCGTGCTTCTTGGGCGGTCTCAGCTCGCGCTTGGCACACATGGTCTCGAGTGCGTCGATCAGCCGCGCCCGGGTCTCGCTCGGCACGATGACCGCGTCGATGTAGCCGCGGGCGGCGGCAACGTAGGGGTTGGAGAAAAGGGTTTCGTACTCGGCGATCTTCTCCTTGCGTTTGGCGCCCGGGTCGGCGGCCTCGGTGATCTCCTTGCGATGGATGATGTTGGCCGCACCCTCGGCCCCCATGACCGCGATTTCGGCCGTGGGCCAGGCAAAGGCCATGTCCGCCCCCAGGTCGCGCGAGCACATGGCGAGATAGGATCCGCCGTAATCCTTGCGGGTGACCAGCAACAGCTTGGGCACCGTAGCCTCGGAGTAGCACCAGAGCAGCTTCGCCCCGTGGCGGATGATTCCGCCCCACTCCTGGTGGCTGCCCGGCAGGTATCCGGGGACATCGGCAATGGTCAGCAGGGGGATGTTGAAAGCGTCGCAAAAGCGGATGAATCGGGTGGCTTTGTCCGAGGCGTTGATGTCCAGGCAGCCCGCCAGCGCCTTGGGCTGGTTGGCGATGATGCCGACGGGGCGGCCGTTCAGCCGCGCAAAGCACACGAGGATGTTCTGGGCGAAATACTGGTGGGGTTCGAAAAACTCGCCGTTGTCGACCACGGCCCGGATCACATCCTTCATGTCGTAGGCCCGGTTCGGGCTTTCAGGGATGAGGGTGTCCAGCTCCGGTGCCGTGCGACGGGGGTCATCGCCCGTAGGGACCAGCGGCGGATCCTCCATGTTGTTCGAGGGCAGGTAGGAGAGCAGCTGCTTGATCTGCTCGATACAGGCGGCATCGTTGTCGCACGCGAAGTGGGCCACCCCGCTTTTTTCGTTGTGGGTCTTGGCCCCGCCGAGGTCTTCGAAGCTGATTTCCTCGCCCGTGACGGCCTTGATGACCTCCGGGCCGGTGATGAACATATAGCTCGTGTTCTTGACCATGAAGATGAAGTCCGTCATCGCCGGGGAGTAGACCGCGCCGCCCGCCGTCGGCCCCATGATGGCCGAAATTTGCGGAATGACCCCTGAGCTGGCCGAGTTGCGGAAAAAGATCTGGCCATAGCCGGAGAGCGCGTCGACCGCTTCCTGAATCCGTGCGCCGCCGGAATCGTTCATGCCCACAAACGGGACCCCGGCCTTGAGGGCCAGGTCCATGGCTTTGCAGATCTTCTTGGCGTGCATCTCCCCGAGGCTCCCCGCGCGCGAGGTGAAGTCCTGGGAAAACGCGAACACCGGCCGGCCGTTCACCAGCCCATGACCCGTGATGACGCCGTCGGAGGGAATCTCCACCTGGTCCATGCCGTAATTCGCGCAGCGGTGGGTGACAAACATGTCGAGCTCGCGGAATGTTCCCGGGTCAAACAACAGGTTGAGGCGTTCGCGGGCGGTGAGCTTGCCTTTGCCTTTGTGCTGGGCCACGGCCTTTCCCCCCCCCAGCTTGAGCAGTTTGGCCTCGCGAGCCTTCAGGTCCTTGATTTTGTCCTCAACGATACCCATTGGGTCCTCTCCCTTTCTTAATAGACTGAATTGCATTGAATTGTCTGTTTAACTTTTATTGTCAAGAAAAAAAAGCAGCCGCTCGGCAGCAGCGGTGGCCGGGACCCGGCCGCCGGCCACCTCCCGCAGGGTCGATGGCAGATGCTTTTTGATCTCCGGATGTGAGAAAAACCGTGCCTTGAGCCCCTCGTCGATCAGCGACCACACCCAGTCCACGGCCTGGTGCCGGCGCTTCTGCTCGAGCTCCCCGGAGCGGGAGAGCACCTCGCGGTGCCGCAGAACCTCCCGCCAGATGGCCGCAATCCCGGTCATCTCACGGGCACTGCAGGTCAATACGGGCGGGCTCCAGTGGACCGAGACGGGCTGCATCAGGTGCAGGGCAAGCTCATACATCTTCGCCGCCTTCTGGGCCGCTTCGATATTGTCGCCGTCCGCCTTGTTGATGGCGAGCGCATCGGCAAGCTCCAGGATGCCCTTCTTCAGACCCTGAAGCTCGTCCCCGGCCCCGGCCAGCAGGAGCACCAGAAAGAAATCGACCATGGAGGCGACGGTGGTCTCCGATTGGCCGACACCGACCGTCTCGACGATGATGACGTCGAAGCCCGCCGCCTCGCACACCAGCATGGTTTCACGGGTCTTGCGCGCCACCCCGCCCAAGGTGCCGCCGGAGGGGGAAGGCCGGATGAAGGCATCCCGCACGGTGGCCAGCTTTTCCATGCGGGTCTTGTCGGCCATGACGCTGCCGCCGCTGAGGGCGCTGCTGGGATCGACCGCCAGCACGGCCACGCGGTGGCCCTCCCGCACCAGCATCATCCCGAAACTTTCGATGAAGGTGCTTTTGCCCACCCCCGGCACCCCGGTGATGCCCAGCCGCACCGCCTGGCCGGTGCTGGGCAGCAAGGCTTCGAGGATGTGTGCGGCCGCTTCACGGTGAGCGGAAAGGGCGCTCTCGATCAGCGTGATCGTCTTGGAGAGCATCCGGCGGTCGCGAGCGAGCACGCCGTCAATGTAATACTGTGCTCCGGGCTGCCTCATGGTGAGCGCTCGTCACCCATTCCTCGTTGCTCGTTACTTCCTTGCCTCCAGTGCGTTGAGCACCTCGTTCGCCGCGGCGGTCACGGCCGTCCCGGGTCCGAATACGCAGGCCGCACCGGCCCCGCGCAGCATCGCGTAGTCTTTCGGCGGAATGATCCCTCCCACCACCACGAGAATATCCCCACTCCCTTCGCGTTTCAGGGCCGCAACCAGCTCCGGGACCAATGCCTTGTGCCCCGCCGCCAGGGTCGAGACCCCGACGATGTGCACATCGTTTTCAACCGCCATGCGCGCGGCTTCCTCCGGGGTCTGGAACATCGGCCCGATGTCCACGTCGAAGCCCAGGTCGGCAAACCCGGTGGCGATGACCTTCATCCCGCGGTCATGCCCATCCTGGCCCATCTTTGCCACCAGGATCCGCGGCCGCCGGCCCTCGCGCTCTTTGAAGTTCTCGGTCCGACGCCGCAGGGAGGCGATAATCTCGCTGTCGCCGAACTCGGAGGAGTAAACACCGGAGATGCACTGGGTGGTGGCCACAAACCGCCCGAAGACCGTTTCCAGGGCATCGGACACCTCGCCGACACTCGCGCGCAGCCGCATGGCCTGAATGGCCAACTCGAGCAGGTTCGCGCCGCGTTCCGCCCCCTGGGTCAGGGCCTCCAGGGCCCGTTTCACAGCGGCAGTATCGCGCGTGGACCGGATCTCCTTCAGCCGGGCGATCTGCTCATCGCGCACGCTGGCCGGCACCTCGAGGATTTCCAGGTTCACATCCTCTTTGATCTGATATTTGTTCACCCCGACGATAACGTCCAGACCCTGGTCGATCCGCGCCTGGCGACGAGCGGCCGCCTCCTCGATGCGCAGTTTGGGCATGCCGGTCTCGATGGCCTTGGCCATGCCCCCGAGCTCCTCCACCTCCCGGATGATCTTCATGGATTCCCGAATGATCCCATCGGTCAGGGCTTCCACGTAATAGGACCCGGCCAGGGGGTCCACCACCCGGCAGACCTGGGACTCCTCCTGGACGATGAGCTGCGTGTTGCGGGCGATGCGGGCCGAGGTGTCCGTGGGCAGGCCGACCGCCTCATCGAAGGAATTGGTGTGCAGGGACTGGGTCCCGCCCAGCACCGCCGAGAGGCACTCGAGGGTCGTCCGGATGACGTTGTTGTACGGATCCTGGGCCGCCAAACTCCACCCCGAGGTCTGGCAGTGGGTGCGCAGCATGGAGGACTGCGGGTCCGTGGGGTTGAACCGGCTCATGAGGCGGTGCCACAGGAATCGCGCCGCCCGCAGCATGGCAATGTCCATGAAGAAATTCATGCCGATGCCGAAGAAGAAAGACAGCCGCGGCGCGAACTGGTCGATACCGAGCCCTGTCGTGAGTGCCGCCTGCACGTACTCCAGCCCGTCGGCCAGGGTGAAGGCGCACTGGAGCACCGAGCTGGCCCCGGCTTCCATCATGTGGTAGCCGCTGATGCTGATCGTGTTGTACTTGGGCATGCGCTTGGAGCAGTAGGCGATAATGTCCGAAACGATCCGCATGGAGGGCTCGGGCGGATAGATGTACGTGTTGCGGGTCAGGTACTCCTTGAGAATGTCGTTCTGAATCGTGCCGGTCAGCTTCTCCTGGCCGACACCCTGCTCCTCGGCCGCCACGATGTAGCCGGCCAGAACCGGCAGCACCGCTCCGTTCATGGTCATGGAGACCGACATTTGGTCCAGGGGGATCTGGTCGAAGAGAATTTTCATGTCTTCGACGCTGTCCACCGCGACCCCGGCCTTGCCGACATCCCCGGACACCCGCGGGTGGTCGGAGTCATAGCCCCGGTGCGTCGCCAGATCGAAGGCCACCGAAAGCCCTTTCTGGCCGGCGGCCAGGTTGCGGCGGTAGAAAGCATTGGAATCCCGGGCCGTTGAAAAGCCGGCATACTGCCGGATGGTCCACGGCCGATGGGCATACATCGTGGCCCGCGGCCCGCGCACGTAAGGGGCCATGCCGGGCAGGCTGTTCAGGTGCTCGAGGTTTTCCAGGTCTTCAGCGGTGTATAGCGGCTTGACCAGGATCCCCTCGGGGGTCTTCCAGTTCAACGACTCAACCGGTTTCCCGCGCAGTTCTTTGGAAGCGAGCTCTTTCCATTTCGGGGTATCGGGGTGCTGGGCCATGTCTGCCGTTTCCTCCTTGAGTGGGCACAGAGCTGAGGGACGATGCCCTGTGCGCTTTGCTTCATTTCAGCTTAGTTGCGTTCGCACAGCTCCACCAGCACCCCGCTGGCGGCCTTGGGGTGGATGAAGGCGATCCTGGCGCCTCCGGCGCCCCTGCGGGGTTTTTCGTCGATCAGCTGGATGCCCTTGGCCTTGAGTTCGGCCAGGGCCGCGTCGATGTTCTCGACGCGAAAGGCGATGTGCTGGATGCCCTCGCCCTTTTTCTCCAAATACCGGGCAATCGGCCCGTCCGGCGCGGTGGATTCCAGCAGTTCGACTTCGCTTTCCCCGACCGGGAAAAAAGCGGTGGTGACGTTCTGCTCCGCCACGGTTTCGGCGCCCTCGAAGCGCAGACCCAAAACATCCGTCCAGAAGTTCTTGCCGGTGTCGATGCTCTTGACCGCTACCCCCAGATGATCGATTTTCAAAATTTTCATCGCACCCCTCCCTTGGGTATTTCAAACCGTAGAGATCTAAACCCGGCTGTCTACCGGGCGGCCTCAACCGAGACGATCTCGGGGATCTCTTTCTTCAGAAACTTCTCGATCCCGTTCTTCAGGGTCATCTGCGACATCGGGCAGCCGCGGCACGCCCCCGTCAACCGCACCGTGACGATGCCTTCCTTCACGTCCACGAGTTCCACGTCCCCCCCGTCGCGCTGGAGGGCCGGCCGGATCTTGTCGATGGCCTGCTGGACCTTCTCTTTCATGGCGGTGCTCCTTGTCGAGTCTAAGGGTGAGCCCTGACCTTCTTCATATCAGATTTCGCGCTCTTCACGAAACCGCTTTTTAAAGGCTTCGAAACCGTCCGCCAGGACGGCCTGGCGCGCACCGCGGAGCAGGTTCAGGAAAAAATGCACGTTGTGAATCGTGTTCAACCGATAGGAAAGAAGTTCACGGGACAGGAACAGGTGGCGCAGGTAGGCGCGCGAGTAGTTCCGGCAGGTGTAACACTCACAGGTATCGTCCGGCGGCGCCGCATCCCGCCGGTGGCAAGCGTTGGAAATGGTGAGCGTGCCGCGGCGGGTGAAGAGCTGCCCGTTGCGGGCGTTGCGGGTGGGCAGCACGCAGTCGAACATATCGGCCCCGCGCTCGACCAGGTCGATCAGGTCCTCGGGTGTGCCGACGCCCATGATGTACTTGGGCCTGTCGCCCGGCAGCAGGGGCAGGCTGAATTCCGCAGTCTCCAGCATGAGCTCCCGCGGCTCCCCGACGCTCAGCCCGCCCAGGGCATACCCGCTGAAACCCAGCGCGCTGATCCGCTCGGCCGACAGCGCCCTCAGGCTGCGGTCCATCCCTCCCTGGACGATCCCGAACAACGCGCGATGCCCTTCGCCGGCGGCCTGCCAGGCATCCCGGCAGCGACGGGCCCAGGCAAAGGTGGCCGATTCGGCCCGGCGCAGCTGCTCGATGCCGGCCGGGTAGCAGGTGCACTCGTCGAGGCACATCATGATGTCCGAGTTCAACCGCTGTTGGATCGCGATCACGTTTTCCGGGGTGAGCCGATGGGTCGATCCATCGACGTGCGATTGGAAGGTCACGCCCTCGGCGTCGACCTTGGCCAGGCGGGCCAGGGAGAATATCTGAAAACCACCGCTGTCGGTCAGGATGGGGCCGTGCCAGTGCATGAACCGGTGCAGCCCGCCGAAGTCATCGATCACCTCGCAGCCCGGCCGCAGGTAAAGATGGTAGGTGTTGCCCAAGACAATCTGTGCCCCGGCGGCACCCAGCTCCTCCGGGGTCAGGGATTTGACCGAGCCCAGGGTGCCGACCGGCATGAACACCGGCGTTTCGATCGTCCCGTGCGCTGTGTGGAGGATGCCGGCCCGGGCATGGGTCTGCGTCGATTCTGCGACAACCTCAAAACTAAACATGACCGTCACTTTCAAACCGGTAATCGCTGCTTTTCAGTTCTCACTCAACATTCGCTATTCGTTCCTCGTTTTTTTCTCCGACGCTTCACTCCGACGAAGGACTCGTTTCTTTCACTCGCTGCCCATTACCCGTTACTCGTTACTATCCTTTACTCAATCAGCATCGCATCCCCGTAGCTGTAAAACCGATAGCCTTCAGCCACCGCCGCGCGATAGGCGCCGAGGATGGCCTCCCGGCCCGCGAAGGCGGCCGCCAACATCAGCAGCGTGGATTTGGGCAGGTGAAAGTTGGTGATCATGGCATCGACGGCCTTGAACCGGTAGCCGGGATAAATGAAAAGATCGCAGCATCCGCTGCCGGCCCGGATGCGGCCGCTGGGCCCGGCGGCAAACTCCAGGGTGCGAACTGCGGTGGTCCCCACGGCCACCACCCGATGCCCGGCCGCACGGGCCGCATTGACCGTTTCGGCCGCCGATTCGGAAATGGTGTAGCGCTCGGCGTGCATGCGGTGGGTGCGGATGTCGGCCGCCCGCACCGGTGCGAAGGTCCCATACCCGACGTGCAGCGTGATGGCGGCCACCGCAACACCCTGGGCCCGGATCTCCTCCATCAGCCGGGGTGTGAAGTGCAGCCCGGCGGTGGGGGCGGCCACCGCCCCGCGGACGGCGGCATACACCGTCTGGTAGGCCTTCCGGTCCTCGGGCCGATCCAACCGTCGGATGTAGGGCGGCAGGGGGACGTGCCCCAGGCGGTCGAGCAGCAGATCGATGTCCCCTCCGCCGCTGAACTCCACCCGGCAAAAACCGCCGGCGATGTCGGACACGCAGCCGCACCACTCTTCGCCGAAATGGATCAGGGCGCCGGCCTTCACCGGTTTGGAGGCCTTGACCAGACAATCGCATCGAAAGGTGCCGCCCTGCCGCACACCGCCGGTATAGTCTAAAAGGAACACTTCGACCTTCCCGCCGGTTGCCTTGCGGCCGACAAGCCTTGCCGGGATCACCTCCGTGTCGTTCACGACCAACACATCCCCCGGGGACAACCAGCGGGCTAATCGGTCGAAACGGTGATGAGACACCGCACCGGTACGGCGCTCCAACCGCAGCAGCCGCGACCGGTCACGCCGATCGCTGGGCGCCTGTGCGATCAACTCGGCCGGAAGCGTGTAGTCGTAGTCTGAGAGGGAATACACGCCCGTCCGCCCGCATCAGGTCCGGCCCAAGGCGACCAGAAGAAGCCCCGCGACCATCAGCGCCAGGCCGATGCGGTGCAGGCTCACGTCCGATGTGGCGGCGACTTTACGGATAAATTCCTTCATTTTGGCCGGGAAGGCGAAATACGGAAGTCCTTCGACAATCAGCACCATGCCCAGCACACACAAGAAAAAATCCAAAAGAATCCTCCACGTCACGCTGAACCAGTCGCTTTTATATCAGAAATTTCAGGTGCTGAAAAATTTTCACGAAACGTCCGGGCTAACGCCGGTCGGAGGTTTATAGCGTTTCGTCCGATCGGTTGTCAAAGACTATCCGACCAGCCGGGGGTAAGGTGTTTGACACTTACCACGTTTGAATTAATATAAACTTTAACCGGTTAGCAAGATCCTGTCGCCATCAATCTACCTGAAGGGTGTGCCAGATGCGCCTCATCGTCCACTATTTCGTCGCCGTTTTCATTCTGACCGTTTACGGGGGTCAGGTTTGACCCTTCATGGAGTCTCTGCCCCCCGTGCGGCTGGGCATCAATATTTTGGCGGCGTTTACGCTGGCTTTCGTCCTGCGGTTTACAACCGAAGGCCGGTGGGTCGAGTCGGTCGGCGAATCGCGACAACCGCAGCGCCAGTTCGCATTCGACCTGGGTTTCAGCCTGGCGGCCGGGTTGGTGGCCGCGGTCCTGAACATGGTTCTCTACCGCTTCCCGGTGCTGAGCACGCTCAGCCTGGTCTTCGGCGTTCTGATCTACGGGTTCTTCATCGCACTGGACATGGCCCTGGACCGCGAGCGGCGCATTATTCTAAAGGCCCTGAAGACCAACGCCGGTATGCCTCCGCCCAAGCGCCTCTACTCGATGACCCGGCGTTTTTCCCTGGTGGCAGTGGCAGCCGCCGTCTGCCTGTCCGTCGTGAACCTTGCCGTCATTGCCCGCGACATGTCCTGGCTGACCCAGGTCGGGACCGATCCGGCGGCCACCCGGCAGGCCATTCTGTCGGTGACCTACGAGATCCTGTTCATCATGGCGGTCCTGCTCGCGTTGGTCATCAACCTGGTCATATCCTACGCCCGCAACCTCAAACTGCTCTTCGAAAACGAGACCAGTGTCCTGGAGCGAGTCAGCCGCGGGGATCTGAGCTGCATGGTGCCGGTCGCCACGCGCGATGAGTTCGGCCTGATCGCGGGGCACACCAACCACATGATTACGGGGCTGCGCCATCGGTTCGAGTTGATCACCTCCCTCAAGCTGGCCGAGGAGGTTCAACGCAACCTGCTGCCGGTCGGCCCGCCCCGCATCCCGGGGCTGGATTTGGCCGGAACCAGTATCTACTGCAACGAGACGGGCGGGGACTACTACGACTACCTGCGGCTGGCCGACGGCCGGGTCGGGGTCGTGGTAGCCGACGTGTCGGGCCACGGCGTGGATGCGGCCCTTTTCATGGCCTCGGCGCGTGCGTTCCTCATAGCGAGAGTTCCAGGGTTTGCACGGCCGGCGCAGCTGGTCGAAGAGGTAAACCGGCACCTGGCACGGGACAGCGCACCCACCGGTCGATTCATGAGCATGTTCTTCCTCGAGATCGACCCTGCCGCCAAGTCGCTGCGCTGGGTGCGCGCCGGCCATGAACCGGCGGTAGTCTACAACCCGGCGTCTGGCTCGTTCGGCGATCTCGGGGGGGAGGGCATGGCGCTGGGGGTGGTGGCCGACGCCCGCTATCACGACTATGATCGGCAGGGCTGGGAACCCGGTACGGTGGTCGTCATCGGCACCGACGGCATCACCGAGACCCGCAGCCCGTCCGACGAGTTTTTCGGCAGCGAGCGCGTACGCGAAATCATCCGCTCCCATGCCGAGAAGCCGGCGGCGGAGATCCAGTCGGCCGTGATCGACGCGGTGCAGGCGTTTCGGGGCCAGGCGGCCCAGGAAGACGACGTCACGCTGGTGGTGGTAAAGCTCCTATAATCGCGCCCGTCATGCCTTGGCCACCATGTCATCCGGGATGTCGGCGTTCGTGTACACCTTCTGGACATCGTCGCAGTCCTCCAGCATGTCCATCAGGCGTATCATCTGTTCGGCCTCCTTGCCGACCAGCGGGGCGGTGGTGTCGGGCAGCATCGTAACCTCGGCGGTGGTGCAGGCCAGGTTGAGCTGATCGATGGCCGCCTTCACGGCTTCGAAATCCTCGGGCGCGGTGATGACCTCCCAGCTGCCGTCCTCGCCGCGCACATCTTCGGCTCCCGCATCGAGGGCCTTTTCCATCAGCTTGTCCTCGTCGATGGCCGTTCGGTCGATGGCGATGTACCCCTTCTTCTTGAACATCCAGGCGACGCACCCGTTGGCGCCTAAATTGCCGCCGTTCTTGGTGAAGATGTGCCGAATCTCGGCCACGGAGCGGTTTTTGTTGTCTGAAAGCGACTCGACCAGCACAGCCGCCCCGCCCGGCCCGTAGCCTTCATAAACGCTTTCCTCGTAGCTGACCCCTTCGAGCTCGCCGGTGCCTTTTTTAATGCCGCGCTCGATGTTTTCCTTGGGCATGTTCTCGGCCTTGGCGGCCAGAACCGCCGCCCGCAGCCGGGGGTTCCCGGTCTGGTCCCCGCCGCCCATGCGGGCGGCCACTGTGATCTCCTTGATCAGCTTGGTGAAAACCTTGCCGCGCCGGGCGTCGGCCGCGCCTTTCTTGTGTTTGATGCTCGCCCACTTGTTGTGACCTGACATAAGGCCCTCCTATTTTTTGCCCTTCCCGATGAGGTAAATTTCGCTGCTGGCCTTGCGGCTGCTCTGGGGCTTGAATATCCGGTGCTCCGTGAAGCCGACTCTGACGGTGTCAATGAACCGCCTGAAATCCTCGCCCTGGAATATCTTGCACACGAACGCACCGCCGGGCGTGAGCACCTGGCTCGCCACACTTAGCGCCGCCTCGCACAGGTTAAACGATCGTGCGGCATCCACCCCGCGGCTGCCCGTGGTGGAAGGTGCCATGTCGCTCAGCACGACGTCGAAGGTGTTCTCGAAAAATTCCGCCGGGCGCCGCGCCACCTCGAACACATCCCCGGTGCGCACCACGACGTGAGCCGGCAGCGCAATTGTCACCGGGCTCAGGTCGAGCCCCACCACCCGGCCCGCGGCACCGGTGACCTCCGCCGCGTACAGCAGCCAGGAGCCCGGTGCGCATCCCAGATCCAGCACCCGGTCCCCCTTGCGGAGGACGGAAAAACGCCTCTGAATTTCCTGCAGCTTGTAGACCGAACGCGCGGGGAAATTCTCGCGCTGCGCCCGCCGCGTGAAGGGATCGTCGTCCCAACCGCCGGTGCGGAGCATGCCGCGTTTTTTGCGCGGATTGCGATCGTCGGCGGTCAAGGAGCGCCTTGTTTTCATACGTGCGAATTTATATACCGCCCGGCATTTTGAAGTCAACGTCGTCAAAAAAGGGCATCGACCGCCTTGGTGACGGTATCGACCCCAACGGCCTCCACATCCGCCACGGGCGAGAGCCGCCTGAGGTTGCCCTGGGGCACGATGCAGCGGGTAAACCCCATCTTGGCCGCCTCGGAAATCCGGGCATCCGCCTGGCCTATGGCCCGCACTTCGCCGGTGAGCCCCACCTCACCCATGATCACCGTGCGCTCGGCCACCGGCTTGTCGAGAAAGCTCGACGCGATCGCCGCCACCACGGCCAGGTCCACCGCCGGCTCAATCACCTTGACCCCGCCGGCAACGTTCATGAAGATATCATAGCCCATGAGGTGCATGCCGATCTTTTTTTCCATCACGGCCGCCAGCAGTGCCACCCGGTTAGGGTCCAGCCCCAGGATGGTGCGCCGGGGCGTGCCGAAACTCGTGCCGCTGGCCAGGGACTGGATCTCCACCAGAATCGGGCGCGTGCCCTCCATGCTGGCCGTCACTACGGAGCCCGGGGCCGAGGCCGGCCGCTCGGACAGGAAAACGGCTGAGGGGTTGGCGACTTCCTCCAACCCCCGTTCCTTCATTTCGAACACCCCGATTTCGTTGGTGGAGCCGAACCGGTTCTTTACAGCCCGCAGCACCCGGAAGATCTGGTTGCGGTCGCCTTCGAAATAGAGCACCGTGTCGACCATGTGTTCGAGAAGCTTGGGTCCGGCGATGGCCCCGTCCTTGGTGACGTGGCCCACTAGAAATGTGGGAATCCCGCTGCGCTTGGCCATCAGCATGAGCCTCACAGTGGCCTCCCGCACCTGGCTGACGCTGCCGGGGGCGGACCCGAGCTCGGAGCTGAACATGGTTTGGATGGAGTCGACCACCACGACCTCGGGTTTGACCGAATCGATCATGGCCAGGACCGAATCCACCTCCACCTCCGAGACCACCAGCAGGTTGGGGGATACCGTCTCCAGCCGCCGGCTGCGAAGCCGGATCTGCCGGATCGACTCCTCGCCGGAGACATAGAGCACCTTGCGCCCTTGGCCGGCGAGCCCGTGCAGAACCTGGAGCATCAGGGTGGACTTGCCGATCCCGGGGTCGCCTCCGATCAGCACCAGCGAGCCCGCAACGAGACCGCCGCCGAGTACGCGGTCGAACTCCCGGATCGCGGTCAGCATCCGCTGCTCGTTATCGATATCGATCGAATCGATGGGCACCGGGATGGACGGTGCCACAGCGGCATTGCGCTTTACGGCCATCGGGCCGGACAGCTGGCGCTCCTCGACAAAACTGCTCCACCCGCCGCAGTCCGGGCATTTGCCCAGCCACTTGGGCGATTGGTACCCGCAGGACTGGCAGCTAAAGATGGTCTTGGAGGCTTTTTTCACGATTCCCAATTGGCACCGACCATGATATGATGGCGACCGAGTATCATGGGACGCCGCCCGGATCAAGCCGCCGTCACGGACGATCCCGGCTATAAGCCCCGAGGAGGAATTCCCCCGGTATGCCCGTTTCCGCCGTTTTTCGCAGCGTGTTGTCCCTGAGCTTGGCCCTGGCCATCGTCTGCTCGTCCCCCTTGCCTGCCGCTGTGCAGGAGAGACCCGACTACTTCGCCGGGGTCCGCAGCCGCCTGATCGCCGACGGCTTTGCGGCCGAGGCCGTTACGCAGCTCTACGAGCGCACCGAAGTCTTTCTGGAAGCCGACGGGGTGTCGCGCTTTTTCGTTCACAGCGAAGCCCGATTGAATTACGACCAGTTCAGCTCGCCTGAGTCGATTGCGAAAGCACGCGCCTACATGCAGGAACAGCGCATCCCGCTCGCGGAGGCCGAGCAGGCCTACGGCGTGGACACCCGCGTCATCACCGCAATCCTGCTCGTGGAAAGCCGCCTGGGTACGATCTCCGGCAGCCGCTCGGCCCTCAACATCCTCTCCACCCTGGCCGCACTGACCGATGCCGGCATGCAGGAGACCTTCTGGAAGATCATCCCCGGCGAGCGGCGCATCTCGCGCGCGCATTACGAAGAGCGGGTGCGCAAACGGGCCGAATGGGGCTACCGCGAGCTCAAGGCCCTTCTGACCTATGCCGCACGGGAACAGATCGACCCTGTCGCCGTCACCGGGTCCTACGCCGGAGCGGTGGGGTTTGCGCAGTTCATGCCCACCAGCATCATCGCCTATGCCCGCGACGGCGATAGCGACGGCCGCGTGGATCTGCGCACCCACGCCGACGCCATCGCCAGTGTCGCCCACTACCTCAAGCGCCACGGCTGGCGCCCGGACAGCTCACGCGAGCAGCAGGAGAAAGCCGTCCATGCCTACAACCCCAGCTCCTATTACGTGGCCGCCATCCTGAAGATCGCGAACCTTCTGAAGGGCTGAGCATGGAGGAGCTGAAATCGATGGTCATGTTTCTCGCCCTGTGCGTCCCGTTTTTCATCGGGACGATCTGGGCCGTGGTGGACGTGGCCCAGCGAGATTTCGGCTCGACGCGAGACAAGGCCGTTTGGTGGGTGGTGGCGTCCATCCCGTTTGTCGGTTTCGTCATCTACCTGATTGCGGGAATGCGAAAAGGGAAAAAACCGGGCGCATGAAGGCCGCGGGCGGCCCGCACCCACCGAACGGCCAGCGGATTCCGATTGACAATTACCCGCGGTTCCTGTAAAGAAACCAGACTTTTTACAGGTCACGCGGTCCCATCGTCTAGCGGCCTAGGACACCGGCCTCTCACGTCGGTAACACGGGTTCGAGTCCCGTTGGGACCACCATAAAAGTCAAAGGCTTTGGAGTGCCTCCAAGGCCTTTTCTCCTTTGGGAAGGGCGCGTTCTTGAAACGAGGTCCATCCTAAGGCAGTCAGAATAAGTAGTTGTTTTTCGGGGATCTCGTAAAGCATAAAAACATGGATGTCCCCTTAATCCCCTTAATCCGACATTATTTTAGAGGCACGGTGCGCTATTCTGAAAATGAATGCGCTCTTCATCAGGAGGTTGCCATGCGACAACTAAAACGCATAACGGTTGATCCCCAGGTCATGGGCGGGAAGCCTTGCATACGAAACTTGCGCATCACGGTCGGCACCATCGTCGGCTTGATCGGTGCCGGCAGAACCACCGAGGAGGTTCTCGATGCGTATCCCTATTTGGAACGCGAGGACATCCTTGAGGCTCTTTCGTATGCTGCCTGGCGTGCCGAAGAAATAGAGGTCTCGCTGGCGTCGTGATCAAGATTATCGTCGACATGAACCTCCCCCCTCGCTGGGTGCCGGTATTGAAAGCCGAAGGCTGGGATGCCGTGCACTGGTCCACGATCGGCTCACCGGGTGCGGCCGATGCCGAAATCCTAAAATACGCCAAGGACGGCGGCTATGCGGTGTTGACCCACGACCTTGATTTTGGCGCCATCCTTGCCGCCACGGGAGGAAACGCCCCCAGCGTGGTTCAAGTTCGCACGCAAGACGTCTTCCCGGAAGCGACCGGGCCGTTGGTCTGCGCGGCGGTCAGGCAATTCAAGGGCGAAATCGAAAAAGGCGTGCTGATCTCGGTGGATGAGAACCGTTCGCGTGCGCGCCTGCTCCCGTTGGTATAGGGGGCCTCGACATTCAAATCCAGCAGGTTTTCCAAGCCAATCCGCTTCATCCCTTCAGACGGCTTTTTAGACGGCTTTTGTTTCTCGAAACTGCTTTTTGACGGCTCCAAATGCTCGTAAATGCAGGTGGAATATGGTTTCTGCATCAATGATCTCTCTGCGGTATAAATCAACCAATCGCTTCATTTCCCTTTCATTTCTACTGAGACGTTTTTCAGGCGTGTCAATTTCCGGCTCACCGGTCTTGAACCTCATCTTTATGCGTTCAATCGCTCTTTTTAGATCCTTGAACCTCAGAACACGCTGCCGAATGAACTCAAAAATGGCCTGCTCAACTCTCCCTTGAACTATGTCGTTGTTTCCACATCTCCCACCAGTCTTGGAGAGTGAATTACATCGATAAAGGCCCCTATCGCCCGTATAATTAGTTCCACACTTGGCACATTTCAGCGTGCCGGAGAGTGGATAGATGTGAGTCGCGTGGCAGGATTCTTCGCGCAACCCTCTTTTTCTTATTTCACGGATGATGCCCGCGACATCCTCTGTTATGAGGGGTTCGTGGGCGTTGTTTTTTATGGTAAACTCTTCTTTAGGCTTCCATTTTTCCCCGCCGACAAAACCTTCACAATGACCTTCAGCTTTCATCCTCTCATTCAACCGGTTGAAAAATAGATGCCCAAGATAAACGTCAACGTTGTCCTCCCAGGACTTGGCGGTAGTTATGGACCAGTTTTCATTCCCGTGCGGTGTTGGAATACCTCGGCGTTGGAAATCCTGAAGGATGGACATTCGTGGTTCGTATCTTGCCCGTCTGTCGAAATACTCTTGGATAATCGCTGCGGTCTGTGGGTCCGGCACCAATTTTGTTTTCGTCACAGTATCCCCGAATCTGTGTTTGGCTATTTCCACATCTTCGAGTTTGTAGCCGTATGGGGGTGGCCCGCCGGCCCGATAACCATTTAAAATGTTCTGCTTCATGCCCGCGACACCCTTTACTTTGCTTTGTTTTGAATGAAACTTATCAAAGGATGTCATTATGCTTTCCAAAAGGCCGTCAAGGTGAGTACCAGTGTCTGGCATATTCAGAAACTTGACCTCAACCCAAGGGCTGGTCTCTGATGATAAGGCGATCACCTTCGAGGAGTGTCTTCATCTTCGTTCCGACTCATCTGACAACCAGCGCAGGCCAGAAACTTTTCCGCTTTGAAGGAGCACAGTCTCAAGGGCCGCTGCTAGTTTTTCGACGGTAGGGCCGGTCTCAATCTTCGAGAACCATTTGCGCACGAAGGGCTTGGACGGCTCGATGAAGCATTGAAATCCGTTTTCATCGTCCTCGTAGTTGGCACACCCGATCCAGAGCGGGAACTGTTGGTTCTCAATTTCAACCATCCAGCCCCAATCTTCGGCCCCGATAGCCAGGAATCTGAAACCCTGCTTGCGAAGACCCTCGGCCAAGAATTCGGCAAGACGCTTACCGAAGATTCCTGGATTGATATCCTTGTCTTCACCCAGATAGGCCGGAAATGCAGTTGATGTGAATTCGAGATGCGTTCTCATAGAAAGTTGGCCTTTGGATATCCCTATCCCAGGCAAACAACCAGGCTTTCACCTTCCACTTCGACCTTGAAGGTTTTGATGTGTCCTGTAGGTGGTCCGTAGATCTTCTTGCCATCGTAGGTGTAGGTGGACTTGCTTACGCTGCAGCACTGGATAGTGCCAGTTCCGGGAACAGGATCTATCCGGCGATGGCCTATATGTGAGCATCGGTTGTGAAAAGCGTGAAACTTTCCGTCATCGCCACAGATTACCAACACGCGCATGGGCAATCCGTCGCCCTCCAACCTCAATGCGCCTCCGGGCTTCTTTAGCTCCGTCGCCCGTTTCAGGTCGATCGTGATCTTGCCGTCGCCGAAACTCCAGCACTGAGGATCGAGCGGCTTGGAAGTGGCCGACACACCGACAATGCGTTGAATGAAACTGCGGTTCAGGAATTTGATTGTCATGGTCCCTCGATGGTTGGAAGTTCTCCAGTATGTTCACATCCTACCACACTCTTGCCTCGAATTTTCGATAAAAATCTGACCGACTTCACTTGATTCAAAGGACGTGTTCTTGGTATGACCGCGCGGTTTCCAAATATTTGGAAACTCCCAGTGCCCCCATTTGGGCGGCTTGACCGGTCGAGAAAATCTTGCGGATTGAGACGGTTCCATAAAGCCGATCAAGGTTTAGCGACTGGACCTTGAAAATGAGGGGGAGGGTGTGCAACTTGATACCGGCTTTGGTGGTCCGGAACCGTGCCCAAGGGAACAACGACAGGCAGAGATCAATCGTACTGGAGTCCAGGGCATAGACGGTCTCGGTGAGTTGGAGTCCAAAATCTTCCCGCAGATACAGAGTGCGGGCTTCATGAATGAGTTGCTGGGCGAAGTCGGCGTAGATGCGCCAGTCGCGGCTCTCGTTGGCATCGGTCAGCGTGCTGCGTGAGATATTGCCGCGAAAGCCGGCGTGGTAGAGCTTCTCTTCAAGCGCGCGCAGACAGCACTCGATATCCCGCAGGCTTTCGCGGGAAGTCAGCTGCGCAAAGGCCATGCAGAGAAACTGATCATAGCAGGAAAAGGAACGCATGCGGTAATTGCCCTGGTAGCGATTCACGCATTTGCGGAACGTGTGCCGTGGAAGAAACTCCATCAGCTGAGAGAAGACGGTTTGCCCCTGGTACATGCGTGGTGCTCCTTCCGTTCCGGATTTTTTGCAGAAGGAGTACCAACAGACTTAAACCAAATTCAAGTTGATAACAGCGGAAAATGTTCATATTTACAGTATTAACAGCGCCTTGTTATGTGTTCGAGAAATCTTAACCGGACAGTACTGATCCAGAGTAACTATTAGGATGTGTTGCCTTTGAATAACATCCGACTAAATCACAAGTATTGGGTACTTTGTGATTTAGCCTCCACATCTGGCCAAATTTAATTTGACTTATTACCCCGATTAAGGCATAGATTGGTTCACACGGGTAACGCTCCCACTCCACCTGACCTGAAGCGGGCGCTGGTTTTTTTAAGGCGATCCTTCGGACCTCACTTCAGTAACCCAGCCTACTATCATCTGCTATAGATTTATTTTGCTCCTTCTTTTTTTGAATTTCTTTTCTATGAAAGACTATCAGCTAATGAAATTATTTCTTATCAAAGGACGTTTTGCTTTACCTGTAGAAGGCCTCCTAAGACCATAAACTGGTTTTATGGAGGCCTTCGAATGTCCATCGAGATTTCCATTAAATTTTGAGATTGGTCTTCTGAACTTTTGGAAACTTAATGGAGGTGTTGTATGCCAACCTATATCTCTCTAGTTAACTTTACTCAGCAGGGGATAGAAAAAATTAAAGAAAGCCCGGCTCGGCTTGATTCAGTAAAAAAGCTTTATGAAGCAGCAGGTGGAAAATTATTGCAATTCTTTTTGATTATGGGTCGATACGATGTGGTGGTTATAGGCGAAGCGCCTGATGATAAGGCGGCAGCCAAAATTGCCCTAACCTATGGCTCAAAGGGTGCTGTACGAACTGAAACGCTTAGAGCCTTCAGCGAGGATGAGTACCGAAAAATAATAGCTGAGCTTCCGTAGAATCGATATCAGGCATCACATGGCCTTGACCAGGGGGCAGGGCCGAGCTGGCCCTGCTTTACAAAGACATAAAATTGATCTTGGGCAGGCAGATAATTTTCAATTATTTGTTAGAATGAGGGGAGGTTAATATGAAAAAGCTTACTATAGAAAGTAGAAATTGGATTAAGTCTCAGAAGTTTTTGCTTACCTTAGGAGTGATGTCCTTTCTATTGATTGCAGTTTCTAATAGCTGGGCAGAAAGAACGATTTATGGTCGAATAAGATTGGCAGATGACACACCTGCAAAAGGCGTCGCTGTTATTGCCTGGGATTCTGATGGCTTTGGGGGTGGCAAAGATGATTTTATGTGCAATACTATAACTGATTCCAGTGGCCATTATAGAATGACGTATTATAAGGATAGCCCTTGGGATACTAGGGTGCCTGGTTCAACCTCCTTTCGACCCGATATTTATCTCACAATTCATACCACAGAGGTCGGTACACTCCCAGTCAAAAAAACAGGAGTTTATTCAAACTGGAGAATGTCAAGAAACTTAGGAATCGATGTAAAATTGCCAGCGATCATGGGAATAATAACTGGTGCTCCAGCTAGCGGCGTTATAGTAGAAGCCTTTGATTCGGATGGCTGGATGGCAGGCAGAGATGACCCGATTGCTAAGACAAGGACAGAGGCAAACGGACATTATATGATGCTCTATGGTGGTAAGCACTATGATTCTACACCGCCATCACCTGGTCCAGTAGCAGGATATTTGGTTAGTTCACTAACTTTTCCAGGAATTGATGCCCTAGTCCAATATATAGTAACTCATGGATGGGAAGATCAAATGCACCGACGCTGGACATCGTGGCGTCCTGATATTTACATAAAAGTCTATGCAAATCCTGTACGACAATCCCGAGTTTATGAAAACTGGCCACACAGAAATACTTTGATAATCAATATGAACATAGAACATGATACAACACCTACACCCTCACCCCCCTGTCCTTCTGGACAGAGATGTTGTGGAGCAGTAATAGATAACATATGCAGAGGCCAATGCTATCCTACAAACCTACAATGCCCATAAGACCCTGAAAGTTTCAAGTTAGAGATAAGTTTTGAACAAATGATAACTACATTTTTCAGAACCTTTCTCCCAAATTTTGGATCTAAGCATAGTGGTTGTCTCTGGGATCGCCACATCCGATTCAGATTTGCAAAAGAAGGTAATGAAAAGAAGCATGTCTGTGTAAAAACCTATCACCTTAATGGCGACGGGATGAAATTCATATTTTCTTTGAAAGACCCGAATGATTTTGAGTTAATTTACGAAGATAAACAGAGGCAAGATAAAGTTACAAGACAATCTATATACCGTGAATAATTTCAACTTGGCTTTCTGCCAGCTGAGGTTTTAAACGAGATGCCTGATCTAAATAGAATAACATTCAGTCTTGCGCTGCAAACTGGAAATATACCGACAAAAATGAAATCAATTCCGATCAAGACCTTTGCGGCTCAAACTAAATTTCGAACGAATATCGGTGGACCTGATTTAGTCTTAAGGCATAAAAAAACTTACGAAATTATAAGTTATGAAGGGAATGCGTGGTAGCTCATGTGAGATAAACTTCTGGGTTTGTTATTGGAAAAGACCATTATAGGTGAGGACTACGATTATTAATCATCGGCCTAAATTAGCCCTAGAAATATGGACTTCGAATTACAGTCCACGCTTTTTTGAATTTGCATGTAATCATAATATTGTGGAGCCTACCTTTTTGTCGAAAGCCGAGATTTAATCGCTGTATTTTTTTCGAGATAAATCAATCCGAATGTTGAACCCTTCAACATATCCAGCGATTTTCATAATCGCCACAAACTACATGTATTGACAGCTTATTTGCAATGCAGATCACATCTGACGTATCGCACGAATCAAGTACCCGAGCTTTATCTTCCTGAATCGTGCCGCTCCAAAAACTTGCCGCATCGAGAGGAGATAGACAGCTGTCTGCCTCCCTGGTTGCCGGAATGGACTTTGAATCCCTTTGATACTTTGCCTCGTGCCGGTACGATTCCGGCCCCGGGCAACATAAAATCAGGGGGGTTAGCCGTCCTGGCTTCCCCCTTGTTTTTTGGGAAAAAGGGCGATTGTGCCCGGTTTTGTGCCCATACGCGATTCGAGGTATGCGTGCTGCCTTTCCGCTGCCAGTTGGAGATCTTTTTCGTCGACGATGTTGTAGCGTTCGAAGACGCTGCGGGTCTTGTGGCCCGAAATCGTCATGGCCACTCTCTCCGGCACGCCGGCGCGTACCATGTTGCGTACCGCTGTCCTGCGCAAGTCATGGAATAGCCGATGCCCGAGACCAGCCTTCTTGCAGGCGGATCTCCAGGCCCCCCTGAAGTCCTTTGTCCTTCCGTCGCCGTCCTTGTTGGTGAACACATAACCGATCAGTTTGTTCGCCTTTTTGCGTCGCTCCCATTGTTCCTGGATCACGGCCTTCACCTCGTCGTCCAGCCAGACTGTCCGGCCCTCGCGGTTTTTGGTCTCGCCGGCTTCAAGGCGAGCGGTGTTTTGTGAAAGGTCTATCTGGTTCCAGGCGAGCCCGGCAATCTCTGAGAACCGCCAACCGGTTTTGTAGCCGAAGGTGACGAACCCTTTCAGGTGGCCGGGAAGGGCGTCACGTAATGCCAGAAATTCGCCATGCTCGAAAAACCCCTTCCTTACGTTGTCCTCACGCAGCATGGGGATGTAGGGAACCCGGTCCACTTTGGGCGGGGTCTGCCTGGCGCCCAGATTGAGCATGCGCTTCAGGGCGGCAAGCTCACGGTTGATCGTGGCGTTGGCGGCCTTCTGCTCCCGCTGCCAGCGGCGTTATAGAAATACTCTGATCCTGGCGGTTTGAACCTGCGGTTTTTTCTGCCCCGTCTTATTCCCAAAATCCTTTTTTAAATTTACCTTCTTCTGGTTCATCCGATTAAAGCGTACTTTGTGAGATGAAGACCAAGTATTTTCAGCATGAAGAATTCTGTATCGCGGTAGCCATAAGCTTGCCGTTTCATGGTTTTGATTTTGTTGTTGGTGCCTTCCAGCGGACCCGTTGAGATCGGGTAAGTGTAATAGGCCAGGATGCCGTCAAAGTGGGTCTGCAGGGTCTTGGCGAATTTCTTGAGCATATGGATACCGGAGACCCGGGCCCGGGCGATCCAATCGCAAAGGAAACGAGCAGCCTGTTTGCGGTTTGGCTGGGACCATAGCTGGCGCAAGTCTTCTTTCATGTAATAGACGGCGGCCAGCGGCTGGTTGAGTTCGAGGGCCTTCTGCAACCGCTGGCGCTCGTTGCGGGCTTCAACCAGATTCTCCGGGTTCTTCAGCAGCAGCCAGCGGGTGCCTTTGAGAACGCGCTGTTCCAACTCGCTTGAGGCCTTGTTAAACAACTGACGGCGGAACACTTGAAACTTGTCATTGAACAGCTTGATCACATGAAAGTGGTCAAAGACGATCGTGGCCGAGGCCAAGTGGTCACGCACCGCACGAATGTAGGCCTTGGACATGTCCATCGCCACCGCCACAACGCAGGCCTTGGTGCGCTTCAGACGCCGCCAGAAAGGCACCAGGGCCTCGGTCCCTTTGCCCTGCCCGACGAACACCACCGCCCCGCTCTTGAGGTCCAACACCACGGTCAGATACTTTTGCCCCTCACCGATGGAGATCTCGTCGATGGCGATCTGGCGCAATTTGCCCAGCTTGGGGCGGGCGAATCGACGTTTGAGAAAGCGTTTTTGAATGTCTTTGATCAGATCCCAGCCCACATTCAGATGCCGGGACACGTCCAGGATCGTCATGTGCCGGGACAACTCCAGCGCGTAGCGCTCAAACTGTCGGGTGTAGGTGTGCCGGGCGGCGGCAAAGCCGACCTCCACCTGGCGGATCGTCTCGCACTCCCGGCACTCCACGCGGGGAATACTCATGCGGATGAAGACCGGCTTGGAGCCGATCGGGGCCTGTCGCCAGATCCGCTCCGACCCGCCGTGGTGAATCAGCTGCCGACACCCGCAGGCCGGACAGGCCAAGGTGCCCGGGGCCGGTTGGATGACAAAGGTGATCCGACCCCCATCATAATCGGTGCGCACGTAATGATAGCCCTTGAGACCCCATCCGTGATACAAGAGACTGGTGGACATACGCTTGCTCCCCTTTCTGAATCATGGTTGGCGCTGTGACTCAGAAACGAGCACGTATGTCCACTTTTTTCAACTAAAAGTACGCTTCACCCGGATGAACCAATTTTCACTGTTGAAGCATCTTTCTCGGACGAAAACGGCTCCAACTGACACCACTCGCGAGGTGCCGCATGCAGACGAAGCCGGAATATAGACGAAGCGAGCGTTTTCCCCATGAATACATCATCCAGCTTGGAGAGGACCTCGCGCTGTCTCCCTACTACGCGGTTTCGCGCAACTTGAGCGAAACCGGCATGTATTTCAAGTCGCTCTTCGAACTGCACCCGGGAGCACAGATCCGAATCGTGATCAACGACTACATATCTATCCAGAATCATGTCCCGGCCAAAGTCGTGTGGTGCAAGAAGCTGGAAGGCACCGCCACGTTTCACTTTGGAGTCGGTGTGGAGTTTCTCCAGGCTCAGGCTAATCCCGAAGCAAAGCCTTCCCGGCCGGTCGCCCGGCGCATGAAGAGCTCTATCAAACAGGAGGGCGGGATTGTGATTCAAATGTCGAAGCGCTTGCCGAAGGAATAATCGGCAGGGGGATTTGCGCCGGTTTTAAGAAGGAAGGGCTGACGCAGGAGGGGGGCAAAATGAGTGCACTCAAGATGGCGGCAATCGTGCTGATAGCAGCCGGGGTTCTGGGGTTAGCCTACGGCAGTTTCAGCTTCACCAGGGAGACCCATGAGGCCAAGATCGGGCCGCTCGAGCTGTCGGTAAAGGACAAGCAAAACCGTTTTATCGAGAAACAGCGCTGCGGTGGATGAGGTGATTTCAAAGCCCTTCACCTTGGCGGAGCTCGATGAGACAATCCAGAACCTGTCCGGCAGGATGCTCTGCGTATAACCTGCGCTCACTGTTTTAGTCCATCCCCCTCAACCGCAACCACTTAGGAGTCCGGGCCATATGGAAAAAAACGACAGAGACATGAATGGAGAGAGAAGAAGCTCCCGGTCCAAGGCTGATTTCATTCGATGGGCCGGTATCGGGCCGGAGCTTGCCGAGTTCGTGACCGCGTTTGTTGAAAACCCCGGCAGCTTCGATGCAATGCCTCTTGAAAAACGCCGCGACATTGAAAACCAGATGGATGCAATCTTGTGTACGGTCTCCTCGCAGCGATGACGGTGCGGTCGAACGCACATCCACTATAGGAAGGCGGATCGTTATGAAACGGGTTGGAATCGGTGTCGGCGTTGGAATCCTTGTGGTCATCGTGCTCTTTGGATGGTGGGTCTTCAGCCGCCCCGACCGCGGGACGACCGGTTCGGTCAGCACGCAATTCAGATGGCTCGGGCTCAACGACAAGATCGTGATCGACGGCTTCGACGACCCCAAGGTGCAGGGTGTCGCCTGCCATATTTCCCGGGCGCAGACCGGCGGCGTGAAAGGCGCCCTGGGCGTGGCGGAGGATACGAGCGACGCCAGCATCGCCTGCCGCCAGGTCGGCCCGATCAGGATTGTCGGCGAACTCAAGGACGGCGAACGGGTCTTCGACGAACACCGCAGCCTCGTGTTCAAGACGCTTCAGATCGTGCGCTTCTTCGACCGCGAGCGCAATGTGCTGGTCTACGTCTCCTACACCGACCGGGTGATCGCCGGCAGTCCGCAGAACAGCATCAGCACGGTGCCGATCATGGGCTGGCCGGCACCGTAGTTTTCGAAGCGTGCCCCTTGATCCTGACGATTGCACCCGGTCCCCCCCCAAATTTGCCGAGGCATTGCCCATGCCGCGCATGCATGCCGATGCTGCTATTTTATAGAAATATGTCGATCGCCCGTGGAGGCCCATGGATGTTCCGTTGATCGAATTCAAGGATGTCACCAAGCGGTTCGGGCCCTTGACCATCCTCGATCGCGTCAACCTGCAGATCTATGAGGAGCAGGTCACGACCATCATCGGCCTCAGTGGTTCAGGCAAGAGCGTTCTGCTCAAGCACATCGTCGGGCTGCTCACGCCGGACGAGGGCTCCATCCTTTTCCGGGGAAAACCGCTGCAGCGGATGGAAAAGAAGGAGATGAATGCCTGCTTGGGCGAGATGAGCTACATGTTTCAGGGCAACGCCCTCTTCGATTCGATGACGGTCTATGATAATGTCGCTGTCCCTCTCCGGGAAACGATGCGTCTGAGCAAGGCGGAAATCGACCGCAGGGTCATGGCCAGAATCGAACAGGCCGAACTAATCGACGCCGCTCCAAAATTCCCCTCGCAGATCTCAGGGGGGATGCAAAAGAGAGTGGCCCTGGCGCGGGCGTTGATCACCGATCCCAAAATCGTTCTGTTCGACGAGCCCACCACGGGGCTGGACCCCGTCCGCAAAAATGCGATCCTGAGCATGATCGCGCAATACCACAAAAAATTCGGCTTTACGGCGATCCTGGTCAGCCACGAGATTCCGGATATTTTTTTCATCTCGAACCGGATTCTCGCCCTCTATGATCGTGCGATCGTATTCCAAGGAACACCGGAGGCGCTCGAAGCCTTTGAGCATCCTTTCAAGGATGAGGTTCTCAAAAGCATCGAAGGGCTGCAGGAAGAGCTGACCGGCCTTTATTCCAGGCGATATTTCAAGGTGCGGTATCAGACCGAGCTGAAGCGTGAAGCGTTCCGTGAAGCGTATGCGGTGGTGGTTTTTTCGATCGAGAACCTGGACGCCATCAGCGCGGGCTTGGGACATGAAGCGGCGCCGGAGGCCATACGATGCATGGGGACTTACATCGACAAGCACTTTGGCGCTGTGGGCGGGTTTTCCACCCGCCAAAACATCAATGAATTCGTGACCGTGCTCCCCAATTCCGATCTGGCTGAAGTCGAGGGCATCCTCAAAAACCTTATTAACGATTTTCAAGAGCACGGGATCCGTCAGATTCAGGCCGGGGCTTACAGGAGCGCCGCTTCCATGGAGACCATTGAATTCGCGATCCGTGCCGGTGTTGCCCAAGGCAGCCAGGGCCAATCCACGGTCGAATTGGAATCCATCATTTCGCGAGCGAAGCAGGACCAGAAGGAGATCGCCCGGCTCCGCTGCGATGCCCAGGGTCGGGCGAATTGAAAAACGTACCTGGCGCGGATGCGTTTGAGAAAGGAAAAAGGCCTATGGCAGCGCATAGTGAGGCAAGGCGGAAAGGCGTCCTGGAACAGATCGCCCGTCGGGCAATGGAGGAATACGGGTTTCTATCTGATTTTCCGTCGGACGCGCTGAGCGAACTGGAGGCGGTGCAGCCGGCGGGTCGCGTGGCGGAATCCCCCGGGATAGACCTGCGCCATCTGCTCTGGGCATCGATCGACAACGACGACTCCCTTGACCTGGACCAGCTCACGGTGGCGGAGGCCCTGGCGGATACGCAGGTAAAAGTTCTGGTGGCGATTGCCGATGTGGCGGCCCTCGTCAGGAAAAAATCGGCTATCGATGCACACGCTCGCCACAACACGACCTCGGTCTACACCGCCGGCGGGATCTTTCCCATGCTGCCGGAGAAGCTCTCCACGGATCTCAGCTCCCTCAACCATCACGAAGACCGCCCGGCCGTGGTCATCGAAATGGTAATCGGCGACGGGGGCGCGGTGCATGGTTCGAACATCTATCGGGCCCACGTGCGCAACCAGGCCAAGCTCGCCTACAACAGCGTGGCGGCCTGGCTGGAAGGCAAGGGGCCCCTGCCGGCGGCCGCGGCGGCGGTCCCGGGACTGGCCGAGAATCTCCGGCTTCAGGACCGGGTGGCCCAGCAACTTAGGTCCCTGCGGCATGAGCACGGCGCCTTGAATCTGCAGACGCTGGAGGCCCGCCCCGTCTTTGCCGGGGGCGAGATCCAGGACCTGCAGGCGGATGAGCCCAACCGGGCCAAGGAGATCATCGAGGACTTCATGATCGCGGCCAACGGAGTGACCGCGCGGTTCCTGCACGGGAAGAACATCGCCTCCTTGCGGCGCATGGTCCGCTCTCCCAAGCGCTGGGGCCGGATTGTCGAGATCGCTGCCCAGTATAATTTCAAGCTTCCGGCGCAGCCGGATTCGAAGTCACTCGAAGAGTTCCTGGCCATTCGGAAAGCCGCCGACCCCCTGCGCTTCCCCGATCTGTCGCTTGCCGTGATCAAACTGCTCTGGCCGGGCGAGTATGTCGTCGAGGCCCCGGGCGAGGCCTCCCCTGGCCATTTCGGTCTGGCCGTCAAGGATTACACGCATTCAACGGCCCCCAACCGGCGGTTTCCGGACCTGATCACCCAGCGCATCCTGAAAGCCGCGTTAGAGGGGTTGTCTTCACCCTACAGCCGAAGCGAGTTGGCGGAACTGGCCCGCCACTGCACAGAGAAGGAAAATGATGCCAACAAGGTGGAGCGGCTCGTTACCAAATCGGCGGCGGCAATGCTGCTTTCCTCGAGAATTGGTGACCGGTTTGACGCCATTTGCACAGGCGCGGCCGACAAGGGAACATGGGTTCGGATCTTTCAGCCACCCGTCGAAGGCCGCCTCCTCTATGGGGCTGAAGGCGTCGATGTGGGCCACCGGCTCAAGGTTCAGCTGGTCCGCACGGATGTGGATAGAGGGTATATCGACTTCAAGAAAATTCAGTAGGGTTTTTAATGGGAATGAGCCTTAAGGGCTACCGGAGGCTGCTCTAATTATATTTGTTTTGTCCCCATATAGTACCCATAAAAATTTAACATTTTAGGCCCACTCACCTGTGTTTATTTTAAAACTGAGTCTGGTATTCACATCACATCCTTAGATAGACCGTGACTCACCTTGCGTTGTTGCCTCCCAGAAGAGGCAATGCCCGTCGCTGTGCGTCGCGGTGATGTCCTACGGACTCCCGTACGAACGATCGCGCCAGTCCAAGTTCAGCCCGGGAAATCTCGCCCCGGCCAACATCACCAGTGAGGAGAAGTCGGCCCAAATTGACGCGGAAATCTCGCGGTTCATCGACGAGGCGCACCAGCGGGTGCGCTCCATCATTTACCTCCTGCTGGTCATCGCGCTGGTGGTGATGGTGCTCCAGATTTTTCAGAGCCGGAAACGGTTGTAAGCAGACGGGGACCCCTTTTTCTGGGAGGGTTACCCGCCGAATCTCGAAAGGAGGTGCCCGGGCGCGCTTGAGACCAATTTTGCTGGGCCATGCGACTCTTTGGCGCCAAAATGGCCGTTTATCAACCTGTTCACCACCAACCGGGAAAAGGAGTCACAGTCATGAAAACCATAAACACGGTAGTTCGCAGTCTCCTTCTTCTAATACTGGTCGTTGGTGTGGCGGCCTGCGGGTCGACATCCAAACAGTCCGCCCCGGGCGAATACGTCGACGACTCGGTGATCACAACGAAGGTGAAGTCGCAGCTGGCCGGGGACGATTTTCTCAAGTCCTTCGAGATCAGCGTAGAGACCTACAAGGGCGTGGTCCAATTCTATCGCTGCTGGCCGAGAATGAACGCCTCTTGTTGGACGTCCACAACTTGGTGACTGCGACCGTCAAGGGCAACCGCTGCTGTCGTGAAATTACGGACAATGTCAATTCTGAGATACTCGTGAACTATCTCAAGACTTGATTGACTGCCACTCCCTTAGATTTACATCTGGTTTAGACCCATATTGACCCCATAATTATCCAACCTTGTTTTTCTGCTACACGTTAGCACCTTCTACTGTAATAACACGGTTGGTCGTTGTTTTCACAAAGCAGGTAAAGACTCGGAAAGATAATTAGAGTGTCCCGGGCAGGACGAATTTCATCACAGGCGCGCAACCGGCGGAGCAAAGCTGCGTCAGACAATTTACAGGGCTGAGAGACCCGGAAGGAGGATCATATACCTTACACATTTCTTTAGTACTGAGGTAACCGCATGAGACAATCAAGGAGGTTAACATGATGCTTGAAAATAGGTTTAGGGTTGCACCCAATACAGTAGCGTATGCTGACGATGAGAAAAACAAGCTAATAGTGGAGTTCGCCATCCCAGGAGCGCCAACGGAAACCATTGATCTAAAGTTCCTGCCAGACAGCCTCCACCTGACAGCGCCAGCAAATGACATCGAGTATGTTGCAGCACTGGCTTTAGCTTGGCCGGTGAAACCTGACAAGGCCGAAGCAACCTACGAGCACGGCCTGCTCCGAGTCGAGGTGCCCTTCAAAGATCCGATGGAAGATTCTACGAAGGTCGCCATCAAGGTAGGAGGCGCAGACACCAAAACCAAGGAAATCAAAGTCTGAAGACCCGTTAACTTGAGAGAGATTCTTCTTGGTCTACCGCGGACGACGCCCAATCCATCGGCCCGGAAATGCCATTCCCTCAGGCGATGCGGTCTGAAACTCTCCTCTCCTGGCAGTCGTTCATTTCGTCATCACCTTCTGCATTTTGTTTGACAAACCTAATGGGACAAGGAGGTTATCATGAACTCCATCGATTATCGCAAAGGCATGAAGACGAAATTGATCGCATGGAAGGCTAAAATGAATGGCCTTGCACGAAAGGTGGCAGGGCGAGGATCTAAAGAAAGAATGAAGGTATCGGGCAACATTCAAGACTTGAAAATGCCCATCAGTAAGATGTCATCTCGTACTGAGCAGCTCAAAAACGAGCGCCCCAATGAGTGGGCTTCACTGATGAAAACTATCGACAATCCCTCCATCGGTATACGCGGCAACTATATGTTGCGGCCTCGGCTTTCTTGGACAGGACTTTACGGTAAAGAGCCGTGGCCAAGGGAGCGGAAGCAATGGGAGAAGGTTTGAAGAAACAGGGCTCATGGATGGGAACAACACAGGGCGACCCTGTCCCTGAAGTGATGGCCGAATGGGTGCTCTAAAGCAGCGATATGGCGTGGCCCGCAAGAGGGGAGCAGTGTCGCGCTATTGCGTGACAAGCCTGTGGTGGATATCCCGCCGGAACTGGGGATTTCCAAATAGCATAATAGAGCCTATGGTATCCGGCGCAATTTTCAGACCGATGCACGGGCAGGTCGCAGCTTATGGAAAATAGATGGTCCGTTTGCGGCAGGCGATCTGCACGAGGTCAATTCGGGCGTGGCTCTGTGGCAACTTGGAATGCGATGGCTTTGCCATGCCGGACTGTTGCGGTAGAAGCCGGCGGCGTGGCCAGAAAATGAACGGCATAAACAAGGAGGAATACGAAATGATAGACAAAGGACGCGGTGGAACGGGAAAAGGCAGCGGACAAGGCCAGGGCCAAGGTGGACAAGGTCGAGGCCGCATGGGCGGTCCCCTTGCGGCTGGCGATATCGGCACCTGCCTGTGTCCGAAATGCGGGGAGAAGGAACCACACGAACGCGGCGTGCCCTGCGTCGAGCGCAAATGCCCGAAGTGTGGAACCGTCATGACCAGGCAATAACAAACTATCCACATAGAGTCGGAGGGTTCAAAAATGCCAAGGGCAGATGGAACAGGGCCGAAGGGGAAGGGGCCGGGAACGACTGTAATCGAGGCGACTTGCAACGGCGGGTTGAATGAGGTGGACGAAGGGGCCGTCCGTTGGCATAGTCGGCGGGGATATGACGGGTGAAGACATCTCTCGACTGCATACCCTGTTTCCTTCACCAAGCCTTGAATGCGGGCAGAATGGTGTCGGCGGATCCTGCCGTCCATAAGCGAATTCTCCAAGAGGTGCTGCGCTGGGCCGGCGAGATGAACATGGATCAGCCGGCTCCCGTCATGGGACAACGCATCCACCGCCTGCTCCGCAAGATCGTCGGTATGGAGGACCCTTACCGCGACGTGAAAGATCATCAGAACCGCATGGCTTTGGCTCTCCTCCCTGAGTTGAAAATCAAGATTGAGGCTGCGACGGACCCGCTGAGCATGGCGTTGCGCCTGGCCATTGCGGGAAATGTGATCGACAATGGAGTGAACGATAACGTGACGGAACGTGATGTGCGCGAATCCGTCAATCACGCCCTGACAGAGCCTTTCGTCGGAGATCAGAACGGATTTCGAAACGCTGTAGCCGAGGCTCACTGCATCCTTTACCTGGCCGATAACGCAGGCGAGATCGCCTTCGATCGCTTGCTCATAGAACAGATTGGGCCGGCGCGGGTAACAGCAGCTGTGCGGGGTGGTCCGGTCATCAACGACGCCACCATTGCCGACGCTCGGGCTGTTGGGCTTCACGAAATCGTCGAGATCATTGACAACGGCTCTGATGCTCCGGGCACCCTGCTTGACGATTGCAGCCAAAAGTTCAAACGGCGATTCGCAGAGGCGGACCTGATTCTTGCCAAGGGGCAGGGCAATTTCGAGACGCTAAGCGATGAGCCTCACAATATCTTCTTTCTGCTCAAGGCTAAGTGCTCCGTGATTGCAGCCCATGCCGGGGTCCCGGTTGGCACTCACGTTCTGGCACGGTCCGAAGCCAGGATCACGGGATTGGAAGGTGTGTCATGATTCGCTACTCCTCTAATGATATTGATCAGCTGCTGGCTGAGGCTGATGAGCTCATCAAACAAATCAATTCCAATGCCATCAAAGACATGGAAGAGGAGCATCGCATCCAGTTTGAAAAGCACGCTCAAAGTTTGAAAAAGCTTAGGTCTGAGGTTCAGGAAAAGTTAGATAAGGAGGGGACACCAGAAAGCGGCTCCTACAGCGAGGGGATGCACCAGGCGATTGTCGATATTATGACAGCCATGAAAAACTTAGGAAGTGCCCATCCATAAACCAGCATTTTTGATGCGCACGCAGAGACAAAAAACGCATGCAGTTGACTCGAACACAGCCGGTTCGATTTCCAAGGGGCAAAAAGAGAGGGTGTACAAATAACTGTGTAACTGGCAATCTTTAACCCTTCAGAGAGGAGGATGAAGATGGCCAGAGTGAAATCAAAGCAGGACGCCCTCATTGACGAGTTGTTGAAAGAGTGCCGTGACCCCAAGCAGATTCTGGGC
>JBGSTS010000012.1:0-21257 GCA_041736435.1 Desulfobacterales bacterium | reverse complement strand
CACTCACGCGGCGTTGCTGCGTCAGGGTTTCCCCCATTGCGCAAAATTCCTCACTGCTGCCTCCCGTAGGAGTCTGGACCGTGTGTCAGTTCCAGTGTGGCTGATCATCCTCTCAGACCAGCTAACCATCGTCGCCTTGGTGGGCCGTTACCCCACCAACAAGCTAATGGTACGCGGGCTCATCTCCAAACGGTAGCTTACATGTAGAGGCCACCTTTGATTCCTTAAACCGGGGTCTTAGGAATATCATTCGGTATTAGCACCGCTTTCGCAGTGTTATCCCCAATTCAGAGGCAGATTACCCACGCGTTACTCACCCGTGCGCCACTTTACTAGCCTCAGCAAGCTGAAGCGTTCTCGTGCGACTTGCATGTGTTAAGCACGCCGCCAGCGTTCATTCTGAGCCAGGATCAAACTCTCCACTTTAACTTGGAGTGTGCTGCCGCGAACGACAGCACGGAACAAACGTGTTTGAACTCGACCGGACGCCACTATTTAGTTTTCAAAGATCAAGGTATGCGCCGTTAAACGTCAGCGCTGCAAAATATAAGTGTCGCAAAACGACTCTTTCAATATACCGATACAGACTCGTCTGTCAAGCACTTTTTTTATTTATTTTTTAAAGAGCCGTTTGAAAAGGGGCAAACTGGTTTTCAAGAGTCAAAACGAGATATAATTATACGTGTGAAACCCATTTGTCAATAAAAAAATAAATTATTTTCCGATGCGAACCTGGCGGTATTTTTTCTTGCCGCAGCGCAGCACCAGTTCGTCATTCCCCTTCAGGTCAGCGATCGTGATCAGCCGATCGTAGCACTCGATACGCTCCCCGTTGACATAGGCTCCGCCTTGATCGATGAGGCGGCGCGCCGCCGCCCCCGAGGCGGCCAGCCCGACTTCCTGAAAAAGCCGGAAGGCCGGGATGCCTTGCTGCAGCTTTTCCCGGCGGACCAGGGTCACGGGGACAACCGCCGCCTCGCCGGCATTGCCGCGGCGCGGGATGGCGCTGGAGGGAAAAATGCCCTCCGGCACCTCGCGACCCCCGAAAAGCTGCTGAGCCCCCTGCAAGGCCAGAAGAGCCTCCTCGCGCCCATGGGCCAGGGCTGTGGCCTCGAAAGCCAGGATGGTCTTCGCCGCGTTGTGCGCCGCCCCCTGCATGTCCGCCACGGCCCGGATTTCATCCAGGGGCAGGAAGGTGAACAAGGATAAGAAGCGCCCCACATCGCGGTCGTCGGTGTTGATCCAAAACTGGTAATACTCGTAGGGCGAGGTGCGTGCGGGGTCAAGCCAGACAGCCCCCTTGGCGGTCTTGCCCATTTTTTCTCCGCTGCTGGTGGTGATCAGCGGGAACGTGATTCCGAACGCCGCCTGCTGGGCGGCGCGCCGGATGAGTTCCACACCGGCAACGATGTTGCCCCACTGGTCGCTGCCCCCCATCTGCAACCGGCATTCGTGCCGCCGCAGCAGTTCCAGGAAATCATACGCCTGCAGCACCTGGTAGTTGAATTCGATGAAGCTCAAGCCCTCTTCCGAATCCAACCGCATTTTGTAGCTTTCGGCCTTGATCATGCGATTGACGGAAAAGTGCCGGCCGATTTCTCTTAGAAACGGGATGTAGGCCAGGGTCGTCAGCCATTCGGCATTGTTGAGCAGCAGGGCCCGGCCGCCGCTGAAATCCAGAAAACGCGAGAGCTGCTGTTTGATGCCGGCCACATTTTGCTCGACCTCTTCCAGCGTAAGCATCTTGCGCATCTCGGTCTTGCCGCTGGGGTCTCCCACCATGCCGGTGCCGCCGCCGACCAGGGCGATCGGGCGGTGCCCGGCGCGCTGCAGGTGCGCGAGCGCCATGATCGGCACCAAGCTGCCGATGTGCAGGCTGGACGCGGTGGGGTCGAAACCGATGTAGCCGGAGACCCGCTGGCTGTCGAAAAACTGGCGCAGCTCGTCAGCGTGGGTGGTCTGTTCGATGAACCCGCGCTCCCGAAGTGTGTCCATCAGGTTTGCCATGGATGGCCTCGTTTCCTCCCCTTGGAATCAGTTGCTATTGGCCAGCTCCACCGCCCGCGTTTCCCGAATAACGGTGACCTTGATCTGCCCTGGAAAGTTCATCGACTCCCCGATTTTACGCGCAATGTCCTTGCTCAGTAGAAAGGCCTCATCGTCGGTGACCTTGTCGCTTTCGACGATGACTCTCAGCTCACGCCCGGCCTGGATGGCATAGGTGTTGGCCACCCCTTTGAACTCATTGGCAATTTTCTCAAGATCGTCCAGCCGCTTGATATAGTTCTCGAGCAGCTCCTTGCGGGCACCGGGCCGGGCACCGGATAGACCGTCGGCCGACTGGATCAGAAAAGCGTACACCGAGGCCGGCGGCACATCCTCATGGTGCGCTGCGATGGAATGCACGACCTTTGCGTTTTCTCCATATTTCTTCGCCAGCTTGGAGCCGATGATCGCATGCGGGCCTTCGACCTCATGGTCGATGGCCTTGCCGATATCGTGCAGCAATCCCATGCGACGGGCCAGTTTGGTGTTCAGCCCCAGTTCCGATGCCATGATCCCGGATAGAAATGCCACTTCCAGAGAATGCTGCAACACGTTCTGGGAGTAACTGGTCCGGAACTTGAGCCGGCCGATGATTTTAATGAGGTCCGGATGCAGTCCGTGCAGGCCCAGATCGAACGCAGCCTGTTCGCCTGCCTCCTTGATGGCCTGCTCGACCTCCTGCCCGGCTTTTTTGACCACGTCCTCGATTCGCGCCGGGTGAATGCGGCCGTCGGAGATCAGGCGCGTCAGTGAAATGCGCGCCACCTCGCGGCGAACCGGGTTGAACCCGGAGAGTATCACCGCCTCCGGGGTGTCGTCGATGATGAGGTCGATTCCGGTGGCGGCCTCCAGGGCCCTGATGTTGCGGCCTTCGCGGCCGATGATCCGGCCTTTCATCTCGTCATTGGGCAGCGGCACAACCGACACGGTGCGTTCCGCCACATAGTCTCCGGCGTAGCGCTGGATGGCGGTGGCGATAATTTTCTTAGCCTTTTTTTCCGCCTGTTCCCTGGTCTCGTTTTCGACTTTCTTGATCAACTTGGCAGCTTCGAAACGCGCCTCGTTCTCCATGGCGCGGATCAGAAGGTCCTTGGCCTGCTCGGCGGTCATTCCGGAAATTTTCTCGAGCTGATTGCGCTGCTCTTCGATCAAGGACTGGCATTCCACCTCTTTGGCCTCGATTTTCTGTTCGCGTTTTTGGGCGTGACGCTCGCGCTGGGACAGCTCCTGGTCACGCTTCTCGACCTGCTCCATCTTGCGGTCCAGCGTTTCTTCCTTCTGCACCAGCCGGGTTTCTCGTTTGATGAGATCGTTTCTGGTCTCTTTGGCTTCGCGCTCCAGCTCGCTTTTCATCTTGAAAAGCGTCTCTTTCATTTCCACTTCCGCTTCCTTAAGAAGCGTTGCGGCTCGATGCCGAGACTCCTCTACGATGGCGGCTGCCTGCTTCTCCGCCGAATCGACCTTTTGGGACTGAATGCGCCCCCTGATGAAGAAGGCGACGATAAAACCGGCAATGAGGCCGGCCACGCCGAGGGCAATACCGTATTCATCCATAAAATGTCTCCTAAGAGCCGGTGCGGCTCATCAGCAGGTGGGGTGACGCCGCGGGATGCTCCGCCCCGAAGGCGGCTCACGCGGGTAAGTTAAAACGCGAGTGTGACGGAGTTAACATCGACGCCCCGCGCAACGGGGCATACGGAAACCGGGTTTCCGGTGCTAAAATGCCGGCCACATGGGGGGCTGGAATCGGGGGGAGGACGTGGTGTTCGGGCTAGACTGAAACCCGGAGGGGGCGGGTGCTTCGCAACCCCTCGTCAAGCATGCGGTTTAACCGTTCAGACCGTTCTGCCACTTTCTCGATACACTCGCCGAATTCTGTTTTGATCTGGACCATGCGGTTGGCCAGGTTCAATGCGGCAAGAATTAAAAGAGTCAGTTTGGGAATATTGGAAGTGGGGTCGCTGTGCTGCTGCACCTGTTCCACTTCCTGGACCAGCAGATCCGCCACCTGTTTGGCCACGGAGGCCTCGGCGTCGGATTTGAACGTGTATGCCTGCCCGAAAAGCTCTATGTTCACCAAGTGTTCCAAAAAAACCACCTTCCCAACCATATCCCCGGCGGCCCGCAGCTGTTAGGGGTTCATATCCTCCAGGCGGACCAAAAGTTTGTCGATTCTCGACCGGATCAACGTCTTTTCTTCGGCGTGACGTTTCACCGTTTCGTTGGCAGTGCGCAGCTCCTCCTCCAGTTGCTTGATCTTGTGGTGAAGCTCCAAATTCACGGCCTTTTGGGAGCCGCAAACCTCTATCAATTTTTCGACTTTTTCTTCAATCTCACCGAATTGGTTAAACAGGGGTTCGATATCCAAATCCGCAAGTCCTCGACACGAAGTTAACTTACTTTAATCTTGAAAATTGTTGAAAGTCAAGCCTTAATCGAGCCGCGGCGCGCCATGAGGGCCTCCACCCGAGCCAGGTCCTGGGGTGTGTTGACCCCCAGGATTTCATCGGGATCCGCACCGTGGGACACTCCGATGTTCCGGCTCGATTCATACCCGAGACGGATGATGTCCGTCAGGTAGAATTCCCGCTGGGCGTTTTCGGTGGAGAGGCGGGGCAGCATTTCGACCAGAAAATTCAGCCGCATGCAATAGATCCCCGAGTTGATCAGCCGGATGGTGCGCTGGCCGGCCGAGGCATCGGCTTCTTCCACGATCCCGCAGACCTGCCTCTTCGCGTTCAGGAGCACCCGCCCGTAGCCGGCAGGATCCTCAAGTTCGACCGCCACCAGCGTGGCATCACGCCCCGCTGCCACATGGTCTGTCACCAGCCGTTCCAGAGTCCCGGCGGTCAAGAGCGGCGTGTCCCCGCAGAGCACGACGACCTGCTCACAGCCTGCCGGCAGCAGCGGCAGCGCGCACTGAACGGCGTGGCCTGTTCCCAACTGCCGCTCCTGATGTGCGTAACGGGCGGCCGCCGTCTGCGAGACAACACCGCGCACCGCTTGCGCCTGGTGGCCGACCACGACGACGACGGCATTACCGGCAATTTCCCCGGCGGCGGCTACGACATAGCTCACCATGGGGCGACCAAGAACCTCGTGCAGCACCTTGGCTTTCGGCGAGTGCATCCGTTTGCCCAGCCCGGCGGCCAGGATGATCGCAGCGATGTTGTGTCTCATGTTTCCTACGGTGGCGAGGCGTATGCACGCCTCGGAAAAACACAAGGGCAAACTCCGGTTCGGTTTGCCCTTGGATGATCGTGAACGCCGGGTCTGCGGGTCGGCCGAGACCCGACGCTAATGCTACGAGCTTTTTTCGGCGATCTTCATCCTCAACAGCGCCCGCTGCAGGGCAGCCTGGGCCCGAACGAAATCCATCTCGTCCTTGGAACGTTGCTCGGCCAACCGCATACGGGCCCGCTCCACGGCGGCCCTCGCCCGCTCCAAGTCGATGTCCCGGCGGCGTTCGGCGGACTCCGCGAGTATCGTCACCTTGTTGGGCAAGGCTTCGGCGAAACCGCCGCTGACGAACACCACATGCTCGCCGCCCTGGGTGTCGGTATACCGCAGCGCCCCAGCCTTCAGGGCCGTGAGAAAGGGGGTGTGACCGATCAGCACGCCAAACTCCCCCAGAGCTCCGGGCGCCATGACGATTTGGGCATCCTCGTTGACGACGATCTTTTCAGGGGTAACGATTTCCAGTCGAATGGGTCCAGCCATAGCGTAACCTCGAATGATTATGCGGATGCCATTTCTTTTGCAGCCGCCACGACCTCTTCAATGCCGCCCTTCATGTAAAAGGCCTGCTCGGGGATGTCGTCGTGCTTGCCCTCGATGATCTCCTTGAAGCCGCGAATCGTGTCGGCCAGCTTGACGTATTTCCCAGCCTTGCCGGTGAAGGTTTCAGCAACCGTGAACGGCTGGGAGAGAAACCGCTGCATCTTGCGGGCCCGGGCCACGGTGACCTTGTCCTCGTCGGAAAGCTCCTCGATCCCGAGGATGGCGATGATGTCCTGCAGCTCCTTGTACTTCTGCAGGATCTGCTGCACGGTGCGCGCCGTGCGGTAATGCTCCTCGCCGATGTAGGCGGCATCGAGAATCCGGGAGGTGGAGTCCAGGGGGTCCACCGCGGGATAAATGCCGAGCTCGGCGATCTGGCGCGACAGAACGACGGTGCCGTCCAGGTGCGCAAAGGTGGTGGCCGGAGCCGGGTCGGTCAGGTCGTCGGCCGGCACGTACACGCACTGAACCGCGGTGATGGCGCCACGCTTGGTGGAAGTGATGCGCTCCTGCAACTCGCCGAGGTCGACGGCGAGCGTCGGCTGATACCCGACGGCGGAGGGCATGCGCCCCAGGAGGGCGGACACCTCGGAACCGGCCTGAGTGAAACGAAAGATGTTGTCGATGAAAATCAGAACATCCTTCTGTTGTTCGTCCCGGAAGTACTCGGCGACCGCCAGCGCCGACAGCGCCACCCGTGCGCGTGCCCCGGGCGGTTCGGTCATCTGGCCATAGACCAATGCGGCTTGGGGGAGAACCCCGGAGGCCTTCATTTCGTGGTATAGGTCGTTGCCTTCACGGGTGCGCTCACCCACTCCCGCGAAAACCGATATGCCTTTGTGCTGCTTGGCGATGTTGTTGACCATCTCCATCATGACGACCGTCTTGCCCACGCCGGCACCGCCGAACATGCCCATTTTGCCGCCGCGGGGGAAGGGCACCAGCAGGTCGATGACCTTGACACCGGTCTCCAGCACGCGCACGGTGGTGTCCTGGTCCGTGAAGGCAGGTGCGGGTTTGTGAATCGGCCTGACATTATCGCGGTTGATCGTGTTGTTGTCGATCCCGTCCACGGGCTTGCCGACAACGTTGATGACCCGCCCCAGGGCGGCCTCGCCCACCGGGACCATGATCGGGTTGCCGGTGTCCTTGACAGGCATGCCCCGCACCAACCCGTCGGTGACGTCCATGGCGATGGTGCGTACGACGTTGTCGCCCAGGTGCTGGGCCACCTCGATGACCAGGTTGTCGGGTTCATCGTTGATGGTCGGGTTGGTGATGGTCAGCGCCGTGTAGATCGTCGGCAGCTTGCCCTGCGAGAATTCCACGTCGACGACCGGGCCCATGACCTGCACTACTTTGCCGAAGTTTTCTCCCATTGACCGTCCTCCTATTCGAACGCGGTAAACGCTGAATTCAATCCTTATCCCTTGAGGGCCTCGGCGCCGCCGACGATGTCCATCAACTCCGCCGTAATGGCCGACTGCCGGGCCTTGTTGTAGGCCAGTGTCAGATTCCCGATCATGTCGTTGCAGGCCTTGGTGGCATTGTCCATGGCCACCATGCGGGCGGCGTGCTCACAGGCCGACGTCTCCAGCAGCGCACTGTAAAGCTGGACATAGACGTTGCGCGGCAGCATCTCGCCGAGCAGTTCGGCCGCAGACGGCTCGCAGATGTGCTCGGGCAGATAAACGGCTTGCGCGTTGGCTTCGGCCTCCGCCGTCTCGATGGGTGGAATGGGCAGCAGCTTTTTCAGCACGGGGACCTGCCGCGCGCTGCTCAGAAACTCGGCGTAGATGAGGTACACCTCGTCCGTGATCCCGTCTAAATAACCCTGCACCAGTTTTCGGCCGGCGGTCGAGGCTTCATTAAACTTGATGGCGCTCCCCATGATCCCGATGTGCTCGTCCGCCAGAGTGGCGTTGCTCTTGCGGGACCAGTTTCGGCCCTTGCGGCCGAAGGCGGTGAGCGAAAATTCTATTCCGACGCCGGTTTTCTGCCGTATGAACGCCTCGGCCTTTTCGACCAGGTTGGTATTGAACCCGCCACACAGCCCCCGGTCCGACGTGCACAGAACGATATGGACCTTTTTCACGTCGTCTCGGGGAACGAGAAGGGGGCTCGCCCCTTCACCCGCCCGCTGCGCTAAGCTGCCGAGCACTTCGGCGAACTTGCGGGCATAGGGACGAAAGGCTTCCATGTTGGCTTGGGCGCTGCGCAGCCTTGAAGCCGCCACCATGTTCATGGCCTTGGTGATCTGCTTGGTTTTTTTAACCGCCTTGATCTTGTTCTTGACGTCTTTTAAAGTTGCCATACCGATCCCGCCCTAACATCCAGTTTTTCCGGACTGCCTGCTCTCTCGGCCCGCTGAGCGCCACCTACTTGACGGTGTCTTTAAACTCCTCGTCGTAGGCGTTCAACGCCTCGGTCATCAGCTTGTCCAGATCGGGGGTAATTTCCTTTTTCTCCTTCAGCGTGGAGAGCACCTGGGGATAGCGGTCCTCCATGAACTTATGCAAGCCGGCTTCGTAACGGACCAGGGCGCTCACCGGATACTTGTCGAGAAAGCCGCGGGTGCCGGCATAGAGGATGCTGACCTGTTTTTCCAGCGGCAGGGGCTGATACTGGGGCTGCCTCAGAATCTCGACCAGCCGCGCACCGCGGGTCAACTGGCGTTGGGTGGCCTTATCCAAGTCGCTGCCGAAGGCGGCAAATGCCTCCAGCTCGCGGTACTGGGCCAGATCCAGGCGCAGCGTGCCCGCCACCTGTTTCATGGCCTTGACCTGGGCGGCGCCGCCGACCCGGGACACCGAAAGGCCGACGTTGATCGCCGGCCGCACCCCCGCGAAGAACAGGGAGGGCTCCAGATAGATCTGTCCGTCGGTGATCGAAATCACGTTGGTGGGGATGTAGGCCGACACGTCTCCGGCCTGGGTTTCGATGATCGGCAGCGCCGTCAGCGAGCCGGCCCCGAGTTGGTCGTTGAGTTTTGAGGCCCGCTCAAGCAGCCGTGAGTGGTTGTAGAAAATGTCTCCCGGAAAGGCTTCGCGTCCGGGGGGACGCCTGAGCAGCAGCGACACCTGACGGTAGGCAACGGCCTGTTTGGACAGGTCGTCGTAGATGATCAGTGCGTGTCTGCCGCTGTCGCGGAAGTATTCGCCCATGGCGCACCCGGCATAGGGTGCGATGTACTGCAGCGAGGCCGGGTCGCTGGCGCAGGCCGCGACGATCGTAGTGTACTCCATCGCGCCGTGCTTTTCCAGGACGGCGTGTACCTGGGCCACGGTAGACTTCTTCTGGCCGCAGGCCACGTAGATGCAATAAATGTCGGTATCCTTCTGGGCCAAAATGGCGTCGATGGAGACAGCGGTCTTGCCGATCTGGCGGTCGCCGATGATGAGCTCGCGCTGACCGCGGCCGACCGGGGTCATGGCATCGATGGCCTTGAGACCCGTGTAGCAGGGCTCGTGTACGCTCTTGCGTGCGATGACCCCGGGCGCCACCATCTCCACGCGCCGGAACTCTTTGGCTGCGATCGGTCCCTTGCCGTCCAACGGCTCGCCCGTGGCCGAAACCACACGACCGAGGACGGCCTCGCCCACCGGGACCTGTGCGATGCGCCCGGTGCGCTTGACGATGTCGCCCTCCTTGATGTGGATGTCTTCGCCCATGACGGCGACACCCACGTTGTCCTCTTCCAGGTTCAACACGAGGCCGAGGATCCCGTGGGGGAACTCCACCAGCTCCAGGGCCATGACCTTCTCCAGGCCGTAGACCCGCGCGATGCCGTCGCCGACCGACAGGACGACGCCGGTTTCGCTCAACTCCACTTTTTTCTCGTAGTCCGTGATCTGCTCTTTGATGATCTGGCTTATTTCTTCAGCTCTCAGTTCCATTAGGCACCCTCACCTCGCTTTAAAAGTTCTCGCATGTTGAGCAATTGCGTTTTGATGCTGCCGTCAAGCACCAGATCGCCGATGCGCGTGATGATCCCGCCGATCAGGCTGGAGTCATGCTTCACCTCGAGGACGATGTCTTTTCCCGTCCTGCGCGAGAGCGCCGCGCGGATCCGCTCGACGGCATCCGCGGAAAGCTCGTGGGCGGCAATCACCGTGGCTCGGCCGATTCCGCCAAGCTCATCGGCCAGCTTCTGGTAGAGCTCGTTGATGGAGTTCAGAAACCCGAACCGTCCTTTTTCGTGCAGCAGCAGGAGAAACGACCCCATGGCCCGGGACAGGCTCATTTTCGCGATCAGCGACTGAAGCACTCGGCGGCGCGCAGCACTGTCGTAAAGTGGGTTTACGATGGCCTGCTCCAGCCGCGAGTCCCCGGTTACCAAACCGGCCACCCGCTGCAGTTCGCTGCGGTAGGTCTCAGCCTGCCCGTCCTGAACCCCGATCAGCAGCAGCGCCTTGGCGTAGCGTCGCGCAACGGCCAGATTCTTCATGCCCTCACCACCTTCTCCAGATAGTCCTCGACGAGTTTGGCCTGGTCCTGCGCCGTCAGGTTACGCCTCAACAGATCTTCGGCACTCACCAGGGACTTCTCGAAGATGTCCGCCTGCAAGCGGGCCTTGGCCTGCTCGAATTCATGCTCGATACTGCGCCGGGCCTGTGCCTGGACCTTGGTGGCGGCGGCTTCAGCCTCTTTAAGAATGCGCGCTTTGGCCTCATGTCCCTGCCGCACATAGTCCGCCAGGATCCGGTCGGCCTCTTTCTCCAGGGTGCTCAACCGCAGGTTGGTTTCGGCAAGCTGTTTTTCCGCTTCGGCCTTGCGGGCCTCCAGGTCTTTCAGTTGGTCCTGAATCCCGGTGATACGGCTGTTGAGAGCCCGCGGGATGGGCTTGCGGAGCAAAAAAAAGAGCGCCCCGGCCAGGACCACGAAATTCATGACGCGGTATCCGTCCGTTGCGGTAAACCCGCCATGACCGGCATCGCCTCCGGTCGCGGCCTGCGCAACGCCGGAAACGCACATCAGCAGACCCCATACCGCCGGAAGAATGGCCGCCCAAACCGTCTTCCGGGGCACCGGCTGCCCGAGTCCCAGGAGCTTCATCACACGGCCCTCCCCAAGATCTTTTGAGAAATTTGTCTGGCAAACCCCTCGACCTGAGCCTGCAGCAAACGGCCTGCCTGCTCGGCGTCGCCGGCGATTTTCAGACGTATCTCAGCCAGTTCCGCCTGCGCCTTGGTGTTGATCGACTCGATCAACCGCCGCTCCTCTTCCTCCGCCTGGTGCACCAGGGCCTCCTTCTCCTTCAGCCCTTTGGCACGCGCGTCCCGGATGGCCTGGGCCAAGGCGTTTTCCTTCTCCTGCGCTCCCCTGGCGGCGCCCTCGATGGCGGACTCCATCGCTTTAAATTTGTCCCGGCGCTCTTTAAGAATTCTGCGGATCGGTCGATACAAAAGGAGATTTAGGGCAAAGATGAGAAAAAGGAAGTTGGCGATCTGGATGATCACGGTCCAGTCGGGGATGACGGTCACCCCGCCGCCGGATTCATCGGAAGCGGCCAGCGCCGGGGCACCGCTCAGTACAAGCAAGACGGCCATCGCAAAGATCACCCCGGTGCCAGACGCCCTTCGGCGCATACCCGTATGTCCCATATAATCGGCCTCCATCTCGACAGACAGAAATCAATGACACGGATTGAATGATCGACAGGGGTGTTCGGAATTGCGCGGTCTATAGCATCGCACCGAAAGCTTGTCAAAGCATTTTTCAGCGGCCACCGGATGGGAGGGGGGAAAACGCGAACCGGGCTTCGCGACGGCCGCGGATGCATCGCCGGCAGCCATGCAGGCTCATTCCAGCATAAAGCGGCGCATGCTGACGTTCATGAGCAGGCCGACACAGATGGCCACGGTGATGGTTGAAGATCCCCCGTAGCTGATGAACGGCAAGGGCACCCCTACCACGGGCATGAGGCCCATGGTCATGCCGATGTTGATGACGACCTGCCAAAATAGCAGGGCGACGATACCGACGGCCAAAACCTTACCGAACGGGTCACGGCAGCGATGGGCGATGCTGAGACCCCGAAAAACCAGGACCGCGAATAGCCCTATAAGGGTGGCCGCCCCCACCAACCCCCACTCCTCGGCCAGCACCGAGAAAATGAAATCCGTGTGCTCCTCCGGCAGAAAGGAGAGCGCGTTCTGCGTGCCCTGAAGGTACCCCTTGCCGGTGATCATGCCCGAGCCGATGGCGATCTTCGATTGGATGATGTGATACCCCGCCCCGAGCGGGTCGTGGGTCGGATCCAGGAAGGTCAGAATGCGGCGCCGCTGGTAATCCTTGAGCAGCATCCAGACCGCCGGGACCACGGCGGCGCCGACGGCGAGCAGCAGGGCGAGCGAGCGGCGCGCGACCTTGACGAACAGCGTGATCGTCACCGCAATCAGCGCCACGAGCCCCGCTGTGCCCAAGTCCGGCTGAACGACGATCAGCCCCACCGGCAGCGCGGTGATCAGCATGGGCCGGACGATCTCCCTCAGAGTGAGCCCGCGCGAATCGGCGGTTTTCGCGTAGTATTTCGCCAGCACCAAGACCACCGCGATCTTGATCATCTCCGAGGGCTGAAAATGAACGGGGCCCAAAATCAGCCAGCGCCGGGAGCCGCCGGCCAGCTTTCCGAACATGACCACCGCGAGCAGCATCAGCACGCAACTTATAAAGATCGGGAGTGCCCAGCGTTCCAGCAGGCGGTAGTTGAAGGAGAGCGTGGCGAACATCACGACGAGGCCGATTCCGAACCAGACGATCTGTTTGTAGAAAAGTAGTTTCTGAGGGGCGGGAGGCGGGTCGGCGGTCACCGCGCTGTAGACGGATACCAGTCCGATGCTTCCGAGGATCAGAGCCAGCCCCAGCAGGCCCCAGTCGAAGTTGGTGACAAGGCGGCGATCGAACATAAGAAACCACGTTGCTTGCGTTAAGGCGTTGCTTGCGTTGCTCGCAATTTTATCGCATTTAACGCAAGCAACGCGGATAACGCTCTAACGATAGTAACGCTATCCTCTTCCTCCCACGAGCACCTGCACCCCGTCGTCGGCCAGTTTCTGGCCGTTCGGGAGTTTGCGCAGATAGGCTTTGACCATCTCCCGGGCGATGGGGCCGGTGGCGCTCGATCCGTGTTCGCCATTCTCCACGACCACCGCGATGGCGATCCGAGGCGCGCTCGTGGGCGCGTAGCACACAAACCAGGCGTGCGCGCGCAGGTGGGGGGGAGTGTAATCGTCCCCGCCCTCCCGGCGGCCCACCACCTGGGAAGTGCCGGTCTTGCCGGCAATTTCGATATCGTTCAGGTGGACACGGCGGGCGGTGCCCCGCTCGCCGTTTACGACGGCCGTCAGCCCCTGTTGGACGATGGCCAGGGTGCGAGCACTGGCCGGCAGCTTCCCGATAGCTTCCGGAAGGCTGCGGAGCACCACGTCTCCGTCCATCGTCTCCACCCGGTCCAGGATGCGCGGGCGGTAGCGCGTGCCGCCGTTGGCGACGGCTGCCGTGAGCATCGCCATCTGGAGTGGAGTCGTCAGGTTGTAGCCTTGGCCGATGGCGATGGAGAGGGTTTCGCCGTCCTGCCACGGCACCCCGAAGCGTTTTTTCTTCCAGACCGATGAGGGAATCAGCCCGCGGGCCTCCGGTTCGAGGCCGATGCCGGTGCCCGTGCCCAGCCCGCAGGCCTTGGCGTACCAGGCGATCCGGTCGACCCCGAGGCGCTGCCCGACCCGGTAGAAGAACACGTCGCAGGACTCCGCCAGCGCCCGGTGGATGTCCACGCGGCCATGCCCTTCCTTTTTCCAGCAGCGGTAGTCCCGACCGGCAAATGACACAAAACCAGCACAGTCGAAGGTGCTGGTTTCGTCGATGACTTTTTCTTCGAGCCCGGCAATGGCCGTGACGATCTTGAAAGTCGATCCGGGAGGATACTCGCCCTGAGTGGCTTTGTTTTCCAGCGGCCGGAAGGGATGGGAGATGAGCGCGTCCCATCGGGCCGCATCGATCCCGCTCACGAATGCGTTCGGCGCAAATGGCGGGGAACTGGCCATGGCCAGGACACGCCCGTTTTGCGGGTCCACGGCGACCGCCGCACCGGCGATGCCCTCCAGCAGTTGCTCGGTGCGCTGCTGCAGCGCGTGATCGATGGTGAGATGCACGTTGCGCCCCGGCCGGGCAGCCACCGTGTTCAACACCCGCATCACCTGCCCGCTGGCGTTGACCTCCACCTGGCGCCCTCCGGGCTCCCCGCGCAAGAACGCCTCAAAGGTCCGCTCGACCCCGAACTTCCCGATGGTATCCCCGCTGCGCAGCCCCGTCGAAGTTCCGCGGCTCAGCTCCTCGGGGCTGACCTCGCCGAGATAGCCGATGAGGTGTGACGCGAAAGAACCGTGAATGTAGTTACGTCGGATCCGCACGTCGACCTGGACCCCGGGCAAGTCCATTTTGCGGGCTTCGATTACGGCCAACGCATCCCGCCCGATGTCTTGCCGCAGCAACACCGGCCGAAAGGCCCCCATGCCTCGCATGTCCTTCACCCGGCTCGAGAGGTCATCGGCCGACACCTGCAGGTAGGCGGCCAGATCCTCGAGCACTCCCAGCGCATTGCCGGCATCTTTGGGGGTGAAGGCCACGTCGAACGAAGGCCTATTTTCGGCCAGTTTGACTCCGTTGGTGTCTAAAATCAACCCGCGCGGAGGATCGATAATCTGAAGCCGGATGCTGTTGTTGACGGAGAGCCGCTGGTAATCCTCGCCCACGACGGCCTGAAGATAGGTCAGGCGGGCCAGCAGCACGATGAACGCCACGAGCGCGCAAAGCGAAAGGCCGACGATTCGCTGTTTGACCCAGTCGTTGTCGGCTGATTTAAAATAAGGGTTCATCGCAATCGGTTTCGCGTGTCGGCAGCGGTTCCGTCCGGACCCTGCTGGTGGGGGTCCCCGAGCAGAGTGCGTTTACCCTGCGGCGGGCTGCGGGCGTCGGTTGGCCGATCTTGCCCTGCGCTCGACCGAGCGCATGAGGACTGCCAGAAAGGGGCCGGTCAGCAGCACCCAGCCCACCTGCTCGGTGAACCTGTTTACCATATCCCCAGGGCCCAGCCGGGTCAATTCGAACGCCGTCATGGTGGCGACAAAGACCAGGTTCTGCAACAGCACCCCGGCAACCATCAGGATGACCAGCAGAATCGGGGCGTCGACCCGGATGACCAACGCCGCCAGGCGCAGCGCAATGAACATCCAGACATATGAGGTCAGGTAAAGACCGAACGGCCCGCCCGACAGAGTGTCCATGAGGATCCCCGCGAAAAGAAGCAGCGGTATGGACTCATGCAGTGGGCGAAAGACGGCCAGATACACCATGAAGGCCAGAAACAGGTCGAAAAAGTTCTCCGTCGCCGGGGTGCTGGGCAAAAGGGTGGTCCGGCAAACGACTAAAACCAGGCTGATGCCGATGTAGCAGAAAAACCTCATTTGGGGCCCGCCGGGGTGACCGGCCGAGGCTGCAGGATGACGAGCACTTCCTCCAGCTTGTTGAAATCAACGGCAGGGGTGATCCGCACCTCTTTGAAAAAATCCTGGCCCTGTCCCAGGACGGCGCTCACCGTGCCGATCGGGATGCCCTTGGGGTAGACACCGTCAAACCCGGATGAAATAACGCTGTCCCCCAACCGGACATCGTCCTCTGGCATAATATAGTCCAACGTGCACTCTTCCTGCGACGTCCCCTTGACGACCCCCCGGGCCCGGTTGCGCTGGACCAGCGCGTCAAGCGCGCTGTTGCGGTCGATGATCAACATCAGTTTGGACTGATGCGTGGAAACCTCTACGACTTGCCCGGCAATCCCGCGCGTCGTCACCGCCGGCAGCCCTTTGCTCAAGCCGTCGGCAGCCCCTTTGTTGATGATGACCGTGTTGAACCACGGCGAGGGGTCTTTGGCGATGATCCGGGCCGCCGCCGCCGGATGAGCCAACGATTTCTTGAAACCGAGCAGATCCCTCAGCCGCTCGTTTTCGAGCTCGATCTCACGGTGGAGATTAGCGCGCTCCACCGCGGCTTCGAGCTGTTGCTTCAGGCGCTCATTTTCCTGGGCGGCGGCGATGAGCTGAAAATAATTCTGCCACAGCCGCCGGGAGGCCCCCAACGCCCGGGAGGTCACATCCTGAAAGGGAGCGACAAAGGAAAGCAGCAGCCTCCCCGCACCCCATGACGGCGGCCGTTTGATTGCAATTGCCAAAAAAATGATGTTGACCGTGATGAGCAGGAGCCCGGCAAGGATCAGAACCGTCTTCTTGGAAAACATAGACCGGTCAGTTGATCACGATCTCCTTGAGGAGGTCGATGTTGTCCAGCACCTTCCCGGAGCCGAGGGCGACGGTCTCCAGCGGCCGATCCGCCACGGTGATCGGCAGGCTGGTCTCCTCTCTCAGGAGCTTGTCCATGTTCTTGAGCAGCGCCCCGCCACCCGTCAGAATGATGCCGCGGTCCACGATGTCGGCGGACAATTCCGGAGGCGTTTGCTCCAGGGCGATCTTGACGGTCTCCACGATCGCGTCGATCTGCTCGGAGATGGCCACCCGGATCTCTTCGGAATCGATGGAGAGGATTTTGGGGATACCCGAAGCGAGGTCGCGGCCCTTGACCTCGATGGTCTCCAGGTTCTGGGGATCGGGATAGGCATTGCCGATGGTCGTTTTGATGGCCTCCGCCGTGCGCTCCCCGATGAGCAGGTTGTATTTGCGCTTGATGTACTGGATAATGGCCGAATCCATCTTGTCGCCGGCCACCCGCACGGAGCGGCTGTAGACGATGCCTTTGAGGGAAATGACGGCCACCTCGGTGGTGCCGCCCCCGATGTCGACCACCATGTTGCAGATGGGCTCGGTGATCGGCAGCCCGGAGCCGATGGCCGCCGCCATGGGCTCCTCGATCAGAAAGACCTCGCGGGCCCCGGCGGATTCGGCCGATTCGCGCACCGCCCGCTTCTCAACCTGGGTAATGCCGGAGGGCACGGCGATGATGATCCGCGGCCGGACGAACGTGCGACGATTGTGCACCTTATGGATGAAATGGCGCAGCATGGCTTCGGTGACCTCGAAGTCGGCGATGACCCCGTCGCGCATCGGCCGGATGGCGACAATGGATCCGGGGGTTTTCCCGAGCATGTTCTTCGCCTCGAGGCCGACCGCCAGCACGCGGTTCTTGGCGCGGTGGTTCGTGCTGACCGCCACCACCGACGGCTCGCTCAGAACGATCCCCTTGCCTTTCACGTAGACCAGCGTGTTGGCGGTTCCAAGGTCGATGGCGAGATCGTTCGAAAAAATTCCCAACACTCCGTCAAAAAACGACATAATGCCTCACTTTCCGGTGCACGCCGGATGGATCTGTTTGATTTCCAACCTTTTTAATTTAGCAAAGCCACGCTCTGAACACAAGTATAAATTGGCTGGCCCGCCGCCGCGGCGGATCACCCTGCGACGCCGAGGGACTGCAGGATGGCGTCATGCAGGTTGGGTCGGAAGGTGCGGATGGCGATGTTGGCACGCGAGGGATGGACGCGGTTGGTCAGCAGAATGACCATGACGTGCCGCTCCAAGTCGACCCAGAACGAAGTCCCGGTAAACCCTAAATGACCGATGCTGGAGGGGGGGAAAAACCGCCCGCAGCTCGGGTGAAGGGGGGAGGGCATATCAAATCCCAGGGCCCTGTCGGTCCCGGGCGCCCGTTGGACAAAGCGCCGCACGGTGCGTGGGTCGAAAACCGTCCCACCCTCCCCCCGATGATAGGCGTTCACGAGCTCCGACAGGACCCGCTGCACGCCCTCCGCCGTTCCGAAGAGCCCGGCATGCCCGGCGATCCCGCCCAGCACGTGGGCATTTTCATCGTGGACCTCTCCTGTGATCAGCCGCCCGCGCCATGTGCACTGCTCCGTCGCGGCAATTTGACCGGGCGGCGTGCGGCGGTTCAGGTTGATGAAAAAAAGCGATTTCGCCGCACCCAGCGGCTCATAGATCTCTTCGGACACATACCGATCCAGGGCCCGGCCGGAAACCGTCTCGACCACCCAGTGCAGGATCATAAACCCCAGGTCGCTGTAAAGCACACGCTCGCCCGGCGCGGAGAGCAGGAACTCCTGGGCCAGCCGCGCTCGCAGCAGCGGCAGCCGCTCGGGGGCCGGCCGTTCCACAAGCTCCAGGTAATAGGGCCGGTAGTCCGGGAGCCCCGCGGTGTGGGAGAGCAGCTGGGCGATCGTGATCGCGGCCTTTTCGCCGCCGTCAAATTCAGCTACCAACTCGCTCAGGCGCTGCTCCGGAGTCAGCCGCCCCTGCTGCACCAGGCGCACTAAAGCGAGAGTGGTCGCCAGGGGCTTGGTGAGCGAGGCGAGGTCGAAGATTGTGTTCAGCGTGACCGGATGCCGCGAGAAACGGTCGGCGGTCCCATAGGCCGCATGCACCGGCACGGAATCGGCGACGCCGACCAACAGCACCGCGCCCGGGAACACCCCGTCGGCCACGGCCTGCCGCATGAGCCGGTCGACCGCGGGCATCGAGTCCGCCGCAGACAAGTGAGGCGCTTTTGAATCTTGGCGTTCTATTTCTTTGATTTTTTGGCTTTTCAATTTTAGGCACTTAAGGCATTTTAAATTTTAGGCATGGCCGTATCCCTGCGCCTGCGTAGCGCACTCGAACGCAAGCGTCCGGCTCCCGGCATCGAGCTCCGCACGGATGCCCAGCGGCAGGGTCAGATTCGGTTCACCGTGGCCGGCGTCCACCCCGGCCAGAATGGGAAACCTACTCCCCCTAAAGGTGTCCGCGACGATCTCCAGAATCTCCGCCGGGGGCCCGCAGCCCTCAAAAGACCCCAGGACGAGACCTTTGATCCCATCGAAGCAGCCGGCGGATCGCATGTGCACCAGCATACGATCGATGCGGTAGGGGGCTTCCCCCCGGTCCTCCAGAAAAAGGATCCGGTTTCGAAAACGCGGGGCGAAGGGGGTCCCCAGCAGGTGGCAAAGAGTGGTCAGGTTCCCGCCGATCAACGGCCCGGAGGCGGTCCCCGGCCGCAAGGCCAGGGCGTTCTCCGGTCGCACGACCACGGGCCGGTCGGAGGCGACCGCTTTCAGCAGCCCGCTGACGGTTTTATCAGTAGCATCGGCCAGAGTCGTCACCACCGGGCCGTGAAAGACCACCAGTCTGCACCGCGCAGAGACCGCCGCCAACAGGGCGGTGATATCGCTGAAGCCGATGAGCACCTTCGGGTTTGCGGCCAGATGCGCATAATCGAGCAGGGACAGGATGCGCAAGGAACCATACCCGCCGCGGGCGCACATGACCGCGTCGATGCCGGGGTCGATGAACAGGCGGTTGAGGATGTCCGCCCGATGGGCATCGGTCCCCGCCAGGTATCCCCGCGCAGCGAGAAGCCCTTCCGGGACGAGCGTCTCGAATCCCATCGCGCGCAGGACGTCCACTCCCTGCCTAAGGCGTTCCGGCTCAAACGGGCCCGCGGGTGCGGCGATACCGATGACTGAGCCCGGGCCCAGCCGGAGCGGCTTGAGTGGCTTCTTTCCGGCAACCCGCAGGCTGCCTGGGAGTGCGGCATGCATCCCGTCTTCCTTTCTTGACAGGCACGAAACGAGGTGTTAAGGGTTCGTATGTGTCGGGGCGTGGCGCAGCCTGGTAGCGCACTTGAATGGGGTTCAAGGGGTCGATGGTTCAAATCCATTCGCCCCGACCAATTAAAACAATCAGTTAGACGGTGGCTGTTTTCGTCACATCGGCAAATGTGACAGTTTTGTGACAGTCGCCAGCATTGAAAGCGGTCAGCTTGCCCAACAGGTTGACCGCTTTTCTTTTGCTCTCCTGGGTCAAGTGGCTGTAACGCAGGGTCATGGTCATGGACTTATGCCCGAGAAGTTCCCTCAGATCGTGCAAGGTTCCGCCGTTCATAAGCACCTGAGATGCGAAAGTGTGCCGCTTGTCGTGGAAATGGAAGTCCACAAGCCCCGCCTTTTTAACAGCCGCCGCAAAAGCCTTTTTAACGTTGTCCTGAATCCGGTCTTGCCGGAAGGTAAAAACATACTCCGACCTAAGATGCTCCTTGCGCCGGATGTCCCTGAAAACGGCCTCTAATGCATCAGAAATGGGTATTTGCCGCGCCTCATTGGTTTTTGTCTTTTCCAGGTAAATGAACCCGCCTCGTACCTGATCCCATTTCAAGGAAAGAATCTCGCCGCGCCTCATTCCTGTTAGAATAGCACAGGAAACAATCGGCTTCAAATGCGGCGAGCAAGCCGATAACAGGTTGGTAATTTCGTCGTCATTTAAAAACCGAAGCCGCTTGTTATTTTCCTTGAGGATAAGAGACTTCTTATGCTCGAAGGGCGATTTCTCCATCATATCCCATTCAACAGCCTTGCAGAAAAGATGATGAAGGCAGGACATTTCCCGGTTGACGCTGGCATCTATAAAGGCCGGACGAAAAGTGAGACAGCCAGAAGGCGGTTGAAAACTGTGACACCCTGAGACAGACTTCTCCGAATGGCAAGAGACAGACCCAGGGTCTGATCTTTTTATCGATATGCCATTTTGGAGGAGGGAAAGGGTGTATACAGCGATGGAATGGTGGACCAAGATCCGTTTTGAGGTTTTGAGGGGTGAGACCAGCAAGCGAGCGATCCTTCGCCGGGAGAACATTCACTGGGAGACGCTGAAGAAGATCCTGCAGTATCCGGAGCCGCCCGGTTACCGGAGCAAGAAGTCCCGCCACAAGCCGAAGCTCGGGCCCTTTCTTGAGCGCATTGTTCAAATCATAGAAGACGACAAGGCCGTTTCCAAAAAGCAGCGACACACCAGCAAGCGGATCTATGAGCGGCTGAAGGCCGAGGGCTACCAGGGCGGTTGGACTCAGGTCAAGGAGGCCGTGCGCGAGATCAAGCGCGTCAACCGGGAAGTGTTCATGCCTCTGGTGCACCGGCCAGGGGAGGCACAGGTGGATTTTGGGTTCGCCGTAGCGAAGGTGGCCGGAGTTTTACGGAAGATTGCTTTCTTCGTGATGGTGCTGCCCCATTCGGACGTTTTTTTTGTAATGGCCTTTGAACGGGAGTGCACCGAGACGTATTGGGAGGGACACGAGCGGGCTTTTGAGTTTTTGGGTGGTGTCCCGAACCGGATCAGCTACGACAACAGCAAGGTCTTGGTCTCCCAAGTGCTGGGGGGCGGCGAGCGGAAGTTTACCGACGGCTTTTTAAAGCTGCAAAGCCACTTTCTGTTCCATGAGCATTTTTGCCGGGTGAGACGAGCCAATGAGAAGGGCGTGGTGGAGGGCGTGGTCAAGTATGCGCGGCTCAACTTTCTGGTGCCCGTGCCGCAGGTAAGCGGCCTGGAGGAGCTGAACCGCAACCTGGCCGAAGCCTGCCGGGAGGATCTCAAGCGGCGTCT
>JBGSTS010000294.1:0-4428 GCA_041736435.1 Desulfobacterales bacterium | reverse complement strand
TCGCTCGGGTCGTGTGCGCGGCCGTGCCCCGCGCAAAGACGGGCCGCGGCCGCATCCACCCGGCCACGCGGGTCTTCATGGCGCTGCGGATCGCGGTCAACCGGGAGCTGGAGCGGCTGGAGACCTTCCTCGAAGCGCTCCCGGGCCTGCTCAATCCGGGCGGGCGTGTGTGCATCCTCTCCTTCCACTCCCTGGAGGACCGGATCGTCAAGCAGCATTTCAAAGCGTTGGCGCAGGAGCCCCGGCGCAATCCCTGGCCGGGGGAGCCGGCGACGAAGCCCGGGGGCGTGCTGAAACTTCTGACCCGCAAGGTGGTCCGGCCCGGGCCCGCAGAAATCGCCGAGAACCCCATGGCGCGCAGCACCAAGCTGCGGGCCGCAGAACGGTTGAGGTAGGAGCCACCGATGAGCACGCCGACATCCAACAGCCGCCGCCGAAGCCCCCGGCGGATCGCCCTGTGGCTGTCGCTGCTGATCGTGTTCATCGCCGAGCTGCTGGTGACCACGTGGGTGCGGGTCCAGTGCGTCAACGTCGGCTACGAAATTTCCGCCCTGAACCGTGAGAACCAGCGCCTGACCGAACTCCAGGAGAATCTTAAACTGGAGATGGCCCGGCTGAAATCCCCCCAACGCATCACCCGGATTGCGCGCGAGATGGGGCTGACAATGCCCGCCCCCGCGCAGATAATGGTACTGCCGTGAGCGCCCCAAAATCGAAATTCATCCGTCTGCGCATCCTGATTGTCGGCCTGGTCTTCGCCGCCGGATTTGCGCTCATCGGCGGCAAGGCCCTGCTGCTGCAGCTGACCCAGGGCTCCTGGCTTTCCCAGAAGGCCTCCGGCCAAGTCGAGGAGTCGCTGCGGTCCGTCGGCAAGCGGGGTACCATCTTCGACCGCCGCGGCCGCGAGATGGCCGTCAGCATCGATGCCACCTCCATCGCGGTCCGGCCCGCCCGCGTTAAGGACCCCGATGCCACGGCCCGCGACCTCACCGGGGTCTTCAAGAAGCCGGCGGCTGAAATGAAAGCCAAACTCGCCTCGGGCAAACCCTTTGTGTGGATCAAGCGCCAGGCCACGCCCAAGGAGGTCGAGGCGGTCCGGCGGCTGCGCCCCGCCGGCATCGAGTTCATTTCGGAAACCAATCGGTTCTACCCCAACCGCACCCTGGCCGCACATGTGCTCGGCTTTACGGGTATGGACGGCAAGGGTCTGGAGGGTGTGGAGTTTTTTTATGACAGCCACCTGCGGGGAACCGACACGAGCAACTGGGGACGGCGCGACGCGTTCGGCAACCGGTTCCAATCGGAGCCGGCGACGGACGACGCCGCGAGCGGTAAAAACCTGATCCTGACCCTGGACCAGGGGGTGCAGTTCGCCGCCGAAACCGCCCTGAACGAGGCGGTGGCCGACACCCGGGCGCGCTCCGGCATGGTCGTGGTGATGGAGCCGCAGACCGGGGCGGTCCTGGCGCTGGCCCTGGCCCCGTCCTTCAACCCGAACGCCTACGATGACGTCAAGAAACCCCTGTGGCGCAACCGGGCGGTCACCGACCCCTTCGAACCGGGCTCCACTCTCAAAATCTTTGTCGCCGCGGCGGCGCTGGAGCACACGAGCCTCTCGCCGAAGACGACCTTCGACTGCGAGAACGGCACCTATCGCATCGGCCGGCACACCGTGCACGACGTGCACCGCTACGGCGTGCTCTCGCTGCAGGACATCATCAAGTTCTCCAGCAACATCGGGGCGGCCAAGATCGGCGAGAAAGTGGGACCGGAGAAACTGCACCAGACCTTGCGCACGTTCGGTTTCGGAGAACGAACCGGGATCGATAGCCCGGCGGAAACCGCCGGCGTGCTAATGGCGGCCCGCAAGTGGAAGGAGATCGACATCGCCGCCATCTCTTTCGGCCACGGAGTTTCGGTTTCGGCCGTTCAGCTGATCAGCGCGGTCTCGGCCATCGCCAACGACGGCGTCCTGATGAAGCCCCGCATCGTCCAGGCCATCACCGACCGCCAGGGCCAGGTGCTGCAGCAGTTCGACCCGGAGCCGATCCGCCAGGCCGTCTCCCGTTCGACCGCGCGCGCGCTAAGGGAGATCATGCAGGCCGTGATGCTGCCCGGCGGCACCGGGACCCAGGCCGCCCTCGAAGGGTACACGGCCTGCGGCAAAACCGGCACCGCCCGCAAGGTGGACGAAAACGGCCAGTATGCAAGCGACCGCCACGTCGCCTCGTTCATCGGGTTTGCACCGGCAGAGGAGCCCCGCGTCGCCGTGCTGGTGGTGATCGACGAACCCAAGGGGAAAATCTACGGCGGAGCGGTAGCCGCCCCGGTGTTCCGGAAAATCGCTCAGTCCACTCTCAACTACCTGAATGTCCCGCCGCGGCCGACGACCGAAAAACTCAGGGTCGCGCTGGACGACGAGGGCCAGGGGTGAAGCTCACACGCCTGATTGCAGCCGTTCAGCCGACCTCCGTAAGCGGGCTCACGGGCGATGGCCCCGATGTCACTGCGCTTCACTGCAACTCACGCACGGTGGAACCCGGCGGGCTATTCGTCGCCCTGCGCGGACTGCAAGCCGACGGTCACGACTTCGTCGCGGACGCCCTGGGCCGTGGGGCGGCGGCCGTGGTCGCGGAGAAACCGGTGAACGCAGTGCAGCCCGTGGTCATCGTCCCCGACACACGCCGCGCCCTGGCCGAGCTGGCGGACCGCTTCTACGGGGAGCCCTCCGCCGCCCTGACGGTGGCAGCCGTCACCGGCACCAACGGCAAAACGACCACCACGTTTATCATCGAGCGCATTCTGGAGCAGGCCGGGCTGAGGCCAGGTCTGATCGGTACGATCGAGACCCGCTACGCAGGCCGGAGGCTCCCCAGCCCGGTGACCACGCCCGAGTCCCTCGACCTGCAGCGGATCCTGGCGGCGATGCGCACCGCCGGCACCACCCACGTGGTGCTCGAGGCCTCCTCGCACGCCATCCACATGGAACGCATCCACTGCTGCCGGATGGATGTGGCGGTCTTCACCAACCTGAGCCAGGACCACCTCGATTTTCACGGCGACATGGCCGCTTACTGGGAAACCAAGAAGCGGCTCTTCACCGAACACCTCGCCAGCGGGCCGAAGGCCAGCCGGGCGGTGGCCGTCATCAACACCGACCATGACCACGGCCGCGAGTTGGCCGGTCAGCTTCACGGCCGCGTGATTCGAGTGGGAGCCGACGAGGAGTGCACGGTGCGCGGCGTGGACCTGGCCTGCAGTCTGAGCGGGATTCGAGGCAGCATCCTCCTGCCCGGCGCCCGCTTCGAGTTCACCTCGCCCCTGGTGGGGCGCCACAACATCGAAAACATTCTCTGCGCGGCCGGCACAGGCGTTGCGCTCGGAATCCCGGCACCGGCCATACGCGCCGGCATCCACGCCCTGGCCAATGTCCCCGGCCGGCTCGAGCGGGTCGGCCCCAGCAGCGGCCGCCACGTCTACGTGGACTATGCCCACACGCCGGATGCCCTTCAAAACGCGCTCGCGGCCCTGAGAGAGATCGGCGCCGGTCGCATCATCTGCGTCTTCGGCTGCGGCGGAGACCGCGACCGCACCAAGCGCCCGATGATGGGGGAGATCGCCGCGCGGCTGAGCGAACTGGCCATCGTGACCTCCGACAACCCGCGTTCGGAAGCACCCCGGGCCATCATCGACGAGATCGTGCCGGGGCTGCGCCGGGCCGGCGCCCGGGAAACGACAACCGCAGGCGCAGGCAATCCGAAGGGATTCATCATCGAACCCGACCGGCGCCGGGCCATTGAAATCGCTTTGGCCGCCTCGCACCCCGGCGACACGGTGCTGATCGCCGGCAAGGGCCACGAGACCTATCAGGTCATCGGCGGCCGCACGATCCATTTCGACGACTGCGAAGAGGCGGTCGCGGTGTTGGAAAAACAAAAAGCAGAAACCACAGACCATGGCGCATAGGGAAAAGCGCTGATTGGCAGTGGTTGGTGTTCAGCGTTGCACGCCGCCTGCGGCAGCGCTTTGTGAGCGAGTAAGTTCAGATTTTGTGGGAGTGGCTCCCGGCTCTCGTAGCCTGTACTTCAGCCGCGACTGGATCGCGGTCTCGCCACGGCGGGACTCCCACTTAAAAAAGCCTGACGACCTTGGACGTTTTGGGTGTGTGGTGTGCATAACTCCGACTTTAGCTTTTCGCTCGTTACTTAAATGCTCTGGACGCTGAACGACATACTGACGGCCACCGGCGGCGAATTGCTGTGGGGGGATCCCCGACAGGAGGCCGGCGGCATCTCGATCGACTCGCGCACGATGGCGGCCGGCGAGGTGTTCGCTGCCCTTCGGGGAGAGGTGCACGACGGCCACCGCTTCATCCCCGATGTGATCGCCCGCGGCGCCGCCGGCCTGGTGGTCGACGGCCGCAGCCGG
>JBGSTS010000272.1:0-7019 GCA_041736435.1 Desulfobacterales bacterium | reverse complement strand
AGCGGGGGCGGCGCCCGGCAGCGGATCGAGGACTACGCCGCGGGGCTAGCCGATTTCATGGCGGCGCTCGAAGTGCCGGCCCCGATCCCCTGCGGGCTGAGCATGGGCGGGGCCATCACCCAGCAGCTGCTGCTGGATCATGCGGATCGGTTCCGGGCCGGGATCATCGTGAGTTCGGGGGCCAAGCTGCGGGTGTTGCCCTCCCTCTTCGATTTGATCGACTCGAACATGCCCGGCTATGTGGAGATGGTCGACCAACTGGGGTTCTCCCCGCAGACGGCGGCGGCCGTTAAACGCCCGTTTCTCGAAGACTCCCTCAAGGCGCGGCCGGAGGTTGCCCATGGGGACTTCGAAGCCTGCGACCGTTTCGATGTGATCGGCCGGCTTCCGGCCATTGCGGTGCCGGTCCTGGTGGTTTCGGCGGAGGACGACAAGCTCACCCCGCCCAAGTATGCCGACTTCCTCGTCCAGCGAATCGCCGCCGCCACGCGGGCCCACATCCTGGACGCCGGCCATTTCGTGCCGATCGAAAAACCGCTCGAGGTCAACGCGGCCATCAGCCGGTTTCTCGACGCCCACGGTCTGTAAACCCAACACTTAACCCCAGCGCCGATGACCCATGAAAGACGAGCTTGGATTGTACTATTACCCCTCCGCCGACAACCACCGGGTGCGCATGTATGTCAAGCGCGAGGCCGGGGTGGTCTGGTTCCGGATGTGGAATGCCGATGACCCCCAGCTCTGGGAGCAGCACGACTGGGTGCCGTATGCGGCGATCCGGCGCGCCGCCGAGATCTACACCGGCAAGAACTTCGACCCCCGCCGGGCCTATGACATCGATGCGGCGCAAGCGCTGCTGGACGAAAGGTAGCCCGATCCCATCTCCACTAGTTCCGGTCTGCCCATGATCATCACGATCACCAACCGCCTGAGGCTGGCGGCCGTTCCGCCCGCGCTCCAGCAGGCGCTGATCGAAAAGCTCGAGTTCCCCAACCCCCAGTGGCTGGAGAACGAGCGCATGGGCCGCTGGAACCGGGGAACGCCACGCCGGCTCAAATTTTACGGCAAGGCCGGCGGCGATGGGTTGTGGATCCCCCGCGGCTGCCTGAGACAGCTCATTGTGGACTGCCGCCGGATGGGGGTCGACTACCGGATCGAGGACCGCCGGCGCCGGCTGCCGCCGGTCGATTTCGATTTTCGCGGCGCTTTGCGGCCGTTCCAACAGGCGGCTGTGGAGCAGATGCTGGCCCGGGACTTCGGCACCCTGAACGCCCCCACCGGGTCGGGCAAAACGGTCATGGCCCTGGCCATGGTGGCCCGTCGGCGCCAGCCGGCCCTGGTCGTTGTGCACACCAAGGAGCTGGCGGCCCAGTGGGTCGATCGGATCGAGACGTTTCTGGGCGTTTCCCCGGCGGAGTGCGGCCTGATCGCCGGCGGCCGGGCGCGGATCGGGGAGCGGGTGACGGTGGCCCTGGTCCAGTCGCTCTACAAATGCGCCGCGGAGGCCGCCGAGCGCATCGGGTTCGTGGTGGTCGACGAGTGCCATCGCTGCCCGAGCCGCACCTTCACGGAAGCCGTGACGGGCTTCGACTCCCTCTACATGCTGGGGCTCTCCGCCACACCCTGGCGCCGCGACCATCTCTCGCGGCTGATCTTCTGGCATCTGGGGGACGTGCACCACGAGGTGGGCAAGACCGCGCTGGTGGCCGCCGGCGAGCTCCTGCCGGCGGAGGTCATCCTGCGGGAAACCGGCTTCCGGCCCTATCACGATCCGGTGGCCGAATACAGCCGGATGCTCTCGGAACTCACGGCGGACACCGAGCGCAACCTGCTGATTGCCGGCGATGTGGCCGCAGAGGCCGCCGGGACGAACGGGGTGTGCCTTGTTCTTTCCGACCGCAAGGTGCACTGCGAGAACCTGCAGGCGATGCTGCGCTTCCGGTTCAAGGTCGATTCCGAGCTTCTGACCGGCGACCTGGCAATGGCCGAGCGCCGGCGGGTCGTCGAGCTGCTGAACGCCGGCAAGCTGCGCGTGGTGGTCGCCACCGGCCAGCTGGTCGGGGAGGGGTTCGACTCCAGCCGCCTCTCCAGCCTGTTTCTCGCCACGCCCATCCGGTTCAGCGGCCGGGTCCTCCAGTACCTGGGGCGGGTCCTCCGGCCGGCACCCGGCAAAAACAAGGCCCGGGTCTTCGACTACGTCGACGTGCATGTCGACACCCTCGTCAACGCCGCCCGGGCCCGCCAGCGCATCTACCGGCGCGGCAGCGTCCATCCCTAAACGGCATCTTTCGGCCCAGGCCGGCGTTCTCGCTCTTCGCAATCCTCGGCAATGACCCGCTGCGCCGCCGGTAGCGACATCGCTGCGGCCTGGGCCTGAACCGCAACCCACCATTTCCGGATGGACACTTGTAGGTAGGCCTACAAAAAACGCTTGTGTGATAGCTGAAATCGTCCTATAATTTTACCTATGGCACACTCGTCGGCGGAGGCACTGCAGCTGCTCAACTCCATTTTGGAGGTCTCCCCCCAGCGGATGGTGTCCGGCAGCCAGGTGGTGGTCATCCTGGATGCCCTGGCCGCGGCGCAGGATCCGGCGTTGGTGGCGCGCTTTCCGGCCGTGCTGGCGATTTGTGCGCGCCGCGGGATCGAGCTCGACAGCCAGGCCCTTTTCGCCCGCTACTGGGAGTCGAACCCCAAGCGCCAGAACCTCGAACAGCTGCTCGTCATCAGCGCGGAGCTTTTCCGGCGCGAGAAGATCCCGGCTCCCGGCAACCTTTTGCCGATTGCCGACGGCCTGAAGTCCCGGCATGCACACCTGCTGGGCGCCGACGTCGTGGCGCTGGCACATGGTCCGGCCATCCCGGTTTCTGAGATGCTCGCCGCCTTGAAAGCATTTGCCGCCGACCTTAAACATCGCAACCGCGAGAAACCCCTGCCCGCTGCGGCCGAACCGGTTCGACGCCAGTGGTCGCCCCAGCTGGATTGCTTTCTGAACCTTCTCTTCCCGGACAAGCAGAAGGAGCTGGTCTACAAGCGCCTGCAGGGGCGGCGCCTGACCAAGACCGAGCGCGAATACTACTCGAGGGTGGTGAAGAAAAAACTGGCGGCCATCGCCGACGCGGAAATGCAGGAGCTGGCCGCGCTGCTGGTGCGGCGGCCTGCCGGAAAGGTTGATGCGGAAAAATGTTCATGAAATGTCCGGGTGAGTGTGATAGGATACAAGAATGGGTATTTTTTGGGAAATCGGCTTGCAGGCAATCGAGATCCTCACGCTCGTGGTGGGGATGCTGGGGATGGCGATGTCCCTGCTCTTGCTCTTCGCCCCGGCGGCCGCCCAGAACCTGAGCGGCATCGCCAACCGCAGCGTGGATGTCGAAAAAAAGCTGAGATTCCTCGACAAGGACATCCGCACCGAGGACTGGATCTACGGCCACCCCAACATCGTCGGGGGCGGGCTGGCCGTGGCATCCCTGTTTGCGCTCGTTTTCTTTTTCTTCAAGGTGGATATCGCCGAGTTCAACCGGATTTTTTTCGGTGCGGCACCGTTTGTTCCCGGCGAGATTCTTTTCCAGACATTTGTCTGGATCGGCAAGCTTGCCTGCCTGCTCGGTCTGGCCATAGGGGTGGGGTTGATGGCGGCCCCCGCAAAGATGCGGCGCATGGAGCGGTCTTTGAACTCCTGGATCGACACCCGCTCCTGGGTCGAAGCGCTCGACCGGTCCGGCCCCAAGCTGGACACCGTTTTTTTCCGCTATCCGATTTTCTTCGGGATCTTCGGCGGCGCCGTATCCTGCCTGCTGATCGTGCTGTCCATTCTCAACCTGCTTAAATGAGGCCGGCAGCACGCCCCCTCCTGCTAACGCTCTTTCTCAATTCCGGGCAAGAGCCAAGGGCAGAGGGGGTGGTGTTATCCGGAGCACGGCACACAGGCGTGCAGCACAACGGCCGCGCCGGCCAGGATGGAGCGAGATGGTGAAACGACTGAAACTATTCCCTGCCGAGCGGATGCACACCGGTTTCCCCTGGGTCCTGTGGGCGGTGGGGTGGCTGGCCGTGATCAAGGCCTTTCTCTGGCTGGCGTATGAGCCGGTGCTGCCGCAGGCGTTGCTGCGGGTGGTGGGTTTCAAGCTTTTGCTGGCGGCGGTCCCGCTCGTGGTGTGCGGTATCGGGCTCTGGAACCGCAGGCGCTGGGCCGTGTGGGGCGTGGCGGCCCTTGCGGCGGTCAATCTGCTGTTCCTGTGGTTCTACCCCCGGAGCCTCCAGGGCTATCTGGTCGAGTCCGAGGTCAACGCCGTTTCGATGGTGCTTTCAGCGGTCATGCTCCTGTGCGAGGGACCGCTGGGCGATGCGCTCATCCTTCTTGCCGTGCCGTTTCTTCTAAAATCCACACGGCTGCCGCACGGCCAGCACTCCTGAGTTTCACAACCGCGTTCGGGTTGGCGAATCATGGCGCGCGGCGCCATCCTCCGGGCAACGACCTCCTTCCGCTCCGCAAATGCCGGCCTCCCCTTTTTTTGAGGGGGTCAGGGAACTCCAAAATCGATTGCCCTAGAAGGGCTCCAGCAGCCGGTCGGGTTGTTCGAGGCCCTCTCTGATCGTATTGATGAACCGGGCTGCGAGCGCCCCGTCCACGATGCGGTGGTCGATGGAGAGGGTCATGGTCATCATCTCCCGCACGCCCAGGCTGCCGTCGGGGGCCGCCACCGGCCGCTTCTGAACGGAGCCCACGGCGAGAATGGCGGCCTCGGGCGGGTTGATGATGGCGATGAAGTTCTCCACGTCGAGCATGCCCAGGTTGCTGACCGTGAAGCAGGCGGGGTCCGCCGAGGCCTGCCGGCCTTCGCGGCCGCGCCGGATGAGGTCCGCGGCTTTCCGCGAAAGGTCGACGAGCGCAAGCCGGTCGACCCCGGCGATAACCGGCGCCACCACGCCCTCCTCCAGCGTGACGGCAATGCCGATGTTGATGTCATCCAGCACAACAATGCGCTGGTCCTGGATGCGGCAGTTGACCCGTGGGTGCGATTTCAGGGCCAGGGCGCAGGCCTTCACGATCAGGTCGGTGATGGTCACCTCGACCCCCTGCGAGCGGCTGAGTCGGTCGCGCAAGGCCAGGGCGGCGGTCATGTCCGCCGACACCGTCACGTAGAAATGAGGAATGGTCTGCTTGCTGCGGGCCATGCGGCGCGCGATGGCCTCCCGCATTCCGCTGAGCGGGATGGAGCGGCCCTGGAGGGCGGCCACCGTCAGCTTCCTTTTCTCCACGTGCAGCAGCACATCCTTTGCGGTGATCCGGCCGCCGGGGCCGCTGCCGGCAAGTGCGGCGAGGTCGATGCCCTTCTCGGAGGCAAGCTTTTGCGCCCGGCCGGAGGCCTTGCGCTGGCGTTGCTCCGAGGGGGTGTCTTCCAGCCGCCGGCGAATGGCGGAGATATCCACGCTGCCGGCGGTCTGCGGCTCGCCTTTCAGCAGGCCATCAACGTCCGCCTCCTCCCCGGGGGTCCCGACGACGCCGATCGTGGCAAAGATCGGGACCCGCTCGCCTTCGCGGGCGACTATTTTCAAAAGGGTGCCGTCCACCGGGCATTCGACTTCGAAGACGGCCTTTTCGGTTTCCACCTCGCAGATGACCTCGCCGCGCTGAACCGCCTCGCCTTCATGTTTCATCCAGCGCACGACCAGCCCTTCGGTGATGTCCTGGCCGCCCTGGGGCATGATGATTCGCGTTGCCATGCTGGTTATCGCTCCTTGATTCAGCGCTGGTTCACACTAAAAACAGCGCCCCGGGCCGTCAGCCAGGGATCGCGGTCGGCTCCGCTCGTGGGAGCGGCTTCCAGCCGCGATCCTATCCTGGCCCCGCCGCAGACGGTTTTACACGATGCCGAGAACGCCTGCGACAATGTCCTCCACCGACGGCACGCAGGCCTGCTCGATCTTCACGTTGTAGGGAATGGGGGTGTTGCGGCCGGCGATGCGCACGACCGGGCCGTCCAGGTCGTCGTAGGCCTCTTCCATCAACATGGCGGCGATGTCGCCGCCGATCCCCCCGCGCCTGCAGGCTTCGTGCACGACAATGGCCCGGCCGGTGCGGCGCACCGATGCGAGCAGGGTTTCGGTGTCGAGGGGGGTCAGCGTGCGCAGGTCGACCACCTCGACGTCGATGCCCTCCTTTTCCAGCGCGGCGGCGGCCTCCAGGCATTTCAGCGTCATGTGCGAGTAGGTGATGATGGTCGCATCCCGCCCGGGTCGCTTGACCTCGGCCCTGCCCAGCGGAACGAGGGCCTCTTCTTCCGGCACCGGGCCGCGCGTCATGTAGAGCAGTTTGTGCTCGATGAAGACCACCGGGTCGTCGTCGCGGATGGCGGACTTGAGCAGGCCGTAGGCGTCGCGCGGGGTCGAGGGCATGACCACCTTGAGGCCGGGGATGTGGTAGAAGAGCGCCTCCAGGCTCTGCGAGTGCTGGGCGGCCAGGCCGTTGCCGGCGCCGCCCTGGGTGCGCAGCACCATCGGCACCTTGCCCTGGCCGCCGGAGATGAACTCGTACTTGGCCGCCTGGTTCACGATCTGGTCCATGACCAGCATGGCAAAATCGACGAAGAGGATTTCGACCACGGGCCGGCAGCCCACCAGCGCTGCGCCGACGGCCATGCCGGTGAAAGACGCCTCGGCGATGGGCGTGTCGATCACGCGCCGGGCCCCGTACTTCTGCAGAAGCCCCTCGGTGACCTTGTAGGAGCCGCCGCGCTCGGCGATGGTCTCCCCCATGAGAAAGACCAGCGGGTCCCGCTGCATCTCCTCGTCCAGGGCCCGGCGCAGGGCCTCGCGGTACATCATGTCCACCATGTTGCGGCTCTCCGAGATGATCCGGTCCACCGTCAATCCGGTATACCGGCCAAAAATTCGTCTACATCCGGCTCCGGGCTCCGGGCGGCGAACTCGACCGCCGCCTCCAGTTCGGCATCGACCCGGGCCTCGATCGCCGCGATCTGCGCCGGGTCCCCGACGGCTTGCCGCATGCGCGTGAG
>JBGSTS010000260.1:0-6703 GCA_041736435.1 Desulfobacterales bacterium | reverse complement strand
GGCCGGCGGCCAGCTTGATGGCCGTGGTGGTCTTTCCCACCCCGGCGGGCCCCACCAGCACCAAAACCGGCGGTGGATCCGCAGACGCCGCCGGCCTCAACCCCAGAAAAGCAAGCCGTTGTCTGAGTTCGATCAACGGCTCGCCTCCCCGGCATTGCCGCAGATGCTCGATAATGTCGGCTGCCAGCTCCGCGTGCACCTCCTGGGCCAGCAGCTGCCGCTGCCATGCAACCCCGCCGACAGCTTCCGGGGATACCCGGGTGGACATCTCGGCGGAGCGCCGCCGGAGGGCCAGTTGCCGCAGACCCTGATTGAGCGAGCTGAACAGCCCGCGGCTGCGGTCGAACGACGCTGCATCGCCCGGCATCGGCTGGGGGGGAGTGCGGCCGGCGGTCAACCCCCCGGGGGCAGCCTGGTCCTGCGCGGCGGTGACCTCCACCGCCGCCCGCCGTCTTGACCCGAATAGTCCGTGGCCGCCGCGCACACTGCGGGCGGATAAGATGACCGCATCCGGCCCGAACTCCTCCTTGATCATGAGGAGGGCCAGCGTCATCGACTTGGCTTCAAAACGTTTAATCTGCATCGGAAAGCTCCACGGAACCCATCGCCCGGATATCCACCTGGCTCAGGACCTCATCGTAGGACAGCACACTCACGTTCGGGATGAACCGATCGGCCAGCTTTTTAAATGCCGGCCGCACGGCGGCGGAGCAGATCACCGCCGGCTGCACATTCAGTCCGGCGGCTCGCTCCAGTTGCCGCGCCAGGTTTTGCATGACGCGATTGGCGACCCCGGGATCCAGGGCCAGGATGCGGCCGTGCTCCCCCTTCTGCAGCGCGTCGGCCAGCGCGGATTCCACGGCATGACCCAGGGTGATCACCGCCAGCGACCCGTCCGGCGCCTGGTGCATTTTGGTCAGGGTACGGGTCAGGGCGCGGCGGACATGCTCGCAGAGCGTATCCGCATCCTTGGTGTGCGGGGCCCAGTCGCCCAGCGCCTCGAGGATCAGGAGCAGGTCACGGATCGGCACCTGTTCGCGCAGCAACTGCTGCAGCACCCGCACCACCAGGCCCAGCGGCATCAGGTTCGGCACCAGCTCGTCCACCACCTTGGGGTGGGTTTGCTTGAGGTGATCCAGCATCAGCTGGACTTCCTGGCGGCCGAGCAGCTCATGGGCATGCCGGCGGATGATCTCCGACAGGTGCGTGGTCATGATCGTGGCCGTGTCCACCACAGTGAACCCCTTGGCAAGCGCCGCCTCCTTGCCGGCGTCCTTGATCCAGGTGGCCGGCAGGCCGTAGGTCGGCTCCCGGGTGGCCACACCCTCCAGCCTGCCGTCGGCGCTGCCCGGGTTCATCGCCAGGTAATGGCCCGGCATCAGTTCGCCCCGGGCGATCTCGTTGCCTTTCAGCAGAATGCTGTACTCGCCAGGGTTGAGCTGCATATTGTCCTGAATGTGCACCGGCGGAATGATGACCCCGATGTCGAGCGCCATCTGCCGACGGATGGTCTTGATGCGGTCGAGCAGCTCGCCGTTTTGCTCGGCGTCGACAAGCGGTATCAGGCCGTAGCCGACCTCGATGCCTAAACTATCGAGCGGCGGCAGGGCATCGATGCGATCCGTCGGCGCGGACGTGGCCGCATGCGCTTGCCGGTCCTCTTCGGCCAGGGTCGCGGCGCGCTGGGACTGTCGCAATGCATACGCCAGCCCGCCGGCCAGAACCGATAGCACCATGAAGGGCAGTGATGGCAGCCCCGGGATCAGCGCGAAACCGGCCAGGATCACGCACACCATGGAAATGGCCCGGGGCTGGAAAAACACCTGGGAGGTGATTTCGGCCCCCAGACTCGATTCGTTGCCGGCGCGGCTGACGATGATACCGGCCGCCGTGGAGATGATCAGGGCCGGGATCTGCGTGACCAGCCCGTCGCCCACGGTCAGCAACGTGTAATTCTGAGCCGCGGTCGAAAAGGCCAGGTTTCGCTGGAACACGCCGATGGCCAGCCCACCGATCACGTTGACCAGGGTGATGATGATGCCGGCGACGGCATCGCCGCGCACGAATTTGTTGGCGCCGTCCATGGCCCCGTAGTACTCGGCCTCGCGCGACAAATCCTCCCGGCGCTGACGCGCCTGCTGCTCGTTGATGAAGCCGGCGTTCAGGTCGGCGTCGATGCTCATCTGCTTGCCCGGCATGGCATCCAGCGTGAACCGGGCGGCAACCTCGGCGATGCGTCCGGCACCTTTGGTGATGACCGCGAAGTTGATAACCACCAGGATCACGAAGACGATGAATCCGACCACGTAGTTGCCGCCGACCACGAAGCTGCCGAAGGCCTTGATGACGCTTCCCGCGGCCGAGACGCCTTCGTGCCCGTTCAGCAAAATGACGCGGGTGGTGGCGATGTTGAGCGAGAGACGGAACAGCGTGGTCAGCAGCAGAATGGATGGGAAGGAGGACAAATCCAGGGGCCGCTGCACGTACATGGCCACCAGCAGGATGACCAGGGCAAAGCTGATGCTGAAGGCCAGCAGCATGTCGAGCACGAAGGTGGGCACCGGCATGACCATGAACAGCAGGATGCAGACCACGGCTCCGGCCAGCGAAACATCGCTGTTTTTGGTCATAAACGGAATCGCGCCGGCCACCGGTGCGATCTGAGCGGTGCTCATGGGCCCGAGATCCTCCCTTCAGGGTGTCTTCATCGCTTCCACAACCAAATCACCATTGTGCATTTTCCATGCCGCATCGGAGCGCACTTGCATAAAGCGCCACGGGCCGTGCGTTTTCAAGCCGCTGGTCGTATCGGCATGTAGTTAAGCAGTCGGAGTGCTGGCGGTACGCCGCCGGAATTGCACGACATCTTGCGGGCGTTTCCGTGAGCTCGATTCCCACGTCTGCCGGCCGGCCCGGATGCCGCAGCCGTCCCCGACGGCCCCCCGACAAAATTTTGTCGGCGCCCGACGCGTTCGCATGACGTGGGGGGAGTCCTTTGCGTCTTTCAAGTCGATGGAGGCGGGGCATGGCGGATCGATGGGATGGTCTCGACCGTCGCAGGGACTCAGAGGTTGATTTTTCCTTTGAGCCGGTAGACATAGGCCAGAACTTCGGCCACGGCGCGGTACAGATCGACGGGCACGTAATCGCCCAGTTCCGCCATCTTGAACAGCGCCTGTGCCAGGGGCTTGTTTTCGACGATCGGCACGTCGTGTTCGCGGGCGGTCTCGCGAATGCGCTCGGCAATGGTGCCCGCCCCTTTGGCCACCACCCGCGGCGCGTGCATTTCCTCCGAGGTGAACTTCAGGGCAATGGCCAGGTGGGTCGGGTTGGTGATGACCACGTCGGCCTTGGGCACGTCGGCCATCATGCGATGATACGCCGTCTGGCGCTGGAGAGTGCGGATGCGCGCCTTGACCTTGGGGTCGCCTTCGGACTGTTTGCGCTCGTCCTTGACCTCCTGCTTGGTCATCTTCAGGCTCTGCTCATACTGCCAGCGCTGGTAGAGGTAGTCGAGCACCGCCAGTACCAGCATCGCCAGGCTGACGTAGAAAATGATCTTGAAGGCGGCCTGGTGCGTGAAGGCCCACAGGGTAAGAAGGTCATAGCGCACCAGCGCGGGAAAATCCTGCAGGAACCCGTTTACCACCGCATAGGCGATGCCGCCGACGAATAAGATCTTCAAAATCGACTTGACCAGCTCGACCAGCGAACGCAATGAGGCGAGCCGCTTGATACCGGCAATCGGGTTCATCTTGGAGAATTTCGGCGCCATGGCCTCGGCGTGCACCTCGAATCCGATCTGGGCCACGTTGCCGACGAACCCAGCCACCAGCAGCGGCAGGAAAATCGGAAGCAGCAGCAGAAGGACCGTCTGGAACAATTCCACCGCCAAGGCGCCGGCATCGGCAATGGTCGCAATGCGCAGGGTGTGCAGGTTGCGGAACATCCCTCCCACGAGCGCCGTGCAGCGCTCGAAAACCCCGGGGCCGGCAAAATAAAACACCGCCAGCACCGTCAGAAGAATGAGCGCCGAAGGAATCTCGCGGCTCAGCGCCACCTGGCCGCGTTTGCGGGCTTCCTGGCGCCGCTTGCCGGTCGCCTGTTCGGTGCGCTCCTGCCCGGTGTTCTCCGCCATCCCCCGCCCTCCTCAGGGCATGGCCCTTAGCAGCAACAGCGCGCTGCGGGCGGTTGCCCCGAACAGATCCCCGATGTAGCCGGCGAGGTGGGGCAGACTCAAGCCTATGAACAGCAACCCCACCCCGATGTTCAGCGGCATGGACACGATGAAGATGTTCATCTGGGGCACAGTGCGCGCCACCAGGCCGAAACTGACCGTTCCCAGCATCAGGGCCACGATGATCGGGGCCCCGGCCTTCAGGCCGACAACGAACAACTCCGCGCTCAACCGGGCCAAGCGCTCTAAAACCGGCCCCTGGACCTGGAAGCCAAGCGGGGGCACGATCTCGTAGCTTTCGACCAGGCTGCGGATAAACGCGTGGTGGCCGTTGATGGCTAGAAAAATCAGGGTGGCCAGCAGCGTGTTGAACTGGGACAGCAGCGCCACCTGATCCTCGGAGGCCGGGTCAATCACCTCGGCGATCGCCATGCCCATCTGATAGCCGGCGATCTGGCCGGCCAGCTGCAGGCCTTCGAACACCAGCCGTACGGCCATCCCCGCCAGCAGACCCAGCAGGATTTCGCCGGCCGCCGCCACCCCCAGGCTGAACCCGTCCGCCAGATAGGGCAGATTGAACGGGGCGAGCGCCGGGGTCAGCAGGATGCTCGCAGACAAGGCAAACCCGATGCGAAAGAGGATGGGAACGCTGGGTGAGTTCAGAATCGGCAGCGACATCAAAAAAGCGCCGGTCCTCAGAAAAACCAGAAAGAAAAGCTGCAGCTGCGGCAAGGAGACAGCGAGAGAGACCATGACCGGGGAATCCGGGGCCCGCGCGATTCAGCGGATGAACTGGTTCATGTTCATGAACATCTGCTCGGTGAACCCGACGATGGTCTGCATCATCCAGGGGAAGAAAAAAATCAGGGCGGCCGCCACCGCCAGCATCTTCGGGATGAACGTGAGTGTCATCTCGTTGATGGAGGTGGCCGATTGAAAAATGCTGACCAGCAAGCCGACCAAAAGCCCGGCCAGCAGCATCGGCGAAGCCAGCAGTATGGTCACCTTGATGGCTTCAAAGAAAAAACCCGTGATGTAATCGGCGTTCATCGTCCCGTCCTTTCACCCGAAGCTTTTGACCAGTGAGCCGATCAGCAGGTACCACCCGTCGGCCAGAACGAAGAGCAGCAGCTTGAACGGCAGCGAGACCATGATGGGCGGCAGCATCATCATGCCCATGGACAACAAAACCGCCGCCACCACCATGTCGATGATCAGAAAAGGCACGTAGAGCAGCAGCCCGATCTCGAAAGCCGTCTTGACCTCGCTGATGATGAAAGCAGGCACCAGCACGCTGGTCTGGATCTCCGCGGCGTTTTGGGGCCGCGGCGCCTTGGCGATGTCCACGAACAGGGCGAGGTCTTTCTCGCGGGTTTGCTTGAACATGAACTCGCGCAGCGGCCCGGCGGCATTGTCGAACGCCTGCTGGTTGCTGATCCTGCGGTCCAGATAGGGTTGGAGGGCTTCCGCGTTGATCTTCTGCCAGACCGGCGCCATGATGAACACGGTCAAAAAGAGCGACAGCCCGATCACGATCTGGTTCGACGGCAGCTGCATCGTGCCGAGGGCTCGGCGCAGCAGCGAAAGCACGATGACGATGCGGGTAAACGAGGTGACCATGATCAGGATGGCCGGCGCCAGCGAGAGCACCGTCATCAGGAGGAAGATCTGGAGCACCACCGTGGAGCGCGACGCGTCTTCGCCGGGGCTCAGCCCGATCGAAAAGCCGGGTGCGGATACCAGGGGGTTCGGCGCCTGGGCCCAGGCCGCCATCGGCAAGGTCAGCACCAGCAGCACCGCGAGCACCGCAGGATTCGCCCACCGCAGGCGGCGCCTCGTTGCTCCAAGCTGCCGGATGGAAGCTGCGTGTTCACTCATCATGCTCTGAGGCCCTCATGCGCGCAGTGAATCGGCTCAGATGATCGCCGAAGGAGGCGGCCGCCTGGGGCTCACGCCGGTGAATCCGCTCCAGGGTCTCCGGATCGTCGATCCGGCTGAGAAGCTGGATCCGGTCGCCGGCGACACCCAGCACCAATACCGCCCCCGGGATCTCCACCAGGGTCACGGCCTTCTTGACGCCGATGTAGTGCGATGCGATCACCCGCACCAGGCGCTCCCCGGCGGCGGCGCCCGACCGCTGGAAAAACCGCCGCGCAAGGTAGACCACCACGAACAGCCCCCCCAGCACCGCTGCCAGCGCTCCGAGCATTTTCAATGCCGAAGGGATCAACTCAGGCGCAGCGCTCATCGCAGCCTCTCGATGCGCTCCATGGGGCTGACCACCTCGGTCAGGCGCACCCCGTATTTGTCGTTGATCACCACCGCCTCGCCCCGCGCCACGAGTTTCTGGTTGGCCAGGATCTCCAGGGTTTCCCCGGCCAGCTTGGAGAGCTCCACCACCGAACCCTGGCCGAGCTTCAAGAGCTCGTGCACCAGGAGCTTGGTCCGTCCCAGTTCGACGGTGATCTCCAGGGGCACGTCGAGAATGAACTCCATGTTGGCCGCGGCGGCAGCGGCCGCCGGCGG
>JBGSTS010000186.1:0-3244 GCA_041736435.1 Desulfobacterales bacterium | reverse complement strand
GCTCCGATCCGGCTCCTTCTCCCGCTCTGATCCATCCGTTTCGCCGTCCGCATCCCGCGGGCCGCTTGCGAACAGCAGCAGCACCCCACACGAGGGTTCGCCTCCATGCACCTGTCCGAACTGAAGTCCCAGCACGTCTCCGAGCTCATCACCATGGGCGAGGCGCTGGAGATCGAGAACGTCGCCCGCCTGCGCAAGCAGGAGTTGATGTTCGCGATCATGAAGAAGCGCGCGAAGGCCGGCGAACAGGTGTTCGGCGACGGCGTGCTCGAGGTCCTTCCCGACGGCTTCGGCTTCCTGCGCAGCATCGAGGCCAGCTACATGGCCAGCACCGACGACATCTACCTGTCGCCGAGCCAGATCCGGCGCTTCAACCTGCACACCGGCGACATGGTCGAGGGCGAGGTGCGCGTGCCCAAGGACGGCGAGCGCTACTTCGCACTCGTCAAGGTCGACCGCGTGAACGGCCTGACGCCCGAGGAGAGCAAGCACAAGATCATGTTCGAGAACCTGACCCCGCTGTTCCCGAAGGAGCAGTTCAGGCTCGAGCGCGACATCAAGGGCGAGGAGAACATCACCAGCCGCATCATCGACCTGATCGCCCCGATTGGGAAGGGACAGCGCGCGCTGCTGGTCTCGCAGCCCAAGAGCGGCAAGACGATGATCATGCAGCACCTGGCGCATGCGATCGTGGCCAACTACCCCGAGGTGCACCTGATCGTTCTGCTCGTCGACGAGCGGCCCGAGGAAGTGACCGAGATGCAGCGCACGGTGCGCGGCGAGGTCATCAGCTCGACCTTCGACGAACCGGCGGCGCGCCACGTACAGGTGGCCGAGATGGTGATCGAGCGCGCCAAGCGCCTCGTGGAGTTGAAGAAGGACGTCGTCATCCTGCTCGACAGCATCACCCGCCTGGCGCGTGCGCACAACGCGGTCGTTCCGCCGAGCGGCAAGATCCTCTCCGGCGGCGTTGACTCCAATGCGTTGCAGCGGCCCAAGCGTTTTTTCGGTGCGGCCCGCAACATCGAAGAGGGTGGCAGCCTGACCATCATCGCCACGGCCCTGATCGACACCGGCAGCCGCATGGACGAGGTGATCTTCGAGGAGTTCAAGGGGACCGGCAACGCCGAAATCCAACTCGACCGCAAACTCTCCGACAAGCGCGTTTTCCCGGCGGTGGACATCAAGCGCTCCGGCACCCGCAAGGAGGAGCTGCTGCTCGAAAGCGATGTCCTCAACCGTGTCTGGATCCTGCGCAAGCTGCTGACCACCCTCAACACGGTGGACAGTATGGAATTTTTGCTTGAAAAAATGAAACGAACGAAGAATAATAGGGAGTTTTTGGATTCGATGAACGCCTGATGGCATGAAACACCCAGATGAGATCATTTTGAAAACAAGGGGGCTCTTCAGCATGAAAACGGACATTCACCCGAAATTTGCAGTCACGAAAATCCGCTGCGCCTGCGGCAACGAAATCGAAGTCGGCTCCACCCGCGACAACATAACGGTGGAAATCTGCTCCAGCTGTCATCCCTTTTTCACGGGTAAACAGAAACTGGTCGACACGGCCGGCCGCATCGAGCGCTTCCGCAAGAAGTACGCGAAATTCCAAAACCAGGAAAAAGCGTCATAGCCCAGCCTTCCGGTAATGCCCCACCGAAGGAACCGGGCGGCGGCCGGGCGGGCGCAGGCTGCGCGCATCCGGCCCCCGTGCCCCGGTCATCGATGGGGCATCGATTTTTGCCATGTATGACAAACTGCAAGGCGTTGAACAGCGCTTCATCGAGTTGGAGCGGCAGCTGAGCGATCCCGCCGTGATCGGCCGGCGGGAAGCCTACCAGCGGACGGTGCGCGAGCACGCCGAGCTGGGCAGGATCGTGGAGGTGTTTCGCCGCTACCAGGACATGCTGGCCCGCATTGCGGAAAGCCGAGAGCTCCTGGGCGACGGCGATGCCGAGATCTGCAACCTGGCGCGCGAGGACCTGGCCGCCCTGAACGTGGAAAAGGCACGCGCGGAGGAGGAGCTGCGCCTGCTGCTCCTGCCCAAGGACCCCAACGACCACAAAAACGTCATTCTCGAAATCCGTGCCGGGACCGGCGGCGAAGAGGCGGCGCTGTTTGCCAGCGACCTTTTCAGGATGTACTGCCGGTATGCTGAAAACCGCGGTTGGAAGGTTGAGATCCTTTCCCATCACCCCACCGGTGTCGGCGGAATGAAGGAGGTCATCGCCATGATCCAGGGCAATGGGGCCTTCAGCGTTTTTAAGTATGAAAGCGGGACCCATCGGGTCCAGCGGGTGCCGGTGACGGAGACCCAGGGGCGGATCCACACCTCCGCGGTGACCGTGGCGGTTTTGCCCGAGGCCGAAGAGGTCGACGTGCAGATCAACCCCAACGACCTGCGCATCGACGTCTACCGCTCGGGGGGGCCGGGCGGGCAGAGCGTCAACACCACGGACTCGGCGGTGCGGGTTACGCATCTGCCATCGGGGCTGGTGGTGATCTGCCAGGACGAGAAGTCGCAGCTCAAAAACAAGAACAAGGCCCTCAAGGTCCTGCGGGCCCGGCTGTTCGACCTGAAGACCCAGGAGCAGGACCGTCAGCGCTCCGAGGACCGCAAGACCCAGGTCGGCACCGGCGACCGCAGCGGCCGCATCCGGACCTACAATTTTCCCCAGAGCCGGGTGACCGACCACCGCATCGGGCTCACCCTGTACCGACTCGAGGCAGTTTTGCAGGGGGACCTCCAGGAAATCATCAACGGGCTCACCACCCACTACCAGGCTCAGGCCCTGCAGAATGTCGAGTCCGTCGCAGTCCACTGACGAGGCGTGGACCATTCTGAAGCTGATCCACTGGACGGCGGCGTTTTTCCAGAACCGTGGGATCGACAGCCCGCGCACGGCGGCGGAGCTGCTTCTGGCGCACGCTCTGCGTCTGGAGCGCGTGCAGTTGTATGTGCGTTATGACCAGCCGTTGGAGAAGGCGGAGCTCGCGGCCTTCCGGGAGCTGATCCGGCGGCGGCTGCGCCGGGAGCCGGTGGCCTATATCCTGGGACACAAGGGCTTCTGGAACCTCGATCTTCAGGTCGGGCCGGAAGTCTTGATCCCGCGGCCGGAAACCGAACTTCTGGTGGAGACCGCGCTGTCCGGCCTGGCGAAAGCCCCGTCGGAGCGGCCGGCGCGCGTGCTCGACCTGGGCACCGGATCGGGGGCTGTGATCCTGGCGCTGGCCTCAGCGG
>JBGSTS010000159.1:0-45090 GCA_041736435.1 Desulfobacterales bacterium | reverse complement strand
GGTGGCGGTGGCCGGTCTGGGCGACGGGACCATCCGCTGGTATCGGGTTTCGGACGGCAAGGAGTTTTTGGCCCTTTTCCCGCACCCGGACCGGAAGCGCTGGGTGCTTTGGACCCCCTCGGGCTACTACGACGCCTCTCCGGGGGGTGAGAATTTCGTCGGCTGGCACGTGAACAACGGCAAGGACCAGGCCGCGGACTTCTTTCCCAACTCCCGCTTTCGCTCCACCTACTACCGGCCGGATGTAATCGACCGGGTGATCACCACGATGGACGAGGCCGAGGCTCTGCGCCTGGCAAACGAACAGCCCGGGCGAAAGCCGGTTGAGACGGCCTCGGTGCGGGACAAGCTTCCGCCGGTGGTCGCCATCGTCTCGCCTGCTGACGGGGCCGAGGTGTCGACCGCTTTCGCAAAGGTGCACTACTCGGCGCGCAGCCAGGAGGCGCTCAGCCAACTGAAGGTCCTGGTGGACGGCCGGCCGGTTTCAATCGATAGGATCGGTCAGGCACCCAAGGCGAGCGGGGAGCTGTCGGTTCCAATCCCCTCCAGGGACTGCGAGGTGTCGGTGATTGCCGAAAACCGCTATGCGGCCAGCGAGCCGGCCACGATCCGACTGCGCTGGAAGGGAGCCGCCGCCAAGGAAGCCTTTGAGATCAAGCCCAAGCTCTATGTTCTCGCCGTGGGGGTGAGCGCTTACCAGGACCCGGAGATGCGCTTAAATTTAGCGGCCAAGGACGCCCTGGACTTCGGTGCCGCCTGGAACGGCCAACATGGGCGGCTTTACAGCGGGGTTGAGGTGAAAACGCTGACCGATGCCCAGGCCACCAAGGGCAACATTCTGGACGGCCTGGAATGGCTGCAGCGGCAGGTGACGGCCAAGGACATTGCTGTGCTGTTTTTCGCCGGCCACGGAATCAACGACCCCATGGGTGTGTTCTACTTCCTGCCAATGGATGCTGATCTGGAGAAACTTAAACGATCAGGAATCTCCCAAGCGGACATTACCTCTACGGTGGCCGGTATTGCCGGCAAAGTGCTCGTGTTCATGGATGCTTGCCACTCGGGCAACTTGATGGGCAAGTCGAAACGCCGTGGGGTGGTGGTGGTCAGCGCGGTGGTGAACGAGCTGGCCAGCGCGGAGAACGGCGCCGTGGTCTTTTCAGCGGCCACGGGTAGACAGTACGCGATGGAGAACTCGGAGTGGGGCAATGGGGCCTTCACCAAGGGGGTGGTGGAAGGCATCCGGGGCAAAGCCGACTTTACGTCCAGCGGGCGCATCACGGTGAACATGCTCGATCTATACGTGTCCGAGCGGGTCAAGGAGTTGACCAAGGGGCAACAGACCCCGACCACGGTCAAGCCGCCCAACGTGCCTGACTTCCCGGTGGCTTTGCTAAGATGAGAGAGGGCGGACCTAAAGTATCTTCCCAAGCAAAACCGAGAGGGAAGAAAACGCAGCATCTTATATGGGTCTATTTAATTATGGTTGGGATTCATAAAGGAGGAGGATGCCATGATCAGTATCGTACGTCCGAACCTGGGGAATCCTTTAGTTTTAGAGCCCGGAGAACTGGAGCGTTTTGAAATCACCATCGCGTACAGAAAGGACTGGCACGAGGGCAAAGAGGAGAGAGAAGAAGACGTATCTTACCCTTCCATATCTCAAATCCTGGCACTCTTGAAAAATGACCCCCCGATAATCAGCCGGGATACTGTTACCATGCAGTTGACAGCATACCGGGTTTATGGGTATTTCCGGCATCCATCATACAAAGATGATTATGGTAAGGTTATCCATGCGCAAACCAACCCGCATCAGCAATACCGAAACGGGTTCCGGTGGGAAGCGCGAGTGGAAGTCGGAATTCATGAGAATTCCTCCAAGAAACTCAAAGACACATTCGGCTGGCCCAACCTTTTTCATTTGAATTTACAGGGCCGGAAGAATTACCACGCGGTGTATGTGCACGAGACGTTGAAATCGTCGGACAAGTTTACCATCCTCCATATCACCGATACGCATATCTCGAAAAGAAATGATCTGATCCCCGGAATCTTGTGCGAAGTCCGCAATCTTACAGAATCCCAGGAACTAAAAGACCGGTATATCAACCCCAACGATAATCTGCGCGCTTTTATCAGAAAAGCCAATCAGCGACTGAAAAACGAGAGTTTGATTGTCGTTCTCACGGGCGATATCGTTGATTACTACTTTGACGGATACTGGGATGGCCATTATGTCTGCGGGCAACAAGATTTCACCCCGGATAGACGAAAAGCAGCAGCGGGCTCGACATGGAATTCGAACGTTGAAAAATTTCATGAAATCATCACCGGCCGGGATCAAAAGGGCGAAGCCCTTAAATGCCCGCTTTTCACTATCATAGGCAATCATGATTATCGCTCGAACGAAGTGCTCCTTAATTGGAACTGCAAACTTTCTCTCTTCGACAGGGAGCTCTATAAACGAGACGAATATGGTTCATTCGGTCTGCTGGAAAAGGAGGGAAATGAATACGACTTTTGGGCTTTCCCCCGCAAAACCGGCAGGCATGAACTCATCGCCTCGCGGAAAACCCTCAAGGAGTTCAGACCGAACGAGTGGAAAGCTTCCCTGGACCAAGACTTTTCATACTGGTTAATTAAACCACGATCATGGATTTTAGGGCAATATCTTTGCACGGTAAATTATGATCTGGATTTTGCTATTCAAATTGGAAACACCAGCATCCTCTGCCTGAATACCGCGCATGATCAGTTTCCAAAGCAGGAGGACCTCGTATACGATGAGTTGGATCTGAAGGATTTCCCTGACTGGTTTCATGATTTTGTTAAGGGAGGTCCGCATAGCCGTGGAATAACTCAAGAACACCTGAATCTGTTAGCACAGGTAATGAATCCGCAAAAGGAACAACTGGTCTTCATTTTTACGCACGCACCATTGATCAGTCTACCAAGGTATATGGGAAAATATGACGCCTTCGATCTCTACCGTGAATCCGTGCGGATAAATAAATTAAAACCTCCCATGCCTATATTGACACAGAATTGGAGTCGTCTCTGCAGCCACCTGCAATTAGTGTTGAGCATACCTGATTATTTAGATAACCAGGCAGAGCCGGAACTTGGCGGGAAAAGTGCGATTATCAAGGCAATAGAATCCAAAGGGTTTCCCGTTATAAATACGAGGTTTTTCAAACACAGGGCTCGGGACCCTTACTTGAACTTCAGTTGTGCGGACGGCCAGCATGCCGCCTTGTTAAAGAGCATCTCACACGAAACCGGGAAGCAAACGAACCAGCCAGTTCTATTCTTTTCCGGTCACACACACAATGCGCATGAATTTAGGGTAGGTCAGAAGAAAGGCGGGGCGACTTGCTTTTTCACGGATGAGTACTCCAAAAGTATTTTTGTGCCGGTCAATATTGATGATGGAACTAATGCAGTTGAACTTCTTTCCCTCGGCGCCAGATATGAGTGGCTAAAGCAAAACAGCCCACTGCTGATGACCTCAGGGGCTATAAAAAATCGGGAGTCAGAATATCGTGAAATTGTGGTTCGTGGTCAAATCCCGACCAGCTTGGCCATGAAGAGCATTGGTTTTGAAAATATCCGAAAAACGGGAAATTATATTCCTGGATGCCGCATCATCGCGCTGGCTGTACAGAATGGTCAGTATCTGGGCAATCCAGGCAGTTATAAAATAACGGCAACGTGCGGCAAGACAGACCCGATGAGAAACATGGAGCTGATTCACATGGAATCCGGCAAGGTGGCAATCCGCGTCACCTATATCAACCGGTATGTCCGTGTAAAAAATAATGGTCTCTTGGATGCGAGCCTGAACAAGATTGACCCTTCTGCAGAATTCACCCTCATCGGAGTTGGAGCAAATAAAGTGGCGCTGCGCGCCAATAATGGAAAATATGTCTGCGCAGAGGGTGGTGGGGGCGGTAACCTTGTTGCAAACCGAACGGCAATCGGTCCCTGGGAGACATTTACCCTTATCGAGGGGGAAACATCCGGCCAGATTGTATTAGAGTCATCCAACTTTCCTGGTTATTTCATGCGCCATAGAAATTATCTGGGTGAGATATCAAAAATACAAACCACCGCCGAACGGCATGACGCGACATTCAGGATTGTTCCTGGGCTGACCTCGCCCGCACATCCGTATGAACGATACTTCTCGCTTCAATCGGTAAATTTCCCCGGCCATTATCTGCGCCACGAGAATTTCATCTTAAGACTGAGCCCATTTGTCGATACGGATCTATTAAGAAATGACGCCACCTTCAAGATGATTCCGGTCTGGAACGAGGATGTTCTTTACTCGTTTGAATCTGTCAATTTCCCTGGCTTTTTTATTCGGCACAAGAATTTCAAACTGTGCCTTGAACGCGGCGAAAACGATCTCTTCAGGAAGGACTCCTCGTTCAAAATCAGCAGTCCGGGATAGGCAGCCAGATAAACGAGGTAGCCTTACAGGTGCTACGTAATATCCGTGTTTCATCCGACATATCGCGGACGAACTAACTCGGTGATATTGGCAAGCTCTGGTGTCCTAATCGCCAGTTTATGATCGCTTGGAGCTGAGAAAATTGGGTGACACTCCCGAGTGTAAAAACCACTTACACAACAGAGGAAGTCATCCGATGGCAAACACGTCCAAGCGGCCTGCCAACAGGAGCAAACGGAAGCGCCGCCCCCTGGCGTTTCCGGTGGAGTTCCGGCTGCGGGTCACCAAGCTTTACCTGGAGGAGGGGTACAGCTCCAAGCTGTTGGCCGAGCAGTTTGGGATCAGCACCCATTCGATCCATCGTTGGGTGAAGGCCTATCGACTTCATGGGGCCGCGGGACTTGAACCCAAGCGTCCCGTCAGCCGCAAGCGCCGCGTTGCCGAGGAGATCCGGCAGCAGGCGGTGGCCGTCAAGCGGGAGCATCCCGAGTACGGTCCCCGGCGGATCAGCGATGTTCTGAAGCGCTTTTTCTTCATGCGCACCAGCCCCGCCACGGTTCACAAGAGCCTGGCCGCGAAGGGGCTGGTGAAGAAGGCTCCTCTCAAGGCCGAGAAGAACCCTCCCGGGCCGCGGTTTTTTGAGCGGGCCCGGCCGAACCAGCTCTGGCAGTCGGACATCTTGACTATACGGCTGGGGGGCCACAACGCCTACCTAATCGGCTTCATCGACGACAAGGAGTCGCTGCACGGCACGCGGTGATGGAACTACTGCCTCAGGTGCATGCGCCAAAAAGGTGCGTCGGACCGCGTTCATCCCAGCCGCTTTGCGTCAACCCCGTCAGCACATGCCTCGCCCCGATACCCGCCTCAGCCCGCCCACTTGACGACCACCTCCGCAACTTCCCGGCTGAACTGCGCGACCGCCCGGCTGTGAGCGGCGATGAACGCCTCGACGGATGGGTCCGCGACCGTCTCGTGAATGAGCGCATGGCCGGAGTCCAGCAGGGTTTGCCCGTCCCTTTTAAATACCTGCCAGTGGGCCCGCAGAAGGACCTGCCCCTGTGGGTGGCCGTCGAACTGGACCACGTGAAAGGCCACTTGATAGTCAACCGGCACCGCGGAGCGCCACGGGAAATGAAAAACCCGTTGGGTTCCCAGCAGCACCGACAGGTTGTCCGCCATAGCCCGGGCAAAGGATTCCGACAGTGGCTCCGCCCATTGCGAGAGCTCGAGCAGCTCGATCCCGTTGTCGTTATTGCGCATGATGATGCTCCGACGGTCCAGGTAATCCGCCAGGCGGACAGGCCCGATGCCGATGGACAGGTGCGGCAGCTTCGCCGCCGGCACCACCGGGGGGGCGGCTGTTGCCAGCGAGCTCAAAAGATAAAGACGGGGGACGGGACGTTGACCGGGGCTGATCAGGCTGCAGGCGCAGATCACCAGTGCAAGCCCCGCCAGGAGGCAATGTGCGACGGCCGTGGTCTTGGTTTTCATCGCTGACCTCCCAGCGGTTGACCCGCTACCCTCCCGCGCAATAGGGCGTCGGGATGGCGTTCCAAGTAATCGGTGAGCGCTCTCAGGGAACGCGATGTCGCCGTCAATTCCGTCATGATCAGCGACAAGTGGTAGCGCATCTCGGAATTGTCGGCGGTCAGGCTGCCGATGCGGGCAAGAACGTTTTCGGACTGGCGCAGCGTTGATCGCAGCTCGCCGGCGGTCCGGGTGATCTCCGCGGCGAGGGGGTCGATCTGGCGATTCAGGTTTTGCGCCAGCGTTCGGGTTTCGAGAATGGCGGACCCAAGCGGTTTTATCTGCGCATCCGCATGAGCCAAAAGCGTGCGCAGCTCTTTCAGAGTGCGCTCCACCTGGGCGCCGAGAGTGGTGAGCTTGGCATCGACCTTGTCCGCGATCCCGACCGAATCCTGAGAGATCTGTTGCAGGTTGGCGATGATGTCCGGGATCGCGGGCGATGCCAGAATGTCCCGGATGCTGGCGAGCGTCTCACGGGCGTCGCGGACCACCTCATCGAGCGGGATCTGCTCGATGGATTTTTGAATGCGCTGGATCGGCGTGGGAATCGTCGGAATCTCCTGAACGCCGGTGCGGAACATCGCCAGCGAACTTGCCGGCGGCAGGGGGGCTTCCGGTAGAAAATCGAGTTGGATCGACAACTGGCCGGTGACAAAGCTCTGCATCTGCAGCTGCGCCCGCAAGCCCATCCCGATCAGATCCTTGAGCTTCGTTTCCATTGGACTAGTGGACAAGCGTCGAATCCGGTCAGGATAAAGCTGCACGGAGACCGGAATTCTGAACTCCTGCCGCTCCGGCTCGTAGACGATCTGGATTTCGATCACCTCCCCGACGGCAACACCACGGAAGGTGACGGGAGCGCCGACTTGAAGCCCTCCCACGGAGCCGTCGAAAAACATCACCGATCGGATGACGTCCCGAAACAAAGTCCCTGAGCCCAGGAGAACGACCCCGAGGAAGACCAGCGCCACGGCCCCTAAGACAAAGGCGCCGATGAGGGTTTTACTGACGGGTTTGGCCATACGCATCGCCTCTCAAACCAATGCCGCCGAGGGGTTCACGCCTCGCCCCGGGTCAGAAAGCTCCGCACCGTGGAGTTGGATGCGTCATCGCGCAGCGCTTTCGGGTCGCCGGCGGCGATCATGGTCTTGGTCTCGGGGTCGAGAAAGACCGAGTTGTTGCCGATGGCGAAGATGCTCGCCAGCTCATGAGTGACGACCACCACCGTGGCCCCCAGGCTCTCTCGCAGTTCAAGGATAAGTTCGTCCAGGCGACGGGCGCTGATCGGATCCAATCCGGCCGAGGGCTCGTCGAAAAAAAGGATCTCGGGGTCGAGCGCCATGGCCCGCGCCAGCCCGGCACGCTTCTGCATGCCGCCGCTGATTTCAGACGGGTAATGGCCCTCAAATCCGGCGAGGCCCACTAGGGCCAGTTTGAGCGCCACCAGCTCCTCGATCTGGGCGGCGTTGAGATCGGTGAATTCTTGGAGCGGCAACGCGACGTTTTCCGCCAAGGTCATCGAGCTCCACAGGGCGCCTTTTTGATAGAGGACGCCGATGCCGCGCATGATCCGGTCCCGTTTCGCGGCCGAGGCCTGCCAGAAATCAATATCCCCGTAGTGCACGCTGCCTTTCGCCGGCGGGATCAGGCCGATCAGGTGCCGCAGCAGGGTACTCTTGCCGCAGCCGCTTCCGCCCATGATGATGAAGACATCCCCACGGTTGACCGTGAAGGTGAGATCCTTTTGAATCACCACCCGGCCGTAGGCCATGGTCAGATCGGTGACGACGATGTGGGGCGCGGCGCTCACGCTAAATTCCAATCACGTTCAAGGCGAAGGTAATGACGGCGGTCGCCACCACGATGGCCACGATGGCGGTCACCACCGCCGAGGTGGTGGCCGCTCCCACGGCCGAGGCGCTCCGGCCGCATTGCAGGCCCCGCAGGCAGCCCGCGAGGGCGATCAGGACCCCGAAGACTGCGGAATAGAACAAACCAATCCAGAAATAGGTCAAGGTGAGGGAGGCCTTGGTCTGGTTCAGGTACTCGACCAGCCCCAGGTTGAGCATTCCCACCCCTACGATCAGGCCGCCGATGATGCCCATGACGTCCGCATACACGCACAAGACGGGCATCATGACGACTATGGCCAGCATGCGCGGCAGCACCAGGAATTCCATGGGGGGAATGCCCATGGTCTTCAGGGCATCGATCTCCTCGTTGACCTGCATCGTTCCCAGCTGGGCCGCAAACGCCGCCCCGGTCCGTCCGGCCATGATCACCGCCGCCATGACCGCTCCCATCACCCGCACCATGGCGACCGCCACCAGGTTGGCGACGAAAATCTGTGCCCCGAACAAAAGCAGCTGAATCGCCCCCACGAAGGCCAGGATCAGGCCTACCAGCAGGCTGATCAGAGTGACGATCGGCAGGGCTTGGGGGCCACAGTTCCACATAAACCTCAGCAGGTCGGAGCGCTGGTATTGGGCCCTTCCGGTGAGAAACCGGCAGAAGGCCACAAACGCCTCGCCGATGAAGGCGAGCATATCGGCCGTCCCCTGCCACACCCCGAGAACCGCCTCTCCGAGCCGGGCTAAAAAGGGCTGCCCCTTCCCGATGCGGTGCGACGTTTCCTTTGCCGGCACGGCCGTAGCCAATTTCACTAGCCGCTGGATGCCGGCGGGCAGCATCTGGGAATCGAAGGCGATCTCCTGGGCGGCGCAGTAAGCACCCAGTTTGACGATAAAACTGAGAAGCGTGCTGTCCCAGGCGGAAACCTGCTCCGCATTCAGGACCATGCGGCTCGCGCCGGGCAGGGAGGGGACCTGTTGAATCACCTCATCGGCGGACGGGGTGGGACCATCTATCTTCCAGCAGCCGGAGAGATACACGGTGAGCACCCCTGCGGCCGGCGGTTCGCAGCGGACGGCGGCTTCTTCTTCGGCCCTGCCACGATCGTGTGGGGTCCCCTTCTCCGGTATGTGGATCACGTCCCTTCAAATTTAGTCGCCAGCCGGTTACCGCCATATTCGAGAACTCATAGTATGTCAACTTGAAGAAATATGGCAGGAGAACGCAATGACCACCTCGGAGGATCAATCGGAGGATTTTTGCCCTACGGCGATACTCACCAACGAGGTCCAATTGATCTTGGCGGAAAAGAGAAGCTCGCTTGCCAGCCTGCGAACAGGTATAGCAGTTTTTGCAATCCCGCTTTCGATCATGGGGATGTTGATCGCACATCGCGTTATTACGAAATCGTCGATGCCATGCCGCTCATGTTTCTTGTCATCGTGGCTTCGGCGATATGTGTCACGCGCCGATTCGCTATCCCGGTTTCCACCATAATGCCGTCAACCATGGATTTCTTGATATCCGAGTAGTTTAGGTTGTAACCTTTGGGGGTTACAAGGATGGCCCTAACTCATTAACCCGCGGGAGAGCCGATCTGGCATACGGCTGTTGGCCCGTTAAGTTGACTTAAATTGCCAATGTCAGATACTATAGAACAAGATCGCCATATTGGACGTGGTCACCCCCTCCACACCAAACCTTTTCAAGAGAGAAAAACGCCATGTACCTTTCCCATTACGGTCTGACCAAAAAACCCTTCGATATCAGCCCCAATCCGGAATTCCTTTGGCTGGGCGAAAAGCACCGCGAAGGGCTGGCTGTGCTGCAATACGGGATCCTCGAGAACAAAGGTTTCCTGATGATCACAGGCGAGATCGGTACCGGCAAGACCGCTCTCATCCGCACCATCCACAAAAAGATCCAGGCCAAGATCATCGTCGTTTCCATTCCGGATCCCGGCCTGTCCTTGATTGATTTTTACAACATCCTGGCCTCGGAGCTGAACATGGGCAAACGCTTCGAGAGCAAAGGCGAGTTCCTGGTGCATTTCAAGCGGTTTATTTTGAGTGCGGCAGCCGGTCATCGCCGGCTGCTGTTGATCATCGACGAATCCCAGCGGCTGACCAGCGTGCTTTTAGAAGAGATCCGGCTGCTCTCCAACATCGATCTGGAGGGCAAGGTGGTCCTCAACACCTTTTTCGTTGGCCAGAAGGAGTTTAAAACCCTGCTGCAAAACCCGGAAAACCAGGCCGTGCGGCAGCGGATCACCGTGAGCTACGAACTTACCCCGCTGACCGAAAACGAAGTGCGCCAGTACGTGGAGCACCGGCTCAAAGTCGCCGGGGCCAAGAAAGAGATCTTTACAGAAGGGGCGCTGCGGCTCATTCACAACTACTCCAAGGGCTATCCGCGCCTTGTCAACATCATCTGCGATCACGCCCTGATGTCCGGCTACTCCCGTGGGGTTGACCGCATCGACACGGCCATCATCGATGAATGCGGCGAAGAGCTTAAAGTTGCCATTGGGACAATCCCCCAGAAAGAGCCCGTGCAAGCAGCCATTTCGTCCAAGACGGCAGCCCCCGTGCCCGAACATAGTTCAGCTGTGGCCGTGCGGCGCGGCATTTCTTGGCACAGGGCCGCGATTTTCGCCGGGATAGTCATCTTTGTGGTTGGTGGGTGGTATTGGACAGGTGACCGGGTTTCAGATGAGCTCGCGCGCTGGGGAGGGAGCAAGGAGCTTGCCCCAGCCACGGGATCCAACGTTCAGGCGCCAAAAGAGGAGCCACAGATGCCGGCTTCCCCCAAGGCGGCTCAAGGCGGAGTTCCGCTGGAGGGCGCCAAAACAGCTGTTGCATCATCGGACGCCGAAGCCTCTCTCACGCCAAGGACAAGGGGCACAGCTGCAGAGCCGGGCCAGAAAAGCTCAGGCCGGGACGCCAGGGGCGGGGCACCTACTGCAAAATCGATCCCCGCAGCTTCTTCAGTCATGCCGCCGGCAGCATCGGCGGTGCCGGCAACCCCTCCGCTTTCGACCGCACCAAGCCCCGCGCCCATTGCAGCGGCCGCACCCGCCGTGTTGCCACAGTCGCCGCCGGCACTCCAGCCTGCGCCGGGCCAGATTTCTGCCGCAACGGTAGAGGCCATCCGGCTGAAAGAGTTTGTGATTTTTTTCAGTAAGAACTCAAGTGAGGTCCCGATTTACGCCTATGACACGGTCGCCGGCATCGCCTCCTTGCTGAAAACCTTTCCCGAGGCCTGGCTCAGCATCGAAGGGCACACCGACTCTGCGGGTGATCCGGTGTTGAACAAGAGTATCTCCGAGGGTAGGGCCGCTTCGGTGAAAAGTTTTCTGGAAGGTGAGGGGATCAGCCCGAAACGGCTCAAAGCGATCGGCTACGGGCCCGAGAAGCCTCTTGAAAGCAACAGCACGCCCGAGGGGCGTACCAAAAATCGCAGGGTCGTGATACGGGTCATGGTCGCCGGCGCGCCGTGACAAGCGAGCGACACTATGCTCGAATGAACCTGAGCTGAACCCGCAAAAGAGTCACCAGCCCCCGCCGCCGCCTCCGCCGCCTCCGCCCCCGGAAGACCCCCGGCCGCCCCCCCCGGATCTCGAACCCGGGGCGGTCGCGGAAGACGAAATGGCGCCGCTAAGGGAACTGCCCAACGATCCCGCAAAATGACCGATGCGTGTAGCGTCCCAGGAGGATCCTGAATACCAGCGGGGCTGGTAGCCTTTGGCGCCGGGCTTTGCGGCGGCGGAGAGCATGTCGGCGAACTGCTCGGCCCACTGCTGCTCGACGCCTAAGGCCAACGCATACGGCAAGAGCTTTTCAAATAGCTCCGGCGTGCGCGTTGCCGGCAGCATGCGCTGGAGGCGGTCGGCCTCGGTGGCGGCCAGAAACATCTTGAACCCCTCGATGCGGTCGAGCAGCCGGCGGCCGAGCAGGGTGGGCGCCTTGAGCAGGTGGTAGAACAGAATATTGGCGATCACCACCGTCACCAGCAGCACCGCCAAACCCGGCGACGCCAAGACCAGGGTGTACAACGCAAAGAGCTCCGCGCCAAAGAAGGGCAGGGCGAAGAGCGACATGAAGACCGCGGCCCCTATGCTTCCCACCCGGGTCCCGAGACGCTGCATTCCTGAAAACACCTGCCCCCAGAGCTTGCCGACCATGACGGCCAGAAAGACCACCCCGATGCTCCAGCCGGTGAGCCAGACCCCCAGAAACAGCGCCTGCCCCTGATCGAGCGCGGAGAGGAAAGTGGCGGCCACCACCGCGGCGGAGAGGATCACGCCGGTGATGAACGCTTTGCGGTTGCTGACAAAATGGGTTTTCTCGAAGGTGAAGGCGAGCGATGTCCGCAGGGCGTTGACGGCGGCGGCGACGGTTGCATGGTGTTTGCGTTCGAGGGCCAGCACGTTGCCGGATCGAAACAGATGGGATGCGATCTTCTGCTCCTCGGCGCTGAGCGTGACCGGCCCGCCCTCTTTTTTGCGCAGGGTGGTGGTGCCGTTGGCCTCCTCGATGGTCAAGGCCCCCTTGACCGCCATATCGATCACGGATGCCGCGAACACTTTGTGGTCGTAGCCCATCTGCGCAATGAAACGCATGGCCGCGGGCGAGAGGTTGTCGGGCGGGATGTAGACCGGCATGATGGTTCCCCTGGCGGGGTCCCTGCCAACGGCCACCCACACGTTGACATAGTAGCCGAGCATGAGCAGGATCCCGATCGCGGCGATCAGCAGGGTGAGGTGGTCCTTGAGGAAATGGGCGCTTTTCTCCCGCAGTGAGGGTTCGGCCACAAAGCCCTTGGGCCAGCCGAGGACGAGAGTGAGCCCCTCGCCCGGGCTCAGGGGCTGGGTGGTCTGGAAAAACGCATGCCCCTCCGCAGTCACCCGGGAGAGGAAATCCCGGCCCTGGGCGCCCAGCGGCCCGGTATAGGCCTCCAGGCTGAGAGCCCCACCCGGCACGCCGGGCGGCGGAACGACGACGGCCTCGGCCACATCGATCTGGAAGTTCCACCCGTTGCCGGTTACGTTCCAGTAGAGCTCGTCGTGGCTGTCGAAAAAGCCGATCTGCTGGTCGGTCGCATAGGTCAGGGTATAGGTGTGCTCGCCCGGCGGCAGCCGCAGCTCCTTGCGGCCCATATAAATACGGATCCCGTTCGCCAGAGTCTCGGTGTGGAAGGCCTCCGGGCTGCCGTTGCGGGTGGCCGACTCGACGTTGAAGCCCACCGTGTAACGGTTGCCGGCGCGGTCCGTGTAGCGGGTCGGGAAATCCCGAAAGATTCCGCGCTGGATCTGGTCGCCGGTGCTCTTCACGCGGATGGTTTCCGCGACCCGCATGCCGCCAGCGGGGTCGATCGTGATCACGGCGGCAAAGCGAATGACCCGCTCGGCCGCAGGAGCGGCCACGGCGATCGCTGTAAAGGTGACGATCAGGATGAACGCTGCCGCAGCGGCCGAACGGGTGCGCCAGCCCATCAGAACCTGACCTGGACCGGCCGGCGTTCCACCGCCGGCGACTCGAGCTCGAAGAAGTCCTTCCTGGTGAACTTGTAGCGGGCGGCCACCAGGTTCGAGGGGAACTGCTCGATTACGGTGTTGAGGTCCCGCACCACAGCGTTGTAATAGCGTCGCGCGGCTTCGACGGCATCCTCGATCTCTTTCAGATGCTCCTGGAGTTGGATGAAGTTCTGGTTGGCCTTCAGGTCCGGGTAGGCCTCGGCCACGGCAAACAGGCTCTTCAGGCTGTCGCGCAGCATGGTCTCCGCTTTGGCGGCCTCCGCCGGGCCCAAGGCCCGCATCGCCAGGGTGCGGGCTTCGGTGACCTTCGTGAACAGGCTCTGCTCGTGCGCCGCATACCCCTTGACCGCCTCCACGAGGTTGGGGACCAGGTCGTAGCGTTTCTTGAGCTGAACGTCGATGTCGGACCAAGCCGACTCCGAAGTGGCCCGCAGCCGCACGAGACGGTTGTAAAGCGAGACCACGATCAGGGCGACAACCACCAGCACCGCAATCACTGCCGTCATGAAACCCATCGGTGTGTCCCTCCAAGGGAGTAGGATTACAGCTGCTCCTGCATATCGAATCGTGCGGTTTGATTCAAGCGGGTGGTCTTAGCATCGGTCGCGGCCGATGCTCGATGCGTCCATCGCCGGTGGTGTGGCGCGCAGGATCGCCACCCCTTCCACCTGGGCGGCAGCCAATCCGATCAGCGTTACCGGCAGGACCCCGACCGCGTGCGCCACGATGGCGTAGGACAGGGCCTCGGAGGCCGGGACGCCGAACATGAGCAGTGCCACCTGGCAGAGGTAATGGAAGGTGCCGACATACCCCGGAGTGGACGGCACGACGACGCTCACGGTCGTGAGCACCAGCACGACCAGTCCGGCGTGCCAGGGCAGGGCATAGAGAGTGGTGAGATCGAAAGCCGCCAGGCAAAGGTAGTAGACAGCGGCATAGCAGGCCCAGATGGCGACCGACAGCACGCCGGCCGCCAGGTAGTGGCCGGCGGATGCGAGCGGCTGGATGCCGTCGAAGAAATTGAGAGCCAGCGACTCGATCCGCTTTCCGGCCTGCTCGGGCAGGGGCTTGAGTGCAAGCCGCACCAGGGCGGCGGTCTGCGACTCAAAGCGCTTGCATCCGATGAGAACAGCCAGCAGCAGCAGCGCCCCGGCGAGCATCAGGACCCCGCTGAGCTCCACCCACGGCGGGAAAGGGTGCACGATTACAACCAGCGCCATCAGGCCGATGAGCGAGATGACGTCGATGATGCGTTCCACCACGATGGAGGCAAAGGCGGCACCGGCGGAAATCCCGGATTGCTTGCCGAGCACGAAGGCGCGCAGCAGCTCGCCCAGGTGGGCGGGCACGAAACTGTTCGCGGCATAGCCGATCATCAGTGCCGAGAACAGGCGGCCGGTGGCGACGGTCCGGATCGGGGCCAGCAAGTACCGCCAACGCATGGCCCGCAGGAAGTGGCCCAGCATCATCGCCGCCACCGACAGCCCCACATACCCGTAGTGCGCCCCGGCAAGGGCGTGGCCCATCCGTTGGAAATCGACCCCGCGCAGCGCCAGCCAGATGCACACCGCCCCAAGGATCAGTCCGGCGGCAATTTGGATCGAACGCTTTCTCATCGGCTTCGTTTTCGCCGCTGCTAAATTAAACGGCCCGCACCGCGGGTGCAGGCCGGTAGTCTCTTCCCTCGAGGATCGGCTCCGCGCCAGCAGGTCAAGAGGCCGTGTTCTTCACGAGCATCGTGGTGGGGTCCAGGACCAGACGGGAGTGCTCCGGCGTGAGGGTCACCCCCTTTATAGGGACCACGTGGATTTCCTCCCCGACCGGCAGCAGTTGAATCGCCACCGTGAAAAGATCGTCCACATCGGCCAGCTGTTTCGGCAGCCCGCCGGGGCCCGGGTCCTCGTGGCGGTGGGTGCGGATGCTGAACCAGACGTAAAGGCCATGCAGGCGGGCGATTTTCTTGAGCTCGGAGAGAATGTCGCGCACCGGTTCGTCGAATGACAGACCGTCCACGATGAGCATGCGGGGGACAAAGATGTTTTGTTCGATCAAATCCCCCAACCGCTCCTCCAACCGGGGGACACTGAAGCTGTCGGTGCGAAAGGTCATGATGAAGCGGTGGGGCAGCAGCGATTCCCACACCTGGCTGCCGTGGGGGACCCCCAGGTCGGCGGCGATGTGGGCGAAAATGTCCTGGTACCAGAGGCCGGCCTTGTGCACCGGCTGGTTCAGGCTGATGTGCAACACGTTGCGTGCGCTGAGCATGGCGTTGAGCGCGATCTGGACCATGAGCGCCGTTTTGCCGACGCCGGCCCGGGCCAGCACACCGCCGAGCTGCCCGGGGGCGAGAATGTCCTCGGACGGTCCGCTGAGACAGCGCAGGGGGTTGCGCAGGGTGAGATCGGTTTTCAGCATGGCAAAAAATCTCTCCTTGATGAGGATGACCACCGCCGGGGGTTTCCACAAAGCTTGAGCGGTTTTAATCTGAACCGAGTCGTTTCGCAAGGGATCATGGCCTGGCTGCGGTTCAGGCCACCTTTTTCTTGTTTTCGGCCGCCTTCTTTTCGAGGTCCTCGGCGATGGATTGCGGCACCTGTTTGTAGGCCAGGAACTCCATTGTGAACTGTGCCTGGCCCTGGGTCAGGGAGCGCAGCACCGTGGAGTAGCCGAACATCTCGGCTAGCGGCACCTGGCACTCGATGACACACATCGCCCCCTCGTCCTGCGCGCCGACGATCATGCCGCGGCGCTGGTTGAGAGATCCCATCACCGGCCCCTGAAAGGCGGTGGGGGTCTCGACGACGACTTTCATGATGGGTTCCTGGATTACCGGCTTGGCCTTGAAATAGCCCTGCTGGAAAGCGCCGCGCGCGGCCGCCTGGAACGCCATGTCCGAGGAGTCCACGGCATGGGAGGCCCCGTCGTTGATGACGATCCTAACACCGGTGACCGGTAATTCCATTTTGGGCCCTTTGGCCATACAGTCGCGGAACCCCTTTTCGCAGGCGGCGATGAACTGGGTGGGGATCGAACCGCCCACAACCTTATTGTCGAACTCGAAGTCCGTGTCGGCGAGCGGCTCCATCCAGCCGCCCACACGGCCGTACTGACCCGAGCCTCCGGTCTGTTTCTTGTGCAGGTAGTCGAAGTCGGCCCGCTGGGTGATGGTCTCGCGGTAAGCCACGCGCGGCGCCCCGGCAGCGACCTCGGCGCCGTACTCCCGGTGCATGCGCTCGATGTAAACCTCGAGGTGCAGCTCGCCCATGCCCGAGATGATGGTTTCGTTGGTTTCGGGGTTCACATGGGTCTTGAACGTCGGGTCCTCCTTGGTAAAGCGGTTCAAGGCCTTGGACATGTTGATTTCCGCCTTGTGGTCTTTCGGGTGGATGGCGAGCGAGATGACCGGGTTGGGCACGTACATAGAGGTCATGGTCAGGCTCAGACCCGGGGCGACGAAGGTGTCCCCGGAGGCGCAGTCGATCCCGAACAGGGCCCCGATGTAGCCGGCCGGGATGGACTCGATCTCTTCCATCTGGTCGGCGTGCATGCGCACCAGGCGGCCGACCTTGATCTTCCTGCCGGTGCGCACGTTGACGATGGGTTCCCCCTTGCGGAGCGATCCCTGGTAGACCCGCAGGTAGGTCAACTGGCCGTAAGTGCGGTCTTCGAGCTTGAACGCCAGCGCCACCAGGGGCGCGGCGGCATCGGCCTGGAGCACCACGGGCGCCTCGTCCCGGTCCATGTCGAGAGCGGTGTTTTCGACCTCGCTCGGGCAGGGAAGCAGGTCGTTCACGGCGTCCAACAACAGCTGGATCCCCTTGTTCTTGTAAGCGGAGCCTATAAAGACCGGCGTCAGCTCGCGGGTCAAAACGGCTCTGCGTAGGGCGGTCAGCACCAGTTCGCGGCCGACCTCTTTCTCTTCGAGAAGGGACTCCATGAGCTCATCGGAGAACATCGAGGCCGCGTCGAGCAGCTCCACCCGCTTGGCGGCGGCCAGTTCCCCTAAACTTTCGGGGATTTCCTCGATGCGGATCGCCTCTCCCTTTTCGCCGTCAAAATACACGGCCTTCATGTCCAGCAAGTCCACCACCCCGGAAAAGTCGGACTCCAGGCCGATCGGCAGTTGCATGGCCACGGCCCGGTGGCCGAGTTTTTGCTTGAGCTGATCCACCACCCGGAACGGGTTGGCGCCGGAGCGGTCGCACTTGTTGACGAAGGCGATGCACGGCACCTGGTAGCGGCGCATCTGCTGGTCGACGGTGATGGACTGGGACTGCACACCGCCCACGGAGCACAACACCAGGATGGCGCCGTCGAGCACCCTCAGGGACCGCTCCACCTCGATGGTAAAATCGACATGGCCGGGCGTGTCGATGATGTTGATCTCATGTCCTTTCCACTCACAGAACGTAGCGGCCGACGCGATGGTGATGCCGCGTTCGCGCTCCAGCTCCATGCTGTCCATGAACGCTCCCACGCCGTCCTTGCCTTTAACGTCGTGCATGGCGTGGATGCGTTGGGTGTAAAAGAGGATCCTCTCGGTAAGGGTCGTCTTGCCCGAGTCGATGTGAGCGCTGATACCGATGTTCCTGACGTTACGAATGTCTTTTTTCATGAGGGATGGCCTTGTGTTGCGTTTGAAAAAAAATTCCCGTCTCGGTGTTCCCGAAACGGGACGTTCAGACCCGAACGGCTATTAGTGATTATTGTAAACATGTAAAATATATCGTTACCAGATAGCTTGTCAACGATTTTTTCGTACCAGCTCCACCAGGCGTTCGGACCGGCAGTTGATCCAATCGGATTCCTTCATTGAAATGGCACCCTCGATGCAATCGTAGACACGACGATAGAACAGGTCAATGGGTATCGATGTTGAAGAATATTTTTCCTCGTGCTGGTCAGTCGATTCTGGTATACAAACAGATTGCGCATACATTTCGATGGAGGAAGGTATGGAGTGGCAGAACGCCTATCAATCCAAAGTGGTTTCCGCCCAGGAGGCCATGACCAAGGTCAAGCGTGGCAGCCGGCTGTTTCTCGGAACAGGGTGCGGTGAGCCTCAGCACCTGATCAAGGCCATGGTGTCGGACCAGGGCCTTTACGACATCATGATTTACCAGATGCTGTCGTTTACCCTTTCCCATTACGTGGACAATGTGTCCTTTCAAAAGCGCTTTTCGCTGAAGCTGTTCTTCATCAGCCGCTCCATGCGCCGGGCGGCGTTCGAGGGTCGAATCGACTATCTTCCCTGCTACTTGTCCCAGATCCCCGGGCTGTTTTCCAGCAACCGGATCGGCCTGGATGTGGCCCTGGTCCAGGTGAGCCCGCCGGACAAATTCGGCTATTGCAGCCTGGGGGTGTCGGTGGACATCACCCGCGCGGGCATTGAAAACGCGCGCACCGTGATTGCCCAGGTCAACGCGCGCATGCCCCGTACATGGGGCGACAGCTTCGTTCATGTGGACGACCTCGACTGGCTGGTGCCTTTCGACGAACCGCTGGTACAGTCCTTCCCCACGCTGCAGGACAACGAGGTGTCGCGTCGGATCGGGCACTATGTCTCCCAGCTGGTGGAAGACGGCGCCACCATTCAGGTGGGTTTCGGCAACCTGCCGTTCCATATCTTGAAGTATCTCGACGACAAAAAAGACCTCGGTTTGCACACCCATGTGATTACCGATGGATATCTCCCTTTGTTCGAGCGCAAAATCATCACGAACCGAAAAAAATCGTTGCTGCCCGGCCGCATCGTCACCTCGTTGTGCATGGGGTCCCAGCGCCTCTACGACTTTGTCGACAACAACCCCGCATTTTATTTCAGAGAGTCGGATTTCGTCAACGATCCGCTGGTGGTCGCGCGCAACGACAATCTGGTGTCCATCAGCCCGGCCCTGGAGGTGGATTTGACCGGGCAGGTGTGCACCGACAGCCTGGGGTCGCTGTTCTATAGCGGAATCGGGGACCAGGTGGATTTCATGCGCGGCAGCGCAATGTCCAAGGGCGGGTTCTCCATCGTGGTGATGCCCTCCACCGCCCAGGGCGGCAAGCTGTCGCGGATCGTCCCCCACTTGAGTGAAGGCGCCGGCGTGGCAACCACCCGCGGGGATGTCAATTTCGTGGTGACCGAATACGGCATTGCCGAACTCATGGGAAAGGGCATTTACCAGCGGGTGATGGAGCTCGCCCAGATCGCGCACCCCAAATTCCGCGAGGAGCTGGTCGAGACGGCCAAAAAGCGCCGCTATATTTTTCCCGATCAGATGCCGCCGTCGACCGATGACTTGATCTTCATCGAAGGGTACAAGCGCTCTTTTGCGCTGAAAAACGGCAAAACGTTGGAATTGAGACCCCTGCTGCCATCCGACGAGTTTGCCTACCGCAATTTTTTCTACTCCTTGCAGGAGAAAACCATCTACATGCGGTTTTTTTATAAAATGCGCACTTTCACCCATGAGGTCGCGCAGAAACAATGGGCCAGCTTGGATTACCGCCACAATATCTCCATCGTCGGCCTCGTCCAAAAAGGCGGCCACAAGGAGATTCTGGCCATCGGGTCCTATGCCCGCGAAAGCGAAGAGCGAGCCGAAGTGGCGTTTGTGGTGCGCGAGGACCACCAGGGGCAGGGAATCGGCTCCTATCTTTTGGAACTGCTCGAAACGATCGCAGAGCAAAACGGCTATAAAGGCTTTTGCGCTACGGTGCTGCGCGAAAATGCGTCCATGCTGAGGGTCTTCAAGAACCGCTATCCAAATGCCAAGGTGACTTTTTCCGGGGGCAGCGAGGTGCTGGTCGACATGCAATTCGACGACGCCGCACCCCGGGCGCTCAATTCCCAGGATGGGCAGAAATTTGCCCCACCTCCCCGTTGATCCTGTCGTGGTCTCTTCCCGGGGTGCCGCGGTGGTCGGGGCTTGGGGCGATACCACTTGCCAAAAAACGGAATTTAGTGTAATTTAAGAAATATACAGTTGATTCGAGTCGAAAGGCTCGGTTGTGTCATCCATTCTACAACTTACATGGAGGGGCGGGCAGGTGTCATACACGCTTGATCAAAAACAACTGGACCGGCTCGAGGATATCCTCAAAGCCGACCTCATCGACAACGGGGTGCGCTGCGTTTTTCTGATCGACATGGCCGGCAACATCGTGACCAACCTCGACAATGGCGAGAAGCAGCATGACATTTACTCGCTGGCAGCCCTGGCGGCCGGAAATTTCGGTGCCGTGAGTGCCATGGCCAAAATTATCGGTGAAAACGAGTTTTCGCTGTTGTTCCACAAGGGCAAGAAGGAAAATATTCATTTCAACAAAATTTCCTCCGAATTCTTGCTGATCACGATTTTCGGCAATGATATTTCCCTCGGGTTTCTGCGGTTGAAAGTTGCAGAATCGGTCGATCAGTTAAAGGGGATTCTGGAGCCATTGACCGCCGCTCATCCCTAATCGCCGATGGCATTCATCAATCTCAAATCCAGGGTCATCCAAGTCAAGATCGTCTACTACGGCCCGGGCCGTGGCGGCAAGACGACCAACCTGGAGTATGTCTACCGAAAGTTTCAGCAACGAATCCGGGCTGAGATGGTGACCATCAAGACTCACGGCGACCGCACGCTATTTTTCGATTTTTTGCCCTTCGACATCGGCTTGGTCAACGGCTATACCATCAAGATCCAGCTCTACACCGTGCCCGGCCAAGTCAAATACAATGCCACCCGCCGGCTGGTGCTGCGCGGTGTCGACGGCATCGTGTTTGTCGCCGATGCCATGACCGTGCGGCGCGAGAAAAATATCCAGGCGTTAAGAAATCTCCAGGAAAACCTGGCAAGTTACAAGAAAAAGCTCGCCGCCTTGCCGCTGGTAATGCAATACAACAAAATCGACCTGGCGGAGCAGGGTATTCCCCTGCTGGATACGGAGGCGCTGGAGCATGATCTCAACCGCGAGTTCAGGGCGCCGTATTTTGCCGCCAGCGCCTACCGGGGCACCAATGTGGTGGCGACACTCAAGAAGATCATCTCCATGAGCGTCGCTTCCGTCAGGAAAGAATTTCTATAGGAGGCCGTCTCTTGGACCATTCATCCAAGTTCGACACGCTCAACTCCGAGTTGGAGAGCCGCCTGAATGACCTGTTTCGCGAGGACGAGCCCGCACCGGGCCCCACCGCACCGAAACGGGCCGCGGCCCAACCGCTCGAGGAGTTGAAAAAAACGGTCCTGTCCATCGACTGGGAAATCACGGCTGAGGCGCTTGCCAACCTGCAAGAGCAGATCCGGTTGCTGAAAGAGAGCTATCAGCGCGACAAGGTGACCAGCATGTTTTTGCAGATCCTCGGGGCGCTGGGCCAGTACATCAAGACCAGCCGGAGCCATGTGCACCCGAGCACCTTCACCGTGCTCAACTCGGTGTTTGCCCGGTTGGATGAAGTCGTCTCCTCACCGGCCATGCCGGAGGGTCGAAAACGTCAGCTGCTCCAGGCTGAAATGGATGGTTACCAGGAACTGCGTCAAAAGATTCTAAAGCGCCGGAAACCCGATCGAGCCCCGGACGATGGAAAGACCACCGCACCGGCCGCAGCGGCGCCGGCCGGGGTGGTGACGCCGGAAATCCTGGCACAGGCCGTTCAGGAGTTGAAGTTGTTCATCCGTTCCGAACTGAACAGCCTCAAAGAGCACCTGCGCGCTGCGTCCCGGCGCGCCTGAGATTGCATGCGTCCGAGGGTTCGTCGCCTGCGAAAGGAGACCCATGAGCAGCCCACGAGCCGCTGATCGTATCCCGGCGGCGGCGCGAGAACACGACCTCGAAGCTGAAACAACCGAAGTCCGGCCGATTGTCATTTGCGAGGAGTGCGGTCGGAAGTACAGCGTGTCGCCGTCGAAAATCCAGGGAAATGCGGCCGGGTTCACCTGCCGTCACTGTGGCCATCGTATCGTGGTGGCCAAGACCACAGGGCCCCAGCGGGTCGAGACCCTGGCGTGGCCGGCGACGCCGGCCTCGGCCGCGGTCGAACCCGCCGAGCTGCTGCCGCTGCGACAGCCCGGCGATCCGGCCCGCAGGCTATCGCTTCTGTCCGTGTTCGGGGTGACCATGGCGGTGGCGATTGCCGGGGTCGCCGGTTTTTTCCTGGTGCGCATGCACGGCCTGCTCGGAGACTTCGAGCGGCAAGGTCTCCAGGCCGCCCACCAACTGGCCCAGGAGCGGGTGGAGCGTATAGCGGACGCCGCGGCTGAGCAGGTCTATCGGGTGCTGGGCATGCATCCGGATCTCGACCGTCACGACCTGGTCCACCGCCCGGAACTTCGGTCGATTGTGGTGCCCTCGGTCGGCAACACCGGTCGCGTCATGCTCTATGCTTTGCCCGAATCGGACGGCGCCTGGCGGGTGTGGCTTCACCCCGACCCAAACCTCATCGGTGCGGACCTCAGCACGCTGCGTGCGGAGTTGGGCCCGCATTTTCCTGATTTCTGGAAAACGATCACCGGTGTGGCAGGCGGTGCGCCCGCATCCGGTCATCACCGGGGGCGGGGAGCGGACGGAAGATTCCGACTCCAGGCCATGGCGTGCAGCCCGGTGGCCGGCACGCGCTATGCCCTGGCAGTGGAAGCACCGGTGGAGGAGCTTGCCGGGCCGCTGGTGGGGCTGCAGCGGGGCGCGGTCGATTTGATCCGGCAGATGGGTCTCACCGCGGCCTGCCTGCTGGGTGGGACGGCGGTCGCGCTGGCCCTCATGGTGTTGCTCTGCAAGTTCAGGCGCTGACACGGAGATAAAACGCACCTCGGATGTCGGATGGTCCGAACGTCCGTCCCGCTATAACGGCGCAGCGCGTCGTAACCGGCTTTTTTACGAAACCGTCACGGACAAGGGTCGCCCAAAATGGTCAAGAACGTCCTTTTAGTGGACGATGATGCAGAGATGCTGCGGATGCTTCAAGAAGGGTTTGCCGTGCATGCCGACGCGTTTACCGTGCTGACGGCCGGTGACGGCGCGGAAGCCCTGGACCGCCTCATGCGCCACAACGTTTCGTTGGTGGTGACGGACCTCAAGATGCCCCGCATGGATGGATTTGAGCTGCTGGCCGCCATCATGGAGGGGTACCCTGACATTCCGGTCATCATCATGTCGGGGTTCAGTGCGCCCGGCATCGAAAGCATGGCCCGCCGCGGCGGCGCCGTCGGGTTCATCGCCAAGCCGTTTATGATCGATGCCTTGGCCCAACAGATCCTGTTGATGCTGCGCAAGGAAGCCGAAGGCGGCACTCTGCACAACGTGTCCACCGGCATGTTTCTGCAGCTGATCGAAATGGAGCAAAAGACCTGCACGATTCGGTTGGTCAATCAGGCGTCCGGTAAAACCGGTGTTCTGTTCTTTATGGAGGGTGCGCTCTTCGATGCGCGCTCCGGTGCGATTCAGGGCGAGCGTGCCGCTACTGAAATCTTTGCCTGGGAGCATGTCAGCCTGTCGATACAGAACGGCTGCACGGTTCGAGAAAAGCGGATTCGCAAGGAGCTTAATCTGCTGATACTCGACGCCATGCGTCGCAAGGATGAGGGCGACGCCGCCATGGGGGGCGGGCACGGAACCGCGCCATCGGCGGCCGATAGCCCGCTGCAACGGTTGTGCGCCAGGATCTCGGATGCGCTGGGGGCCCCGTGCGGTCTCGGCGATGTCCTTCAGAGCTCTGATTGGAATGGGCGAGTGAAGCGCATCTCGCACTGCGGAGAGCGTCTGAACCTGGGCCGATTGACACGGGGCTATGTCGACACCGGCGATGCCCGCGACTACATCCTGGTGCCGGCCGAAAGCGGCGCGGTGGTCGCCGTAAGCCCCGGCGTTCCGCGGGACAAGCTGATGCAACTGCTGGTGGAATGAGACGCGGAGGATGGATGCGCGAGGTGTTCGCAGGCCTGTTGGCGGTCGATGGGGTCAAGGGGGTTTTGTTCTTTTCGCCCGCAGGCGATCTGCTCTTCGAGGAGTTCACCATCAACGCCGCCACCCGTCCACTTGTCCGGGATTGGCGTGCCCTGCTGGATGCCGCTGCCGGTTTCCGAGAAGCGGAGCTGCTTTTCGAAAAAGGCCGTATCTACCTGCGCGATGCAGGCGAGGGCACCCTGATGGTGGCTACCGGCCTCATTGCCCCAAGCGCCATGATCCGGTTGAACTGCGACATTCTGATTCCATCGCTCAAGCAGTTGAAATCCGCCAAGGGGCTGCGGCGGTTTTTCAGGAGATGAACGTTAGGGGTCGACCCCGAGAAAAAGGATCCAACCAAGATGAAAACGGACATTGACTCCCGAATCAACGAGGCCGAAGTCTGCCGGTCCATGGGTTTGTTCGCCGAATCGCTGGCCATCTACGAAAAAGTCCTGCCGGCGGTTCCGACCCACCAGGCGGATGTGCAGCAGACCATCCGCAACCGCGTCGACCTGCTGAAACAGGAAATCGCCAAGGAGGAGGCCACATCCGTTCCCGGTGTGTCGGCCCGCGATATCTCCTTTATTCGGGAGGCCATTTCGAACTCGGGGGATCTGAGCGCGGTCGTGGACAGCGCGTCCGCCTTTCAGGAAATGGGCTTACACAGCGAGGCGGTGGCGGAGTTCGCCAAGCTGTTCAGCGAGGACTACCCCCCGGAAAAACTGGTCCCGCCGCTGGCGGAGAGCCTTCTGAAATTGCACACGCCGGCGGCCGCGGTCGGTCAACTGGCCGCCCTTATTCCGGAAGACGGCTTCGAAAAGGGCAAGGCCGCGCGGATCCGGTATTTGCTCGGCCTGGAGATGGAAAAGCGCGATCATCGCGACCAGGCCCACGACCTGTACAAGGCCGCGCACGAGATCAACCCCTCCGATGTGCAGATCAAAAAACAACTTGCCTCCGTGGCCGCCGCCTTTGCCTCCGGCTCACGCTACGACTACCTGCTGCGGGAAAAACTGGTCACGACCGACCAGCTGCAAAAGGCGTTCAGCACTTCCAAGAAGATGAACAAGAGTGTGGAGCACGTGCTGATCGAGCAGCACAAGATCAATAAGGAGGCCATTGCCAAATCCTTTTCTCTTTTTTACGGCTGCCGGTTCCGTTCGTTCGACCCCGCGGTGCCCGCCCCTGTGGAGCTACTGTCCAACCTGAAGATGGCGTTTCTCCTCAACGAACTGTGGATTCCCATCAGCTGGAGCAAAGAGGGCATCGAGGTGCTGGTCGACGACCCGCGCAACCTCAACAAGACCGACAACATCAAGGCCCTGATGAAGACCGGCCGAATCAACTTCTCGGCCGCAACCCGGGAGGACATTCAGCAGTTCATCCATCACTTTTTCGACAAGGACCGTTCCGGGGAGCAGACCGCAGCGGACGATGCGGCGCCGGACCTCGACATCATCGACGTCAGCTTCGAGGAGGAGAAGGAGGACGTCGTTGTCGAAGATGCGGACGAAAGCTCCAGCCAGGTCGTCAAGCTGGTCGATCAGATCATTATCGCCGCCTACCGCAAGAACGCCTCCGACATCCACATCGAACCCTCCGTGGTGACCAAGGCGACGTCGATCCGCTTCCGGCTGGACGGGGTCTGCCAGGAGTATATGAAGGTCCCGAACTCCATGGTGCGCGGCATTATCTCGCGCATCAAGATCATGTCGAATCTGGATATCGCCGAGCGGCGCCTGCCGCAGGACGGCAAAATCAAGTTCCGCCGCAAGGGGGTGCCGGCCTTTGAAATGCGCGTGGCGACCCTGCCCACGGCCGGCGGGTTTGAAGACGTGGTGCTGCGCATCCTCGCCTCGGCCGGTGCCTTGAAAGTCGACGAGATGGGCCTGACCGATCGCAACCTGGAGGTCATCAAGCGCATCATCGTCAACCCCTACGGGTTGATTCTGGCCGTTGGGCCGACCGGGTCGGGTAAAACGACCACCTTGCACGGGTTGCTGGGTCACATTAACAAACCGGGGGTCAAGATATGGACCGCGGAGGACCCCATCGAAATCACGCAGCAGGGCCTGCGCCAGGTCGAGGTCAAGCCGAAAATAGGGCTCGATTTCGCCCGCGTGATGCGGGCCTTCCTGCGGGCGGATCCGGACATCATCATGATCGGCGAAATGCGGGACGAGGAGACCGCCTCCATCGGCATCGAGGCCTCCCTCACCGGGCACTTGGTGTTCTCAACGTTGCACACCAACAGTGCCCCGGAGACCGTCACCCGACTGCTCGACATGGGACTGAACGCGTTGAATTTTTCCGATGCCTTCCTCGGCGTCCTGGCCCAGCGGCTGACCCGGCGGTTGTGCGCGAACTGCCGCAAGGAATACACCCTCAGCCGGGATGAGTTCGATGAGCTGCAAGCGGACTACGGGCAGCAATGGTTTCCCGCCACGGGGATCGACTATTCCGAAAACATCAAGCTCTTCAAGCCGGTGGGCTGCGAGAGCTGCTCCGGCACCGGCTACCGAGGCCGCATGGGGATACATGAGCTGATGGAGGGAACGCCCGAAATCAAGCTGATGATCAAGAAGCAGGCCAACACCGAGGAGATGTTCAAGGTGGCCATGCAGCAGGGGATGTCCACCTTGAAGCAGGATGGCATCATGAAAGTCTTCCAAGGCATCACCGACATCTCCGAGGTGAGGCGCGTGTGCATCAAGTAGTTGACGCCTGCCGTGCGCGGCCGGCACGGGCGGGTTCCAATTTCTACCCGCGGGCGGAGCATTACCGTCACTATGGAAATCGGATCGGATGAGTGGTCGGCTCTGATCACCGCCGGCGCAGGTGCTTTCGGTGTTGAGGTGACGGCCGCTCAGGCCGCGCAGATGGCCTGCCACGCGATGCAGCTCCTGGCGTGGAACCGGGTAACCAACTTGACTACCGTCACCGAGCCCGTGGCGATGGCCCGCACCCATTACCTGGACTCGCTGTCCGTCGTTCCCCTCGTTGCGCCGGCGGCTGCTGTGCTCGACATCGGCTCGGGCGGCGGTTTTCCGGGTCTGCCCCTGCACATCATTCGCCCCGGACGTCGCACCACCCTGATCGATGCGTCGCGCAAGAAGGTGAGCTTTCTCAGGCATGTCATTCGCGAGCTCGGGCTGACGGGCATCCTGGCGCTCCACAGCCGTGCGGAGGAGCTGGCGGCGCCTCCCGGCTCGCCTCGCTTCGGGGTCATTGTCAGTCGGGCGCTGGGGGCCGTCGCGCCGTTCGTGCGCATCGCCCTGCCGCTTCTCGCGGAGGGCGGCCGCATCGTCGCCATGAAAGGGCATCTGGACCTACGCGAAATCCGGTGCCTGCAGCACGCGGCGGAAACCGGAAGCTACGGCGCGACGCTGCGGCTGCTCTGTCGGGACTATCGACTTCCGGGCCTCACATCCGAACGCACCCTGCTGGTGTTCGAGCGAACGGGGCCGACGGATGCACCCGGCTGAAAAATGTGAGGTTGCGCGCGGGGTCGTCTTAAACGGTGGCGAGTTCCACCGTTGCTGCTGTTCCCCTGACAACCAGCACCGCCACGCTAGCCTTTTCACCGTAGCGCGGAGCGCCGGCACTGCCCGGATTGACGTAAAGAACCCCGTGCTGGTGCTCGATGTGGGATCGGTGGGTATGTCCGGCAACCACCGCCACGTGATCGCCCGGAGGCGGTTGCGGCTGCAGGTGTGCCAGGTCGTGGATCAGGTGGATCTCCATGCCGCCGGCCCGCACGGATTGACGGTGGGGGAGGGTTTCGGCCCACGGCCCGTTGTCCATGTTCCCGCGCACGACGATGACCGGCGCAATGGCTTCAAGGCGCTGCACGATGGCGGCGGAGCCGATGTCGCCGGCGTGAAGAATGAGATCGACATTGCGGAAGAGGCCCGCCACATCCGGGGGTAGATACCCGTGGGTATCTGAGATGAGGCCCAGGCGGTATGAGGTTTTTGGCGGCAACACCATACAGGCACGTGGTTTACTCGATACGGACCGCTCCTGTCAATGATCTCTCACGGCCGAACCCCGAGTCCGCTTCGAGCGCCGGGGTGTTTCACGTGGAAACACATGCCGTGGTGTTTTGGAAGCGATACCCGCCCTATCAATGGGCGTGGCCGGCTGTGTTCAGGCGAGCGAACGCAGCGATTGGGTTTGACAGCCAACCGATAGTTTTATATGAACCCGGCGGTGGCAGGCGGCCACTGTCTCACTTGTGATCCCTGATCCCATCCCATGGAGGAAAACGGCATGAAAATCCTGGTCGGTTACGACGGCAGCAACGTGGCAAAGGAGGCGCTCAAGGTCGCCCGCAGGCACGCTCGGGCGTTTGGTGCGAGCGTTGATATCGTCACCTCCATGGAAACCGGAACCGAGGGCGAACAGCAGGCCATCGATGATGCCGAGCGCGGTTTGGAATGGGCCAAGACCATGTTCGACGATAAAAACATCCCGTGCAAGACCCACCTGTTGATTCGCGGCATGTCGCCGGGGGAGGATCTGGTTCAATTCGCCCGGGAGCACCAGATGGATGAAATGATCGTCGGCGTCAAGCGGCGCTCCAAGGTCGAAAAGATCCTCATGGGCTCCACCGCTCAATACGTGGTCCTGCAGGCTACCTGCCCGGTGGTGTCGGTCAAGTAAATCACGCATCGGCTTCAGGGGCCAGGGGCCAAGGGGTCCGGCGCTAGGTGTTGGCTCATCTCCTATTGCGCCGTTGTCCGCTTGCGGTGTATTCCGACCTCTATGCGTCGCATCCCCAGAGAACACCCGAACGTCAGCATGAAATAAAGCCCGGTGATCGTAATCCAGGTCTCGAAGGTCAGGTAGGTTGTCGCCATGAGCTCCATGCCCCGGAAGGTCAGCTCCGGGATGGAGATCACGGCCACGATGGCCGAATCCTTAATGGTGGAAATGAACTGACCTCCCAGCGTGGGCAGGATACGCTGCACCGCCTGGGGCAGGATGACGTGCCGCATGCGCTGCCAGCGGGTAAACCCCAAGGCCGCCGCGACTTCGTGCTGGCCTTTCTCGATCGACTGGATCCCCGCCCGTACAATCTCGGTGATGTAGGCCCCTTCGAAAATAGCCAGCGTCAACACCGCCGAAAGAAAGGCCGTGAGGCGGCCGGGGGGGGCCAGCAGCATTGAAAACAGGGCCTGGATCTCGGCCGACCGCTGCCGGACCCAGATTTCAATATCGGGCGCGGAAAGCAGCTGATCCCCGATGAAAAAATAGAATATGAAAATGAGCACCAGGGGCGGGGTGTTGCGGGTCAGCTCGACATAGGCGGTGGCCGCCATGCGCCGGAAGCGGTTGCGGCTGACCCGCAGCAGCCCCACGACCACACCGATCAGCGTGGCGATCAGCGTGGCCCAGATGCTCAGCCGGATGGTCATGCAAAAGCCGGCCACGATCACGTTCGGCACCCACCCGCCGTGCTCGGCGTCATACCGAAACAGGTACTGGGGGATCGCGCCCCAGTCCCAGTGGTAGTTCAGTCCCACCCGGACGCGGTAGACCACGTAGGCCGCCCCTGCTGCCAGGCAGGCGGCGATCAGGGCGTCCAGCCATCCGATGGTGGGTCTGCGGGCGGTCACTTCAGAAGGCTTTTCCACTCATGGGTGTCGAACCAGTAGTGTTTGCGCTCGGCCAGCCATCCCTCTGCCTCCACCACCCGGATCCAGCTGTCGAAGAAATTCAGGGTGTCGACGTCGCCCTTGCGCATCGCAAACCCGATGGGCTCGCGCGTGATCGTTCCCGCGATGGGCAGGAAGTACTTGTCCGGCTGGTTCAAGGCCTGCTCCGCCGGCAGCGGGATCCCGGCCAGCATGGCGTGCACCCTGCCGTTGGCCAGTTCCTGGATCACCTGGGACTCGTCGTCAAAAAAGCGCCTCTGGGCTTTGGGCAGAAGCTTGTCTGCGGCCATGGCGGCCGTGGATCCCAGCCGGGCGGTCACAATCACTGCCGGTGTGTTGAAGTCCTCCAGGCGGCTGAAGCCGGCGGCCATCTGTCTGTGGGCGACAATGCCGACCCCGGAGTAGTCGTAGGGGATGCTGAAATTCACTTTCAGGTTGCGCTGCGGCAGGATGCCCATGCCGCCGATGATCACATCGAACTTGCCGGTCAGCAGCGCCGGGATGATGCCCGCCCACTTGGTGGGGACAAACTCGGCCGTGACGCCCATGTCCTTCGCCAGGCGGGCGGCCACGTCGATCTCGAAGCCGATCAGCCGGCCGGTTTTGTCCGTCATTGCCCATGGGACGAAGGTCGACATGCCCACACGCAGCACCCCGCGTTTGATTACCTGTTCGATCGTGCTCTCCGCAATCAGCTTGCGCTGAATCTCCCCGCTTAGCGCCGCTTCCGGCAGGCAAAAGACGAGGGCGGCGATGGCGGCAGCGATAAGACCGGATGAGGGTTTCATAAGTCCTCCTGGTTTGGGGGTTATCATCTCATGGTCCTTGTAATGGAGCGTTCGACGAAAGCCTTTTTTCAAGGCTTGCAACCGTGAAGGAAAGCGCCAGGGTGATGATCAGGTAGATGCCTGCGACGGTGAACCAGATTTCAAATACCAGAAAGGTTTCGGCGACGATGGCCTGGCCCTGCATGGTGAGATCGTAAATGGCGATGGTGCTGACCAGGGCGGAGTCCTTGACCAGAGAAACTGCCTGGCTGGTCAGCGGAGGCATTATCTGCCGCACGGCCTGCGGCAGGATGACCAGGCGGTAGGTGCGCCAGGGGTCCAGCCCCAGGCTGTAGGCGGCCTCCCATTGACTGCGATGGATGGCCAGGATGCCGGCGCGGAAGATCTCCGATGCGTAGGCCCCCTCGAACAGGCTCAGGGCCAGGACCGCCGAAGTAAACGCGCTGATTTGGAGCACGGGCGCGAGCACGAAATAAATGAAAAAGAGCTGGACCAGCAGCGGGGTGTTGCGGACCAGCTCCAGATAGACCCGGGAGACCAGCCGGCCGAGCGGCGAGCCCGAAAGGCGCAACAGCGCGGTCGTCAGCCCCAGCACAAAGGCCAGCACAAGGCTGATGCCGGTGATGTGAAGCGTGACACCCAGGCCGCGCAGCAGGGGTCCGACCACGACGCCGTCCTCGGTGGTTGCAAGCAGGTAGCGTGGAACCCGGAACCACTGCCAGTGATAGCCGAGATCTTCGACCGCCCGCGCCAGGAGCCAGGCGAGGGCGCCGGCCAGGAGCGCAAATTTAAGGCCGTCCGCAATCAGCGGCTGCCATCGCCGGGCGCGCAGCGGCGTGTGCCTGTGACGTGGGGTGTCCATGGTGATCTCATCGCCCCCAAGCTGCCGCGGCATCGGTCAGTTCCTCAGGCTGTGGATGGGGGCCGGAATCAGACCGCCGCGGCGGATGAACGCATTGTCCCCGGCGCCGTTGTTGACGGGGATGATGGTGGACTGGCCCATGAGGCCGCCGAAGAAGGCCTGGTCCCCCGCCTTCTTTCCAGGCACCGGAATCAGGCGTGCGGCCGTGGTTTTGTTGTTGGTGACGCCGATGGCCATCTCGTCCGCAATGATGGCCGAAATTGTCTCTGCGGTGGTGTCGCCGGGGATGGCCACCATGTCCAGCCCGACCGAGCAGACGCTCGTGATGGCCTCTAGCTTTTCAAGGCAGAGGTGCCCGTTGCGCGCGGCCTCGGAGATGTTTGTGTCTTCGCTGACGGGGATGAAGGCCCCGCTCAGACCCCCCACCCGGGAGCTGGCGAACGCCCCGCCCTTTTTGACGGCGTCGTTTAGCAGCGCAAGGGCGGCGGTCGTCCCCGGCACCCCGATGGCAAGCAGCCCTAAACTTTGAAAGATCTCACCCACACTGTCGCCGACATTGGGAGTGGGGGCCAGCGAGAGGTCCACCACCCCGAACCGGATGCCCAGGCTTTCGGCTACTTCCCGGCCGATCAGTTCGCCGACGCGCGTGACGCGGTAGGAGGTCTTTTTGATCAGCTCCGAGAGGTGGCCCAGGTCCATGGCCGGGTCGGCCTGCAGGGCGCGGTCGATGGCCTTCTTGACCACCCCGGGCCCGCTCACCCCGACGTTGATGACGGCATCCGCTTCCCCGATGCCGAGGTAGGCGCCGGCCATGAACGGGATGTCTTCCGGGATGTTGGCGAACACGCAGAGCTTGGTGCAGGCCACCCCGTCCCGCTCTGCGGTGAGCTCCGCTGCGCGTTTCACGGTGCGGCCCATGCGCAGCACTGCGTCCATGTTGATGCCGGCGCGGGTTGAGGCCACGTTGACCGAGGCGCAGACCCGGCTAGTGACGGTGAGCGCCTCGGGGATGGCGTCGATCAGCGCCCGGTCCCCGCGCGCGAGCCCCTTCTCCACCAGGGCGGAAAACCCCCCGATGAAATCCACACGGACCTCCCGCGCGACGGTGTCCAGGGTGCGGGCCAGGTCCACCAGTTCCTCCGGGGCAAGGGCGGCCCCCACCACGGCCAGGGGGCTCACGGCGATGCGCTTGTTGACCACAGGGATCCCATATTTCTGACCGATGCGGTCGCAGACCGGGACCAGATTGCCGGCCACGCCCAACAGCCGCTCGGCGACCCGCCGTTGCACCTGAGGCAGCCCCCCTCCGGCGCAGTCCAGCAGGTTGACCCCGAGCGTGACCGTGCGCACGTCCAGGTGCTCGTTTCTAAGCATCTCTAAAGTGGAGATGATTTCGCGTTGGGTCAGCATGGCGGTGTTTTTTCCTCGTTAGATGCGGTGAAGGGCTTCGAAAATGTTGCGATGCTGAAGGATCAAATCCAGACGCAGCGCCTCGGCCCGGGCGCGCAGATCCGCCGCCAGCGCTTGCGGGTCCGCGGCCTGCGGGACATCCACCTCGTAGATCATGATGTTGTCGCCGGGATCATCTCCGCCCTTGAACATTGCTTGAAGGTTGGTGATGTTGACGCCATGCCGGGCGATGACTTCCGAGATGTCGGCCACGAGCCCCTTGCGGTCCGGGCCCCGGGTGGTGATCACAAACGGCTCGCAGGCCTTGGCCGGGCAGGATTGCTCGCCGGGCTCGCAGGGTTTCGTGAGCACCGTCAAGGCCAGGGGCAGGAGCTGCGACTCCAGTGCACGTTGCAGGTCCCCGGCGCCCGTTCCGCTCGGCATGGAGACGATGAAGATGCCGGCAAACTCGGTCTGCAGCATGGTCTGGCTCACGTTTTCAATGTTGCAGTTATGTTCGCACAGCACCCGCGACACGGCGGCGACAATCCCGGGGCGGTCGCGTCCCAAAATCGACAGGATGGCCTTGCTCATCAGTTTTTCTCCGGCCCGAACGTTTCCTGAAAATTTTCCAGGATCAGATTGCATTTCCGAGCGTGGGCAAGCGCGTTAACAGCAGGATACTTGTATCAAACCACCACCGGCTGTCAACCGGCTGGAGGGTCATGCAACCGTACGGAAACGATATTCGGCCCAGCTGCCCCTTGAATGCCCTCCGCCGCCTGTGATACAAAACAGTATCCACCGAACGGAGCTTCCACGTGCACGCAGACCTCGAAGGGCCGGGCTGAATGCAGATCGTCACGACGCATAAGAACGCCGACTTTGACGCCTTCGCCTCCGTCATTGCCGCCACCCTGTTGTTCCCCAACGCCCTGGCCGTTCTGCCCAAGACCCTCAACCCCAACGTTAAAGCCTTTCTGTCCCTCCACAAGGAGCTCTTCCTGACCTACACGCCGGCCGACGTGGACCTGAAGGCCGTGAACCGGCTGGTCGTCGTCGACGCCAGCAGGTGGAGCCGTTTGGATCGGATGGAACCGTTGAAGGATCGCAAGGGGCTTGAGATTCTGGTGTGGGACCATCACCTCGAAAGGGGCTCGATCGACGCCGCCGGGGGCTGCCGGGAGCCCGTCGGGGCGACGACCACCCTGCTGGTGCGCGAGCTGAAGCGCAACCGCAAGCTCCTCACCCCCATGCAGGCGACCCTGCTGCTGGCCGGCATCTACGAGGACACCGGCAACCTCACCTTCCCGGCCACCACAGCCGAGGACGCCCATGCGGCCGGGTGGCTGCTCCAGCGCCGGGCGGACCTCACTATCCTGAGCACCTTTCTGAAACCGGCCTACAGTGAAAAGCACAAGGCGATCCTCTTCAAAATGCTCCAGCACGCCCGGCGCAGTAAGGTTAAGGGGCACCGCATCAGCATCAATAAAATGGCCATCGACGGGCACCTCGACAGCCTGGCCGTGGTGGTGCGCATGTACATGGAAATCCTCAACGTCGATGCCGCCTTCGGGATTTTTTCCGATGCCGTCAAGAGCCGCTGCATGGTTATCGGCCGCAGCCTGTCGGAGGCGCTGGACGTGGGGGCGATCATGCGCAGCATGGGCGGGGGCGGCCACCCCCGGGCCGGTGCGGCCCAGATCAAGGGCGTCCACCCGGACGCTGTGGAGCAATGGATCCTGGAGCTGATCCAGGGCAACCAGCAGGCGTCGGTTCAGGTGAGCGACCTCATGTCTTTCCCGGTCAGCTCGGTCAGCTCGGTTACGCGCATGGAGGAGGCGGCCATGCTCCTGCGCCAGAAAGGCATTACGGGGATCCCCGTCATCGACGACGGTCGGATCGTCGGCATGATCTCGCGCCGCGATTTCAGGCGCGTGCGCAAAGAGTCCCAGCTCAAATCCCCGGTCAAGGCCTTCATGTCGGCGGACGTGCGCACGATCGAACCGGGCAAAAGCCCGATGCAGGCCGCCGAGATCATGGTCAAGCACGATGTGGGGCGGCTGCCGGTGGTGGACAACGGGCAGGTGATCGGCATCGTCACGCGCTCGGATGTGATGCGCTACTTCTACGATCTGCTCCCGGATTGACCCAAAAAAAAGCAATGCCGGTTCACGGGGTGCGTGCCTTATGGCCCGTGCAACAATTGATTCGGTCGCCGCGCCGGATCATGACCACTCCTAACCGGTGTCCATGGAAAGGCGGATGCGATGAAAGCAGGCAAACTCCACTACGGCTGGATCGTCATTTTCATGGGCATGCTGACGACCATCGCCGCCCATGGCTTTGGCCGTATGGCTTACACCATCCTGCTGCCGGCCATGAAGGACGGTCTTAAGTTAGACTACACCCAGTTGGGCGTATTGGGCACCGGGAATTTTGTCGGCTACCTGAGCATGGCCATCATCGGGGGATTCATGGCGGCCCGTTTCGGGACGCGCATCGTCATCACGCTGGCCCTCGTCCTCCTGGGGATCACCTTGATGCTGACCGGCTTGGCCCACTCCTTCGGTTTTGCCCTCTCCATGCGATTCTTGACGGGCCTGGGCAACGGGGCTGCCTATGTCCCCGCCATGGCCCTCGGCTCAGCCTGGTTCGCCATGAACCGAAGAGGTTTTGCCACGGGCATCGTGTCGGGCGGAATCGGTGCCGGCACGCTTATCTCCGGCCTGCTGGTCCCCCCGATCCTGTCCGCCTACGGGGTGGAGGGTTGGCGGAACGCATGGTATCTTCTTGGCGGGATCGCCCTGGTCATCGCCGCCGTCGTGTTTGTCTTGATCCGCAGCCGACCGTATGAAAAAGGGCTCATGCCGATCGGCGCCTCCGAAAACGATGCGCCGCCCGCGGTCCCGGCCGGGACGAAGGTCTCAACCCTGCAGTGGTCCAGCGTCTGCCGCAAAAAGTCGGTCTGGTATTTGGGTCTGGTCTATTTCTTCTACGGGTCATCTTACATCATCTACATGACCTTTTTTGCCGCCTATCTTGTAAAGGAGATGGGCATGACCCAGGCGTATGCCGGAGGGCTGTGGGCCATGGTGGGAGCCTTGAGCACCTTCTGCGGGGTGATCTGGGGCGGCATTTCCGACCGCCTCGGCCGGAGCCGCGGCGCGGCGCTCGCCTACCTCGTGCTGGGGGTCTCTTATATCAGCTACGCCCTGATCAAAGCACCGTTCGGGTTTTACCTTTCGGCCATCCTGTTCGGACTGACCGCGTGGAGCATCCCGACCATCATGGCGGTGGCCGCGGGAGATTTCGTGGGGTCGCACCTGGCGCCCGCCGGTTTGGGGTTCATAACGCTTTTCTTCGGGATCGGCCAGGCGCTGGGCCCCGCGTTCGGGGGCTACCTCGCGGACCTCAGCGGCTCCTTCACGCTGCCGTTCATAGTGGCCGGGGGGATTTCGCTTGCGGGGATGATCGCCTCCCTTTTTCTGAAAAAGCCGGCTGTTTAGTGTCGATGCGCGTTCAGAGCGAGGTTCTGAAAAACACACGGTTTAGGCCTTTCCGATCATTTTTTCCGGCAGCCAGGTGATGATTCCCGGGAAGATCGTCAAAAGCACCAGGGCAAACATCACCAGAAGTACAAAAGGGATCACCCCTTTGATGATGTCCCCCATGGAAATGTTGAGTTCCTTCGGAGCCGCCCCCTTCAGAACGAAAATGGACATCGCCATGGGGGGGGTCATGAAGGCCATCTGCAGATTGACGCAGACCATGAGTCCCGCCCAGAGAGGGTTGAAACCGAGCTGTGTGAAGATGGGGGAGAAGATCGGGACGATGATGAAAACGATGCCGATCCACTCGATGAACATCCCCAGCATGAAGACGATCAGCATGATCACCGCAAAGGAGGCCCATTTCCCGCCGGGAATCGCGAGGATGACATTTGTGACGACCTCTCCGCAGCCCGCGTTCATGAAGATCCCCACGAAGGCATAGGAGAGCGCCGCGATCATCACTACGAACGCACTCACCCGCAAGGTTTCGATCGCCGCCGTTTTAATGACCTGCCATCTGAATCGGCGGTACAGAATCGCCAGAAGAATGGAAGCCGAACAGCCGAGAGCTGCGGCTTCAGTGGGGGGTGCGACGCCCGCGAAAATAGAGCCTAGCACCGCTAAGATCAGCACGACCGGTGGAAGCAATGATTTTAAAAGCCGAAGGATCTTCCGCATCGAAAACGGGGTCATTTCCTCTCTGGAAATGGGCGGCCCCAGCTTTGGGTTCAGAAAACAGCGGGTGGCGGTGTAAGAAATGTACAGCGTTGAAAGCAGCAGCCCAGGGAAAAATGCGCCCATGAACATCTGGCCGATGGAGAGTCCCGCCTGGGGCCCGTATACAACCAGCATGATACTCGGAGGGATCAGGATTCCCAGCGTACCCGAGGCCACGATGACCCCGGAAGATAAGGCTTTGTCGTAGCCGCGGTTCACCATGGGTGCCAGGGCCATCAAGCTGAGAATGGTCACCGATGCAGCGATGACCCCCAGGCATGTGGCCAGGATCGTTCCGAATATCACCGTCACGATCGCTAAACCGCCCCGCAGGCTTCCCAGGGCATCGTACAGATTGTCATACAGTTCTTTGGTGATGCCGGAATGCTGGAGGATGACCCCCATGAATGTAAAAAGCGGCACCGCCAGGTATGAGTAGTTCAGGGACAGATCGTAGAACCGGCTGTAGAGAATGTGGTAGGTTGTATTGGGGCCTAAGGCAAAGGTCCCAACCAGGAACGCGACGCTGCCGATGATGAACGCAATGGGGAAGCCTGTCAGGACCAGAGCAAACACCCCGCCCAACATCAGAAAGGTGACGAGTTCCGCGCTCATTTCAATCAATTTGCTCACCTCGTAGGATGAAATATAGATCCCGGACGAACTTTGCCAGCCCTTGCAACACCAGAAGAAATAAGCCGAGAGCGAAGATCGATCGATACGGCAGGGCAGGGGGGTACCAGAAGCTTGTGAACATCACCTCATTGACCTTCCAGGCGCGAACGGCCCAAACAACGGCATACTTCAGCATGACCCCCATCAGGGGGAAAAAAAAGAGAAGCGCTGCGACCACATTCATGATCGCCTTGCCTCTTGGCTGCAGCCTGTTGTAAAGCAGGTCCACCCGCGTGTGCGCTTCGTGCAGGTAATCGTAGGAGGCCCCCAGCAGGTACATGGTCCCCCCCACCATGCAGATCATGTCGTAGCCCCACTCCGTCGGAGCATTAAAGACATGACGGGCGATGGTATCGTAGGAACCGACCAAAACCAGCAGCAAGGCGCACCACTTGCCGATTCTACCCGATGTTTCACTGATCAAATCGATGGACCTCAAGACTCGTTTCAATGCGTTCAAGATATTCCTCCTCAGGGAGTTCGAGTCTGTCGGGGGTGTTACATTCCCGCGTCGCCATCCCCCCTGCCCGTGGCGGAGTCACCCCCGTCACGGGCGACCGAGAGGTGCTGCTGTTCGGATTCCGATGGTGAACGCCGCTATTTCTTAATGCATCGCGGTGTAAGCCTTGCCGAAATTTTTCATGGACGTGTGGATCTCCTCGAAGATTCCCTTTAGCTTGGCGGATTTATCAGAATAGAATTTTTCCGCTGCGGCGGCAACGGCATCCTCAACCTCTTTGGGAAGTTTATAAACTTCGCACCCCGCCTGCTTGAACTTGTCGATGGCCTTCATGGATTCGGCCACCAGGTACTCATGCTCCGCCTGGGCCCACTTGTCCAGGGTGTTTTTTACCAGAACTTTCAGGTCGTCGGGTAGTTCGGCCCAGGCTTTTTTGTTGACAAAGAAAACCTGCGGGTCGCTCGGAGCCCGCACCGGGGAGAGAATGACGTATTTTGCCACTTCGTTGAAGTGCATGTTCCAATTCGACGCCAGGGTAGAATACTCAAACGCATCGATGACGCCTCGCTGCATCGTTTCGTACAGTTCTCCGCCCGGGATGATGACGACGGACGCCCCCAATGCCTTCATGACTTCGCCGCCGTCACCCATGCACCGCACCCGGAGGCCCTTTAAATCGGCAACTTTCGTGATTTTTACCTTGGAATGGAGAAACACCTCTTCCGGCAGAGGGCTCAGCCAACCCGGGAAGGTCTGGACATTGTACCCCTCCATCATCTTGTTCATCAAGTCCGCCCCCCCGGCATAGCTGAACCAGGTTCGAAGGGCTTCCCCCGCCAAAGCGTCCGGCCGGGAACTGATGAGGCCCGCCGCCGGCCACTTGTCCAGGCTGTACATGGGGCAGGTGTAGGCCATTTGCAGGACGTTTTCATGCACGGCATCCAGCTCTTTGTAGGCTGGGACAATGGATCCGCCCACAAAGGGTTTTACTTCCAGCCGGCCGCCGGAAGAGATGGTGATATCTTTGCAGGCATTGTCGTGGAAAATCTGGGACGGGTCGCTAGCCGGCCCGTGACCCGAGGATTTCCAAACGATTTTTTTCACAGCCGGGTCGGCGGCACCGGCGTCCCTATCAAACCCTCCACCGAAAACCAGCATCAGGATCAGTCCCGCGCCAATCAGTAGTGAGCCCCATTTTCTTGTTTTCATAGCCGAATCTCCTTTTCGTTTCGCAGGTTAAACGTTTCGCCCCTATGGCGGTTCATGGTTGCCGAGTCATCATCCATCGATCCACAGCATTTTACCCGTGCTGTTGCGGAACTCCCCGCGTACCAATGCCGCGATTTTGTCGGTTGCTTTCCTCCCCGTGCAGTGGGAAACGCCGATCACGTCAACGACCCCCTTTCCTAAATAGGACATGGTTTTTTCGATGCTGGCATCGGAGGCTTCCACCAGATGAGTTCCGCCCAGCAGGGCATAAAGCGGTTCGGAGAAAAGGTCTCTTACCGTATCGAGCATGTTCTTCATTCCCGGATGGGAGCACCCCAGCAATACGACCAGCCCTTTCGCAGTTTTCACGACCAGCAGAAGTTCATCCGTGAAAGGGTCCGACTCGAACCTGCCGTCACGCAATATCTTGAAGCGCGGGTTGATCACTTCATCGGCGTGGCGTAATTGAAACCCGGTAACCGCGAAGACGCCCGAAACGATTTCTTCTACATTCCGTTCAACAAACCTGTATGCGATGTTTTGCCGTTTGAGAAACGCTTCATCAAAATCGTTTCCCAGGTACTCGTAGGCGTGGCCGTCCGTTGCGTATTTACCCGTGAAGAAACCCTTCCCCAGCACCAGTTGAAAGCTGGACGTCAGCCCGGCCAAGGGCCTGACCCCGCCCGAATGGTCATAGTGCCCGTGGCTGACAACGACGAATTCGGTCCCGGCAAGATCGATGTTCAACTTTTTCGCGTTTTCGATGAACGCACCGGACTGGCCGGTATCGAAGAGAAGCTTGCGCCCGTCCCTCTCGATGTAGAACGAAATCCCATGCTCCGCCTTCAACGCGTGATGTTCCCCCTCATCGTTTTCAATCAGCGTAACGATTTTAACCACTCTTCTCGCCTTTCAGAATGAGTTGCTTGATTTCCTCGAGCGCGTTGGTCAAATGTGCCACCATATGACGCTCCGCGGCTTCCGCTTGATGCATTTTGATCGCCTCGACGATTTGGCGATGCTCCTTTACCGTCTTTCGAATCCTGTGCGGAACGTGAAGGCTCGATATCCAGCCCTCGGAAAGGTCCCGCGTCATGGTATTCATCAGCACCGTAAGCGTTTTGTTCTTTGTGGATTTCGCGATCGCAGCATGAAATCGCTCATCGATTTTGATCAACATCTCGGTCGGAGCCTGGTTTGCCAGGAGAGAAAACTCTTCGCACAGCCCTTCAAGTGTTTTTACGTCTTCCGGAGTGGCTTTCCGCGCCGCATAGGCGGCGGCCCGCGGGTCGATCATGAGGCGCAATTCAAAGTGCTCCAGAATATCCGTTTCGTTGCTCTTCAGCCAGTTGGTAAACGCTTCAAGCCCCTGGTGGCCGCCGCTGACGATGAAAATGCCTTTGCCATGCTCGACCTTCACCCACCCCGTGGCTTCCAGGATCCGGACCGCCTCCCGCACGGAGGAGCGACTTACGTGGAGTTTTGAGGTCAATTCATTTTCGGAATAGAATTTGTCGCCTATTTTGAAATCCTCTTCCTCGATGAGTTTTTTTACTACTTCGCAAACGCGTTCGGACAATCGAATGGATTTCAACGATTCGGTCATAGCGGGGTACTCAGCCGAACTTATCAGACGTCTTATGAGCATAGGATTTAGCGATATCGGTCATTTCGGCGCGTGTCAAGAAAAAAATCAAACGCCAAAAGGGGAAAATGTCACGTTTGTCAGTATCTCCCCTAAAAAAATGAGGTTGTTACCTTATAGACAAGCATATTGAAGTGTTGGAAAAGAGACTGTGATCCGATTGAAAAAATCCGGCAATGATTTTGTGGCGGAGGTGGAGGATAACGGCCGTGGCTTTGACTTCAGAGAGGTTTACCGTGGCGGCGATCGCGTAAGCGGCTTCGGGTTGAAGCGCATGCGGGAGCGGGTCGAAATCATCGGGGGATCGTTTTGCCTGAACTCCTTGTCCGGGAGCGGCACGAGCATTCGTATCGTATTTCCGCCATCCGAAGGCAGTTCCGGGCCGCATTGAACAGGAAGACCTTCGTGCAGACCACAGCCTATCTGCGGAGAGCCCATGAACGCCAAAAAGAAAATCATCATCGTCGAGGACAACGATCTTTACCGCACCGCCTTGAAGGAGCTGATCAACGCGCAGGAGCATTTGGAGGTGGTGGCAGAGGCGGCCAGCGGGGCAGAGGCGATTCGGGTTGTCGACGATGTCCCGGCCGATCTGGTTCTGTTGGACCTCCGGCTTCCGGGGATCAGCGGGTATGATGTGCTGCCCGAACTGTCCCAACGCACGGAGGTAAAAATATTGGTCCTGACCATTCTGGAATCGGATCACAACATTCGGGCGGCCCTGGAGGCCGGGGCGGATGGGTACTGCTTCAAAGATGTCAGTAGCCACGAGTTGATCCAGGCCATTTCAAGTGTCCTGGCGGGGATTCCGTATGTGTCCAGGTCCGGCTTGAGCTACCCCGAAGAGCGGCGGGCCGAGCAGCGCCAGGCCTGTAATTTCAGCATTCGTTGGTCCCATTTCAACAAGAGCGACTCCGCCGCCGCAAGGATGCTCAACTGCAGCCGGGCCGGATGCTATATTGAAACGCCGCGTCCTGTTGCCGCCGGCGCAACGGTGTTGATCCGTCTTGAGAGGTCTGTGGCCGGGACCGGGGATTATGCTGCCGGGTTCGTGCGATCGAACGTGGTGGCGGAAGTCAAATGGTGTGATCAGCGCGACCATCAGTATACCGTCGGCGTCAAATATCATTTTCAAAACTGAGCAACGTTGTGACATACCGCCGCAAGGTCATGGGAAGTTGCCGCAGCCGGCACGCGGCCGAAAAAAAAAGGGGATGGGCTGGCGGGTCAGAACAGAAAGAGGATGCGGTAGACCGCTACCCCCAGCAGGATGGCCGCGAGGGCGACCACGAAGACCAGCTGGCCCGGGGTGAAGCGTCTCATCGACGAGCGCTTTCAGGGGGCGTCGAGCCCGAATTCGGTGTGCAGCGTCTGGACCGCCAGTTCCGCGTATTTTTGCTCGATCAGGCAGGAGATCCGGATCTCGGAAGTGCTGATCATCATGATGTTGATGCCTTCTCGGGCCAGGCAGGCAAACATGCGTGCCGCCACGCCCGGATGACTGCGCATGCCCACCCCCGTCACCGAGACCTTCGCGATCGTTTCGTCGCCGAAGACATCCTCGGCCCCGATCTCGTTTGCCACTGTTTTCCCGATATCGAGCGCGGTCTGATAGTCGGTTTTGGGGACCGTGAAGGTCAGGTCGGTTTTGCCGCTGGCGCGGGTGTTTTGGATGATCATGTCGACGCAGATGCCGGCCGCGGCGACCGGTGTAAAGATCCGGGCGGCGATGCCGGGCATGTCCGGGACTTTGCGCAGGGTGATGCGGGCGTCGTTTTTGTTCATCGTCACCGCCGATACCACCACCCGCTCCATCCCATTGTCCTCCTGGACGACCATGGTCCCCTCCTCATCCGTAAAAGACGATCGCACGTGCACGGGCACGTTGTATTTCATGGCGAACTCCACCGAGCGGATCTGCAGTACCTTGGCCCCGATGCTCGCCATCTCCAGCATCTCCTCGAAGCAGATCCGGTCGATTTTGCGCGCCCTGGGTGCTACGTTGGGGTCGGCTGTGAACACGCCGGTGACATCGGTGTAAATTTCGCAGGCGTCGGCCTTGAGCGCGGCGGCGATGGCCACGGCCGACGTGTCCGAACCGCCCCGGCCCAGGGTGGTGATGTTTCCCTGGTCATCGCAGCCCTGGAAGCCGGCCACTACGACGATGGTGCGCTCGGCGAGCAGACTGCGGACCCGGTCGACGCGGATATCCTGGATCCGGGCGTTTCCGAAGCAGTGGTCGGTGCGTACCTCCACCTGAAACCCCATGAGCGACTGGGCCGGGATCTCCATGGATTTCAACATCATGGCAAGCAGCGCCGCGGTGGTCTGCTCGCCGGTGGCGAGCAGGGCGTCCAGCTCGCGTTTGTCCGGGCTTTCGTTGACCTTTCGGGCCAGTCCGATCAGACCGTCGGTCACCCCGGACATGGCGGAAACGATGACCACGACGTCATCGCCGCGGGTGTAGGTTCTGGCCACTCGCAGAGCGACCTTCCGGATCCGGTCGATATCGGCCACCGACGTCCCGCCAAATTTTTGAACGATCAACCCCATGCAACGCCTCCGCGGTCTGGCCGTCTAAGTCTGGCAGCAAGGGACGGATTAGCGCAGTTCCTGACCCTCATTTCCGGCCGCGCCTGAATTCAGGGCATTTAGCAAACTCAGCGCAACTTGTCCATACGCATCGAGATCCAGCTTGCGCTCATTTTCGCCGGGGCAGAACGAAAAGCGGATCTCCAAACGCTCGCAGGCTTCGCTACGGGGAAGCTTTTCAGCCCACTCCACGGCAACCACCCCGCGGCCGTCCAAAATTTCGGCCAGGCCCAGCTCTTCGATGTCCGCATCCCCGTCGCCCAACCGGTAGAGATCGACGTGAAACAGGGGCAGCCGGCCCGGGTACGCGTTGATGAGGGTGAAGGTGGGGCTGGTGACAACCCACGCCTCCGGCAGATCGAGGCCGCGTGCCAGACCCTGCACGAAAACCGTCTTGCCGCTGCCAAGGTCTCCGATGAGGGCCAGCACGGCAGGCGCCTGCAGGAGCCTGCCGCAGCGCATGCCCAATTCGCGGGTTTCAGCGGCGGAGCTCGTTGTCAACCGGAAGCTGGCCAGGGGGGCTTCGTGCGTGCCCATTTAGTGCGCCGCTTTTTGAATCCGGGCGATTTCAGCGGGCAGGCCGTGCATGACGTCCCTGGCCAGAAACCCACGGGGACCGGCAGACTGCGCCAGCGTATCGGCCGCCGCCCCATGCAGGTAGACTGCGGTGCAGGCGGCGAGGTCGGCGCTCACGCCCTGGGTGATGAGACCGGCAACGGCTCCGGTGAGCACATCGCCCATGCCGCCGGCCGCCATTCCTGGGTTGCCGGTGGGGTTGACGAACACCGTTCCGTCCGGGCGGGCGATGACGGTGCGGGCGCCTTTCAGAACCACATGGATCCTGAGAGACGTTGCCAGGTTGCGGGCGCAGCCGATACGGTCGCTCTGGACGGTCGCCGCCGTCGTGCCGAGCAGGCGTGCCATTTCACCGGGATGCGGGGTGATAACGGTTTCGACCGGGAGGTTCTCCAGGCAGTCGAGGCGGCCTGCCAGGTGGTTCAGGCCGTCCGCATCGATCGCGATCGGGCAGGGGCTGCGTCGCACGAGACGTCGGACCAGCTCTCCGGTTTCGGGGGCCGGGCCCAGCCCGGGTCCGACGGCCAGGCAGTTTTTTCCCTGAGCGAGGGCGAGAATCCGTTCGAGCGACTCGGGGCCGAGGACGCCGGGTGCGGACTCGGGCAGGGGCGCGGTCATGGCCTCGAGGGTCAGGGTTTCCATGACCGGGTTCAGGCTTGCGGCGATCCCAAGCGTC